>JADKCL010000002.1 GCA_016718825.1 Bacteroidota bacterium | reverse complement strand
GTGGTTTATTTGGAATGGTTTCTAGGAACGAAGTTCGAAACCCTTCAACGCTCTCGAGCCTTTTATAAAACCAAATCGCCGCTGCTCCAGACAATCCGAAGCAGCGGCGATCGATGAAAACTCAAAAACTTATTGCACCACCATGCGCAAAGCCTTGCGCAAGTCAGCGGAGCGCACCTCGACGAGGTACACACCGTGGCTCAACGAACGCATGTCCAGCAACACTTGATTGCCGTTGACATGGTCCTTGGCATACAAAACCTTGCCCGTCAAGTCGGTCACGCGGATCTCAAGATCAGACAAGGATTGTCCGAATTCGATGGTGACCAATCCATTGCTGGGGTTGGGATGCAAACTGAATTCGCTGCCGAATGCTTCCTGCAATCCCACAACGGTCACGCTCGTACATGCCGAGGTGTCGGTACAGCCATTTTCGGTCACCACGACGGCATAGTTGCCATTTACCGAAGGCGTGAAGGTCTGCGAAGTTGCTCCGCTGATCGCAGCGTTGCCGTTGTCGCAGTCCAGCCATTGGTAGGTTGCGCCGTTGGCGGCTGCCGACAACACGATGCCATTCAAGGTCGTTCCCGTATTCACGTTGGTCACGGACAGGACGGTCGTTACAACAGAGTCGCATCCGAAGGCATTCGCAAGAAGGTCGGTATAAACCCCCGCCGTCGAATAGGTATTTGTTCCGACAGTCACGCTAGCACCATTGCAAATGGTCAAATTTTGCGTACTGCTGACGTTTCCGCTGACAGTTACTGTAAATGAACACGTTGCAGAATTTCCAGATTGGTCCGCGACGGTGTACGTCACAGTTGTGACACCGGAAGGAAATGCTGCACCACTGGCAAAACCGCCCGACAATACTGTCGAGGAGTTCGTGCAATTGTCCGTTCCAACCGGTGTGTTGTAGGTGACGGTCGCTGTGCAGCCAGCACCATTTGCAGCTGCTGAAACGTTGGATGGGCAAGAGATTGTTGGCGTCTCAATATCCACGACTGTTACTGAAAATGAACAGGTTGTGGTGTTTCCTGCCCCGTCTGTTGCGCCAAACACCTGTGTCGTAACACCAACTGGAAATGTAGCACCACTCGCCAATCCTGCTGTTTGCAGGGTCGTTGCTGCACCACAATTGTCAGTACCAGCTGGGGTATTGAACGAAACGGCGGCACCACAAGTGCTTGAATCTGCGTTTATCGTCACATTGGATGGACAATTGATGGTTGGAGCTTCGGTATCATTGACCGTGACGGTGAATGAACAGGTGGCGGTCAAGCCAGCGAGGTCAGTCGCCAAATAGGTAACGGTCGTCGCGCCTATCGGGAAAGTTGAGCCGCTTGCGAGTCCTGCAGTGCGGTTTGAGGTGACGCCGGTACAATTGTCGGTGCCCGTTGGTGCATTGTAGCTCACAATCGCATCGCAACTTCCTGTGGTATTGTTGGCGACGATATTGGATGGACAGGTGATGGCCGGCGCCTCATTGTCGCTGATGGCTACTGTAAACGAACACGTTGCGGTCAAACCGGCGGCATCCGTCGCCTGATAGGTGACGGTAGTGGTTCCAATCGGGAAGGAAGCTCCGCTCGCAAGGCCAACTGTACGGCTCGAAGTGACACCGCTGCAATTGTCGGTGCCAACAGGTGCTGCGTAGTTGACAACCGCGCCGCAAGTGCCAACGGTATTGTTGGCGGTGATGTTGGCAGGGCAGGTGATGGAGGGTGCTTGGGCGTCAACCACCGTCACCGAAAATGAGCAAGAGGCTGAATTTCCAAGACCATCGCTCACCGAAAAGGTGTTGGAAGTCGTGCCAACGGGGAAGGAGGCGCCATTTGCAAGTCCGGCGATTTGTGTGGTTGTTGCTGAACCAGCTCCAGTATAAGAGATCGTTACACTCCGTTTCCAGCACGAAATGAGGCGGTTGTTGACGTTGAAGTATTCCCGGGATAAGCGACATAGCTTGAACCACCGCCACCTGCAGAGACATATCCGCCGCCACCACCATAGTAGCCGCCGCCACCACCACCGCCGGTGCAATAGGTATTCAACGGTGATGCATTCCCACCCACACCTAGGGTGCCATTGGGTGACGATTGTCCATTTCCAGAGTAAAAGCCACCGATACCTCCGGCGATTTGTGTGCCGCCTTTTCCATTGGTTCCAGCAATCCAAGAGGCTGCGCCATCGACACCGGTCGTGCCGCCGCCGCCACCACCAAGACCCGTCGACCAGCCTTGACCGCCGCCGCCGCCGCCGACAATCAGTCGATTGGCATAACCAGATCCACGCCGAATGTCAGATGCCCCTGCACCAGGCCACGAATACGTCGGACCACTTCCACAAGGTTCGACGGTAATCGCACCGCCGCCGTTGAATCCACCTGGGCCAAGTTGTGCAGTTGGCCTGCCACCGACCCATACTTGCAGCACTTCGCCCGGCGTAACTGGGATCGTAGCGATCGCACGTCCGCCGAGGCCACCATTGCCGCCACCTTGCGCGCCTTGGGCGTCCACGGTGATGCTCGTGATGCCTACAGGAACAGTGAAGCTTTGTTGCGCACCTGTGTAGTTGAATGTGGCTGTTGTCGAACCACCACAAGGATTGGTGCCTACCGGAGCAGCAAAGCTCACGGTAGCAGCGCAGTTGCCATTCGCGGCATTGGTGGTAATGTTCGTTGGACAAGTAATTTGTGGACATTGGGCATTCACCTGCTGAATGCCAAAAAGTCCAAAGCAAGCAAGGAGAAAAGCGTAAAAATTTCGCATCATTTAATGTATCTTGATGTATTCCGTTGAATGACCAAAGACAAACTGAAAGCTTGCATTCAAACCTTCAAATTGGCCACAAAGCCTAAATATAGGGTTTGATACCGAAATTTCCGACTCGCAGGATGTGAATTTTACGAATATTTTGTGGGTGGAATGCGGTTTGGAAGCTTGAAAGTGTGCTAAAGTCAGGCGGTTCAGGGATATTCAAAAATGAACGAGGGCAAAGTGGATTTCGATCAGGTCGAACCACTTTGCCCTCGAAATTTTGAGCGTAATCGAGGGAAGGTTATTGCTTCACGACCTTGGACGTGACGCGTCCCATCTCGCCTTCGATCGTCAGCAAATAGACTCCGCTGCTGATTGCCGACATGTCCAAAGTTTGGTTTTGGACAGCGTCGAAGGTCTGCGACATCAAAACGCGGCCTTGGAGGTCTTGCAAAGTGACCTTGCTGAAGGGGGATTCGCTTTGGATACGGAGATCCTGCGTGGTTGGGTTGGGGTAGACCAGCACTTGTGCGGGGGAATGGGGGCTTTGGGTGTTGACGAAGCCGTCGTTAGGTTTAGGACGTAGCTCCGTATTGACGAGCTTCTTTCCATTGTAGTTGAGGGAGTCAAGGTGGCATTCGGTTGAGGGAAACTCGCCGGATGGATCTACTTCTGGTTTGAATCGAATTCAAGACCCTTTGGGAAATGCCCCAGGATTTCCCTTGATTACCGGCAGTCCTGCGAGCATCTGCAAAATTTCCTGGCGCGAAATTGATTGGCCGATCTACAATCCATCCCAAATTATTCCCGTTGTTTGTACTTATATACTTGGTTCAACACTGGGTTGAGAGGTCTGAAAAGCTGTCTTATTGATCCGGATACCTCAAATAGGCTATCGTAAAAATGACCGTTGACATAAATCCAGGAATTCGTTTCAAAATTTTTCTAATATCAAGCACATAATTTGAATACAAGGATTTTGACCATGACAAATTGTTCGTTTGATCAAATCTCGCAATCAGGTGCCAATAATCAGCCGTTGATCGAATACCTGCAAAACTGCCATTTGCTTCGATGATGAGTCATCTCCTGTGCATTGAGACCCCAACGACAAAAACCGCCATCATCTGCAAGAAAGAAGCATCCCAAGGTTCAAATCCTCCAAGTTGCGCGAAATGAGATAGCATTGACGAAACCTCCGTTTGTATCCATCCTAGAAACAAATGTGCATTAGCATGAGGTGATCAGGTTATTTTGTAGAAAATATCCATTCCCAAGGAGTTAGGATCCAAATCAAACGAGGCCTCCAAAAGAGGAAAGTACGAATTTACTTTATCACCAAGGGCTTACTTCAAAGCTGGACCTCCGACATCAGCCTTTGAGTCCATTTCACCCAGAGTTCTGCATGTCCATTTTTTGCCCAAAGCAGATTTTAGGTGCTTGGTGAGGAATCCTATCCCGGAAGAAGTTCAATATCTGTTTGGCACCAGAAATGCCCCCAGTGAACAATAAAGGTTCCAGCAACATAGAGATGCCAGTTTTATCAAAATGGTGGCGCGGATATCCGTAGTGCAAGCCTTAAAATATCCTCCAGTCGGAATTGTTAACATGCGTATAAAGTTCCGAGGACTGGAAAGCGAATTTGTAGCGCTTGCAAATTGGGGTTGGAGGTCAAGGTCAAGGTCGAATCCGAAGTTCCGCAAATTGCCCAACTCTCCATCGCTATACCACGAACACGAATGTCCCTCCTTGTAAATCCCATCATACGACCATTCAATTATTTTCTGGCCAGAAAATTGCCCAAGCATTCCAATTACCTATCGGGAAAAATCATTGACGTCGTTGGGTCTAAATCGACTGGACTTTTATAATGTCCATTCGCGCCGAATAGAAAAGACCATCGCCAGCAAGCTTGGTGTCGTGGTATGCAACCTTTCTACACGCCCCATGCCAATCATAGCTCCAGACTTGCCCAAATGCCGATCCCATGACCAAAATGGCCGCAATTGTCAATGCGAATTTTCTCATAACAGGTTGTATTAAGATTTAATTGAAAAAGATTGTCTCAAGTGAGTTTGATCACAATTTGCGATTTTTTCTCGGATTTACCATGCGGACGCTATAAAAAAAGTCTAAATCCGCCTGAATTCCATGGCGAAGCTCTCCGTCCGTAGGGTTTTGTCTTGCATCATCGCCGCTTCAATTTGCCAAATTTCACGGTAGGTCAGGTTGCGTTCAAAAGCGAGAAATTCCTCGATCCAAACGTCGAGTGCGGCCCATTCAGGGTGTTGTGAACTCGCCGTCCACCAATTGAAGGTCGCGAAATTGGTGCCTTGGCCCATCGTCAGGCTGTAAATGGAGCCGTCGCGGCCCACAGGTCCAAAGTCCCGCAAGTGGAAGGGCGACACCTTGATCGCCTCCGCACGGTTCCACAACCTAACGAATTGCGATACAGGACATTCGGAGGAAAGTACCTTCAAATTAATCTTGTTTTCATCCGCTGAAACGATTTCCGTCTTGGTGATTTGGATGGCAGCCCCGAAAATGGCCATTTGGATGTAAAATGAAGGACGGAAGATCGTCTCGTCCAACAACGTCACAAACGGACATCCTCGAAAATCCAGCACGTAGCTGTTTTTGAGTGCGTAGGTTTCGAAATCGAATGCTGTTTTCATTCTGAATATAAATACTACGCGTTGTTTGTGAGCGAATTGCGATGCATTTTGTTACCCAGTAATTCCGACACCGAGACAAACCTCCAAGTGAAGGCCATACGATTCAGACCGGGGAGTCGTCTTGGGAGTTTCCATATTGAAGGTTGCTGCCAAGTCAAAGCAAGCCAAAGTGCCCGTAACCAGCGTCGTAAGTTGATGGCGCATCAAGTCGTTCCTCATTCGGAATACCTATTGATCCGCAGGGAAATCCGTCCATTCTCCAAGTCGATCAATGGGGGTTGCCAGAGGGATTGCGCCGACGAACCATCCTCGTCCTCAATTCGCCAGGCATCTTCCTCGAAAACTTCCTCGCCATAAGCGATCGATAAGGCAGCGATCACGGCTTCAAAATGCCTTGGCCCGTCTTCCATCATCCCGTAAAAGAGCAATTCGAAATCAGAGAGAAACTCTAACCAACATGGCTCGGTGATAATGCATTCAAACTGACCATCCGTCGAAACCAAGCTGTTATGCGTATCCCAAACCTTACCGATGAGTTGGTCGTGGAAAAAGAGATTCCGAATGTCGGGGTCGTTAAAGGCCATTTTCAGGGAGATTATCATGTGAACCAACCCTCTTTCGGCAATCCTAGACACCAAAATTTTGCAGCACTTTGCCTTGCCAACCGATTTTCCCAGGTGAAGCTGTTGGCATTCTTGAGACCATTTGGCGGCTTGACCTCGGCAGGAGAAGCTGCGAAAGACGGATGCCACACCGTCCCAAGCAATAAACAGTGGCAAAATCGGGATGATATAAGTGAAAAACAGCCTTCCGAACTTCAATGGGCCCGAAAATGGAATCAAAAACGGTGAAATGAGGAGGGTGGAGATCATTTTGATGACGTTCCCTACGTTCCGTTCGGTAGCTTCCACAATCAATATCGGCGATTGGCAATCCACTGCATTCTGCAAAATCTTGGTGGCATCCTCGGGCCGGAAATGGTGGAACGAAAGGAATTGCGTGCGCAAACCTTGCAAATCCTTGGGCACGTCAAGCGCATTAACCGATTCAGTACGGAAGGTGTAGAGGTTGGGATCCTTGGCAGCCAAGGCCTTGAATGCAGGCAAATTGGGAAAAAAGTCGGTCAGAATCACCTTCACATCAGGTTCGGCAGCCTTCAAGTCGGGACCGAGTTTTTTCCAGCCGCCACCGCCGCCGGCTGCAATGTCCACGACGACCTTCTGCTTTGCCTTCGCAAGCCCGCGCTGCATCGTCGGCACCAAATCCTTGTAAAATCCAGTTGCATTCACCAGAAATTGCAGATAATCGGTCCCGTAATCCCGCAGAAATGTGGGGAACCAAGTTTCGTCTTCGAGTTCGGGGAGGTGTCTTCTTTTCATGACTTCGAATTTGCCATAAATGTAAGGTATGGAGACCAATTTCGAAATGGAAATCGATCATATTTCGGGTCATTCAAAACGCCATTCCATTGTTGCTCATTGCGTTGCACACGGCCCCTGCATTGCAGGCAAATTCACCATTTCCCAAGAATGGCCAAATAACGCTCCTGTCCCTGTTGCGTCAAATAAGGGAACAGCAACCTGTTGACATACGCCACGTACTTGGCCGCGAGATCGGGATCATGAAATTCCTCGGGCGTCAGTTGAACGAAGAAAAATGTCCGCATGGCCCCGCTCAGCTCCATGAGATAGTCCAATTCGGCGTCGCTCAATTCCGCTCTCAGGTCGCCGAGCGACTGCAGCTGCTGCATGACCAATTTGAGTTTGCCCTTGCGCATCGTATTGGACTGTCGAGCAGCCTCGGAAACTTCGGGAAAATGGCGGACGATCTCCAGAAAGTCCTTGTACAAAAAAAGGTAGCGCATGGACAGGGAAAAGGTGTCTCCCGGTGCCCGCAAAATGACTTCCAAGAGATCTTGCTTCGCTTGAAATTGGCTTGAAATCGTCCAAAGCCCCTCCGCCATATCCTGGTAAAGCGCTATGACCACGGCTTCTTTGTTGGGGAAATGGTAGGTGATATTCCCGTAGGCGCGGTTCATTGCCTGCGCAACATCGCGCAAAGTCACCTCGGAAAGCCCATGTTGATTGAACAATTCACAGGCGACAGCTTTGATCCGATCCTTGGTTTTCATCCTACAAAACTAATCAAATAATAATTTAGTCCAATTGGCCTAAATATCAAAAATGTCTTTATTTTTGCGTTGTTCTTCCAATTTACCTACGAAAAAATGGCTACTGTTACTCCTCCGACGATTTATAAATCCCCCGAAGCAAAGGCGGCGATTTTGGCCTTGTACGATGCAAAACTCGCGGCATGTGGTTTGCCGACTTATTCCGAGGAATATATAGAAACTGGATTTGGCCAGACGCATGTGATCGTTGCGGGGGAAAAGCATCTCCCTCCGGTTGTTTTGCTGCATGGAATCAATGCGGGAGCGCCGATGGCTTTGGAGGCGATGCGCTCCTTGGTGGATAAATACAGGATTTACGCGGTGGATACGATCGGACAATCGACCAAAAGTGCTGAAACGCGTCCGCCGATCGATGACAACAGCTACGGTATATGGCTCGATGAAGTCCTGAAAGGGCTGGGGCTGCCCGAGGTACCGGTTATTGGCGTTTCGTTTGGAGCATTTTTGTTGCAACGGCTGATCGTGTTTGCGCCGCAGCGCGTTTCCAAGGCAATTTTTGTGGTTCCTTCGGGTTTGGTCAACGGGGGAGGATGGAAGAGCTTCACGCGTTTGATGTTTCCGCTGATCCGCTTTCAAATGACCAAAAAGGACAAGCATCTTCTCAAATTCATGCAGGCATTTTACTTGACTCCAAGATGAGTATTCCGTTCAATTTCAAAAGCTTACGCTTACGGGATTGAAGATGGATTACCGTCGTCCTCCTTTGCTCAAAGCGTCGGAGGTCAAAGGGTTTCAGGCACCGGTTTATGCAATGGTGGCGGAAGATGACATTTTCTTTCCGGGAGAAAAGGCGTTGGAAAGGCTCAGGGATTGTTTTCCAACCTTGAAGGCAACCGTGACCCTGAAAGGAGCCAAGCATATTCCAGCGAATGTCGACTATCCCTTGATCGCGGATCAGTTGGACAAGTGGCTTGCTGAATAAGTCCTCGGATTTTAATCGGGTTTGGGTGTCAGTTGCTTTCGGAAAAGAAATGCAAGCACCAAACAGCAAATGAATCCGGCAACCAATCCGCCAATATGGGCTGCATTGTCTGTCGTCGGATTGAGAAAGCCAAAAAGGAGGCTTACCAAGCCATAAACGATCAGCAGGTACTTGTAAATGGCCTTCTCAGCTTTGGGGATGAATCCGGTGATCAACAAGGCGAAAATCGCACCAAACAATCCGAAGATCGCACCCGAGGCGCCCACCGAGACGACGTTGGCATTCCAGAACACACTTGCGAGGCTTCCCGCAATGCCGGAAACCAAATAAACGATCAGCAAACGCCATTTTCCCAGAATGGGTTCCGTCAACATGCCGGTAATCGCCAATCCAAACATGTTCATGGCCAAATGGAGGATTCCGGCATGTTCAAAAGTATTGACCAACAGGCGCCAATAATCACCTTCGACCACCAATTGCCCATGCGAAGCACCCCATTTCAACAAAGTCAATGCGTCTGGAGAAAAGACATTCATTCCACTCAAGGCCATCACGAGAAACAAAACAATGTTGATGTCAATGAGGATCACGGTCATCCAATGCGGTGCCCGGGGAATGAAAAAACGCAGAAAATCGACAAATTCATCCTCTGACATCGGTTTCCGCTCCCGAAATCGTTGCAACTCCTCGGGGTCCAATTTGGGAATCAGAAACATCATCAACGCTATCAGGCTGCAAATCGCGAATGACCCGAAGCACCAAAAGAGGGTATTGCCCGTGCGGTTTTCGAATGCTTCCGAATGCGCGACCAGCAGTACGATCGGGCTGCCTGCGTCCACTTGCCCTTGCTTTACAATCGCGGTTTCGTAGGCTTCCCGGTCGGCCGATTGCGGTTCATTCTCAAAAAAGGAGACGGTCGTCAGGTCGAAATTCAGAAAACTGGCAACCGACGTTTCAAAAAACTCTTCCGCAATCGTATCCTTCTCCGCATCGGAGAGGTTGTCGTTCATTCGTTGCAGATACTCCTGGCAAAACCAGACATTGAACCGTCCGTTAGGATCGTTGGCGGCGGAATCCACGATGGGCAGTGCAATGTAAAGGTGCAATGTGAAGTCGTTGCTGCCATCATTTCGGGTCACTTCCATCGCCACGCCGCCGGAAATCATGCTGTCAACGGCAAATTGATCAAACCGGTAATATTTTTGAGGTTGCTGAAAATCGATTTCGGATGGTTTCCCGAGCGCAACGAGCGAAAAGCTTGCTTGTTCCACGTACAATTGCGTCACCATCACCGGCACCGCAGCCAACAGACCAACCAGAATGGGGTAATAAAAATAGCCGTCGGCGCGTTCCCCGCGGAGGTTGAGCAGGGCAAAACGGCGTCGCATCACCAGAAAGACAATTCCAAGTCCAAGTAGTCCGGGAATCCAAATTTGAAGCCATTCGACGCCGAGAGGGACAATTTCCAGCTTGATGTCCAGCAACCAACGCAGGCCGGTGTATACCAACAACAATCCTACCGCCAAGGCGATGTACGGCAGGAAAACCAGTCGCAATTTGAGCCGGGAACCGTTTTGAGGCTGCGTGGGTGCTTTCGCATGATCCATCTAGGAAAAATAAGCATTCTCCGGAATTGTCATGCAAAGATTCCTCGAAAATCCACGTCTGCCGATTGCCGATTACACCGCAGGAACGGATTCGCCTACCAATTCCGCGAGTACATTTTCGGAGGTGAGGTAGGGAATGCCAAAGACGCGTTGACTCAACGACTGCTCGATTTGATCGATTACAGCACCTTCATTTGCAGCGCGTTGGCGCAGCAAGGGATCACGAAGGTTGGGCACGGCAGAGAGGCATTGGTTGATGACCCAGGCATAGGGGCGGATGCCCGAGCGTCCGAGATCGTCTTGCAGGCTCGCGGCCTCGCGCATAGGCGTGGTTTCGGGCAGGCTCACAAGGATGATTTTGGCAAATTCGGCATCTTGCAAGTACATGAACGGGGTTTTGATCCGGTCGGCCGCAAGATTGGAATGGCGGAGCACCTCTTTGTGGTAGCTGCCGGTGGTATCGAGCAGAAGCAAGGTATGCCCCGTCGGGGCGGTGTCGATGACGACGAACTGACGCTTGGCAGTTTGTATCGCTTTGGAGAAAGCATGGAACACCGCAACTTCCTCCGTGCAGGGCGATTTCAAATCCTCGGCGAGCAATCGTTTTCCTTCTTCGTCCAGGTTTTTGCCCTTTTGTGCCATCACCTTGTCCATGTAACGCTGCGTCTCGACATGCGGATCGATGCGGTCCACGGTCAAAGTTCCGGGCAGATCCTTCAATTGCGCCATGAATTCATGGATATGCGCGGCCGGATCGGTCGTCGTCAGGTGCACTGCAAAGCCTTTACGGGCGAGCAGCGTGGCAATGGCCGCTGCCGAAATCGTTTTGCCGACCCCACCTTTGCCCATGGTCATGATCAAGCCGTGGCCCTGCACAGCCAATTCGTCGACCAATTGGGTGATTCCGCCAAGGTGGTGATCGATGGCAGTCCCGGATTTGGCCGAGGCCTCAAGAATCGCCAAACGTTTGGCGGGATCCAGTAAGCTGCGCAATTTTTCAAGACCTAAAACATTGTAAGGCAGGAGCGGAAAGGTCGATTGTTCAAGCTTTGCTAGATCATCCGGGATCTGATCAAGAACATGGTTGGCCAAGTTCACAATCTTGTTGGCGACAGGATCGGATGAATCTTGAGCTTGCAAAACCCCGTTGATCAGCAATTTCTGATTGCTCATTCCAAGTGCTGAAAGTTCGGTTGTCGTGCGTGCGGCCTCTGCAAGCGAATGTTTGTCTGCCCTTGCCACGATGTAAAAGGTCGTGGTTTTGGGATCACGCAAGCGCTCGACCACGGTCTGATAACGCTGCTGACTGCTTTTGAGTGCCGACGAGGGCCCAAGGCAGGAAGCACCCGCCGGATTTGTCAGGGCAAAGCTGCTCCATGCAGCGGGCAATTCCAGTAGGCGGAGGGTGTGCCCGGTTGGCGCGGTATCAAAGACAATGACATCGTATTGGGCAGCATCACCTTCGCCGGCAATAAACCTTGCAAATTCATCGAAAGAGGCGATTTCGGTGGTGCAAGCACCTGAAAGGCTTTCGGTGAGCTGGATAATTTCCGGACCACTCAAGATGCTTTTCACGGGCGCAATCACCCGATCGCGGTATTCTTCGGCAGCGACCTCGGGGTTGATGTTGATCGCATGCAATCTCGGCTGACCGTCAATCGGCTTGGCCACTTCCGTGACACTGCTTGCCAATACATCCGCCAAATTGGAGGCCGGGTCGGTACTTACGAGCAAAACCCTTTTCCCTTCGTCAGCAAGCTTTAATGCCGTGGCGCAGGCCAATGAGGTCTTGCCAACGCCGCCTTTGCCTGTAAAAAAAAGATAGGGAGTGGTAGGGGTAATCATATTTCGAAGTTCTCGTTCAATGTGTCCGCGTCAAAGGCGGCTGAGCAAATTTAGGGAATTGCGACATACCGCTTCGATGAGATTTGGACGGCTTCGGAATGACGAATGTCATGGTTTTACTACAGTGAATTGGATTTCAATTGTTGCAATAAAACTACAATGGAAATGGACAAAACAGGTCGATGGATAGTTCCGTTCGAATGGCTTAATTTAATTGTTTGAATATGTAATAATAGATTATAAAACTCAAATATACAGCTATTTATGACTTTTTAATTTCAGTCAATACAAATAGGCATATCATCCATTCGTCCACTTCCTAAGACGAAGCTAAAGCGATCAACCTTTGGCTGCAGTCACGATATCCCTGACCTCCAAAACCTGTTTTGGATACCCGGCTTCCGTCACATGAATCATCGCCAAGGCGAGCTCCTGCAACGTGGAAACCCATCCCGGTGTTACTGCGCGAAAGAAGGGATACATCCACTTGATCCACCGGTAATAGGAGAGTGCGTTCCTTTGGCCGGGCGTCGGATGCATATATCCGGGACGAAAATTGAACACTTGTTTAAACGGCAGCTTCGCCAGGTCATTCTCCGTTTTGCCTTTGACCCGCGCCCACATGCTGCTTCCCTTTTCCGTGCCGTCGGTTGCTGCACCCGACACATAACAGAAGGTCATCGTTGGATTTTGCTGCGCAAGAACCTTGGCGATGCCGAGGGTAAGCGTATAGGTAACCTTGAAATAGTCGGGCTCCTTCATTCCTACCGAACTCGTTCCAAGGCAGAAATAACAGGCATTGTAGCCTGCCAATTGGGATGCAATGGACTCAATGTCATAGAGATCCGCGTGCACAACCTCCTTGAGCTTCGGGTGCTGGTAGCCGCAGGTTCTGCGACCGAGCACCAACACGGATTCGACGGCTGGATTTTGCAGGCATTCCAAAAGGACGCCTTCGCCGACCATGCCGGTAACGCCTGTGATAATCGCTTTGATTTTTGACATGAAGCCTAGACCATCAGCGGCGGGAAATTGTTTTCAAATCCAGCTAATCAACCGGTTGTGGCTATCGCTTCAAGCTTGGGTCGAGCTCGAATGCCTTGGCAAATGCGGCGCCGGCATTCGCTTGGTCACCCATGTTTTGATAGGTGAGCGCGAGGTTCAAGTAAAGCTTTGCGCTATTGGGGGACACTTGCAATCCGCGTTGAAATGCAGCAATGGCACCAGGGAAATTCGATTTCATTGCATTGGCAATTCCGACGTTTTCATAGACCCAGTCGAGCTTGGGATCGATGGCAAGTGCTTTTTCCCCAAACTCGATGGCGTGGTCAAAGTCCTGCAATTGCATGCCGTAAACGCGCCCCATTTGCCCGTAGGCCTTGGCCATTTTGGGATCATTCTGCAATGCGACGCCATAAGCCCAGATCGCCGAATCCGCGTGCTGACCCCATTCTTCGTAATTGTTGGCGCGGTCAAACCAAAAGTCTGCACCGATGGCAACCTTGTTGGCCGTTTTGCGTTCCAATTCGACTTTGTAAAATCCGGATGCCAAGTCAAATCGCTTCATCTTCCGTGCCGTGATCTGCGCATTTTTGTACGCATCCCAAAGCAAGGGCCTGAAATTCATCGTATTCTGATAGGAAATGATCGAGTTGTTGTAGTCCTCCAGCTTGTGGTAGGCATTTCCCAGGAGCAGCCAAGCGTTGCCGTGCTCAGGATAGATTTTGACCGCAGCATTCAGGTGAACGATGGCATCGCGCAGCAATTTGTTCTGTTCTGATGCTGAAACGCCCTTTTCGTCCGTGCGCTCGATCATCACACCACCGGCCGCAGTGCGCACCTTGGCCGAATTGGGAGACGTCTTGGCGTCGGTCGTGAAGAGCGTGAAGTTGTCTTTCCAGGCCTGATTCCGAACGATCGTTCGGAGGCTAAAAGGGACGACGATCACGATCATCAGTCCGTAAAACAGTGTTTTGTCGCTCCATTTCATGCTTTTTGCAAGCGCTTTGAGTGCAAACAGCAAGGCGATGACAAAACCGAGCGAAGGAACAAAAACAAAACGTTCGCCCATGGTTGTGCCGATCGACACCACCAAGTTGGACGTGATTGAGAAGCTGATGAAATAAAACAGGATGCCAAATCCAATCGGATTGCGTTTGGCTGCGAGCCAGATACCAAGGCCGAGCAAGCCAATATTTGCCGCCATGGCAGCCAAGACGATAGGATCCTTGAACGTCGTCAGCGGAATTTGATTGAAATAATAGTCATGCGAAAGCTGAATCGGTGCGATCAGCTTGACCAAGTACATGCCCCAAGTTTCGAGAACCGTGGCTGTACGCTGCGCGCTTGTTGCAAAGAGGAAGGGATCGTTGAGGATTTCCGTTCCGCTGCCTTTACCGCCGACGTCTGTACCCAAGACGCTGAAGCGGATGGCGAGGTAGGCGCCTGTTGCCAGGAGGAAGGGCAAGGAAGCAAGCGCGACTTTGGAAGCCTTTGCCTTGCGAAAGAAGAGGATCGTTATGGGCAAAATGACGACAAATGGGAGCGGGGTTTCCTTGGACATCAAGCCGAGGAAAAAGCTGACAAAAGCGGCAAGGAGCCATAGCGGTCGATTTGCATCCATGTATTTGAACGCAGCAATCATTCCGGCCAAGAGAAACAGCAAAGCCATCAATTCGTCGCGGCCTTTGATATTGGCAACCACCTCGGTATGGATCGGATGCACCAAATACAGCAAGGTCAACAAAAAAGGTACGCCCATCCACCACTTTGAGGCATCCTTTTCGGGAAAAACCATTCGAAGGAAGACAAAGAGCAACATCCCGCAAATCGCATACAGCACAACGTTATTGAAATGTGAAAAGGAAGGGTTGTTGGGTGAAATGGACCATTCGACGGCGAAAGTTGCAATGCTGAGCGGCCGGTAACGTCCTCCTTCGACGAGATCGCGTTTCCCCCCAAAAAAGCCTTCGAATGCGTCCGTAGAGAAGATTTTGCCGAAATTACCTTCCTTGGTGTAGCTGTTGCTCGTGATCACGATGGAGTCATCGAGCGCATAGTCGTACATCACCGTATTGCCATACAGCACGAAGGCGATGAGGAAAATAATGGCAAATGGGAAATATCCCGAGGCGATAAAGCTTTGACGGTCAGCAAGGCTGACAGGTGGCAGGGAAGCCGATTGGCTTTTGGAATCCGTGGTTTTCTTCGTGGACATGCTGCGAATTTAATCGTATGATCGACAATTGTGGCAAGGACGCACATTTGACGGGCAACAAATGCCGTCCACGTGGAGGACAAGGGGTTATTTACCCGGCTTTTTGGACTTCACTACTTTGAGCCCCTTGACGGTGCGCTGCTCAGACGCAGATTGGAACTTCTTTTGCTCTTTGTACATCAGCAAAACATCATTGCTTTCAGTTTCAATCGCGAAGCCCAAGTCTGCATAGGTCACCATTCCGCGTCGGTTCACCCATTTGTCGGCGTCGATTTGATAGGCTCCCTTCGCATTCTTGTAAAACCGAAGGTATTTTCCTTCCCCGCGTTCGAAGGCGATCAGCATCTTCCCGTTTTTGTCGCCGACCATTACACCCTTGGTTCCTTTTTTGATGAGGATTTCCTGCACACGCTCACCATCGACCTCGACCATTTTGCCACCGCTTTGCCTGATGTCGGATTCCGTTGCTTTTCTACGCAAGATGATCGGTTTGTCGTTGAAAAACTGCACTTTACGCAAGTCAACATCGGATGTATCGAGCTCGACGCGCACCGACTCCAAAAACACAGATTTGGGCTTGCAGGCCATCATGGTCAAAACCACGAGGCTTGCCCAAATCAACATGGAGAGTGAATATTTCGATTTCATTGCTTTCTTTTCAGATGTGCGGTTGCAACAATCGCAGTTGGGATCATTTATTGGGCGTTTCGGTAGCCGCTGAATCAAGAGGTACTTCGCGGATATCTTCGTTGACATCAACACCCTCGGCGACTTTCTTCTGATTACTCTTTCTGAATGATTGCGAATTTTTGACCATCAACAGGCAATCATTGCCGATACGCTCGATGATGTAGTCTTTGCCACCGTAGACGATATTGCCGCGGCCTGAGTGCCAGCGGTCTGCCCAAATTTGGTAATGATCATATTGATTCTTGTAAAAACGAAGCGTTTCACCCTGACCCAGTTCAAACCGAATCCAATAGCTATTGCCGCTCACACTGTCCAAGCGGCAAGGCGTTCCCCGGCGAATGCGAAGGTCCTGCACGCGCAATCCTTCGGTCTTCTCCACGACACCTTCCACCGTCTCCAACTGACGACTTGTGGTCTTGCGACGCAACAGAAATTCTTTGTCGTTGTAAAACTGAAGCTTGGTTACGTCTTCTTTGGCCGCTTCCAATGCGAGGCGGGCATCATCTGTGTAATAGACCTTGCTTGCACACCCGGCAATGAAAACAATGCAGCCCAATAAAGTAGCCGTGAATATCCCCCTGAAATTCCAACCCATAGATGTCATGATTCTTTTCTAAAACACTACTTCACATTCCTGTGTTCAATCCGCTGACAATCAAATTGTACAGCTTCTGAACCGAGATTCGCGGAAAATGCCATGCCCGCCTTTCGAATTTATATAAAATTTTGGATGGAAAAGCAGCATCCGCCGAATTTTCGCCAAGAAACCAAATTGGACAAATCAATGCTTCTCTGATTTCATCATCCTCACCGGCCGTTGCGGATCCGACCCATCGACCATATACAGGTTTTCCATGAGGTCGGCAGACATGCAGGAATGCACAGGAAGCACCATCAAAAGGTCACCCACCGCGATCTTTTGAATCAAATCCGGTCGCAAAACGGCCACGCCATGCTCTTGCGAAATACTCCGAAGGTAACAACCCATTTCCGGCATTTCCCAACCACCGGGTTTCGGAAGGGCAATGGCTCCGTAGCTCGCGCCGAAGGCGGTTCGGGGCAGCACATCCTTTCCCAGATGAACGCCGCCGCCATGGACGATCACTTCGTTTCGTTCCGGGTAAACGGCCACCACAGGGCAAGCCAATGCGACTGCAATTTGCTCGAACCCACAGGACCCAATCTGCTGTTGCTGAATGTCATAGAAAACAAAATTCCCCGGCCGGATTTCGTCTGCGCCTTCGAAGTTTTCTGCACGGCTGCAGCCTGGCGTGTCGCCCGTCGAGGTTTCAAAGTCCTTGAAACCAGCATCCAACAAAGCCGATTTTGCCGCCGCCAACCGCTGAATGTCCTTTTCATGCGCAGCGAGAATCTCGTTGAGCCCATGAGAATTGTAGGTATAGCCGCCGTGCCCGAGGATCCCTGCGAATGTCAGCTGCGGAACCTGCACGATGGCTTCGGCTGCGGCCGCAAGGGCAAGGGCGTCGTCCCAAGGCAAGCCCGAGCGGCCGTAGCCGGTATCGACTTCGATCCAAGCGCGAACGGGATGCTGCAAGCCCGCGGCCAATTTGGGCAAAGCCGAGACGTCGGCAATCAGGATTCCCAAGCTGATGCGGGAGGCCAAATCGTTGAGCGCCGCCATGGCGCGGACATTCACCGGAAAAGCAACCGTGATGTCGTTCCAGCCGTTGTCCGCAAAATAAGTGGCCATCTCAATCGAACTGACCGTGATCTTCTGCACGCCGACCGCCCGAAACCATTCCGCCAACTCTGCCGACTGAATGGTTTTGAAATGCGGACGGAACTGAAGCCCAAGCCTTCGCGCTTTGTCGGCCATCCGTTGGATATTGGATTTTGCGATTGCTGCATTGAGCATCAGGGTAGGTTTCGTGACCCATTCGTAGCCTTGGACTTCCTTCATGATTCGAATCTTTGCGCCAATTTCAATTTTTTCGGCCAAAAATTGCTTGTTTCTGAATAGTTACTGTAAATTTGGCCCGTGCCTCTTTAGCTCAGTTGGTTAGAGCGGTTGATTCGTAATCAGCAGGTCGGGGGTTCGACTCCCCTGAGAGGTTTGGGAAACCAAGCCCCTTACGCAAGTGAGGGCCAAGTATGTCAATACAGACTTACCATTGTACAAGAAGATGAATGAGTGGGAGCAAAGTACAGCCTTCGGGATCGATTATTCTGATAAAAATGGGCATAAGGTATTTTATAAAGATAAGGACAAGATGATAAACGATCTCAAGACCTTCTGGCAAGTGAAGAAACTTGAGTCGGACATGTAGTGGCTTCTGGGTAGAAATTGTGCTTGATGCACTTTTGTATACGCTATCTGACCTTCCTCATGCTCCCGTTATGTCGGGTCGTAGCATCAGCAAACTAGATGATTGTGCTCGATTGTCCCGTTGGAATTGATCAAGATGGTTTTTGGTAGTTTACTCGTATTCATTCAACTGTCGTGGGTATTGCAACTTGCCTTCAGTTGTCTGAGTAGGTTTTGTTGTATCCTTTGATTAGTTTTGAACTAGTCTCTAAAGATCTCATATGACCAGCGTGAGGCCATTCCTAACCCCTCTAAATTTTTATCACTATGAAATACCTATTACTCTTAGCCTTAGCCTGTCTTTCAATTTCTGTCCATAGTCAAGTGAATCCCAATTACCACAAAGTGGATGGATACGATCGCGACAATGGAACAAAAGTCGAACCTCACTATCGTACTGATCCAAACAAAACGATAAACGACAATTACACTACTAAACCAAACGTCAATCCTCACACTGGTGAAAGGGGCAATGATTGCCCCAGAACACGAGCCCGAACTATCCATTACCAACGTACAACTCTCCCAGCAACTCCAAACCAATTTTCAATGATGCTCCGGCACCGACCTATGTGGCTCCCAGTTATCAAACACCATCCTATAGAGCTCCTAGCCACTCTACACCTTCCTACAAGGCTCCCAATAATTCGACACCGACCTATAAGGCTCCTAGCTACTCAGCACCGTCATACAAAATTAAGTAAAGAACGAAGTGCATCGTTGTCGGCTTAAAATCTAATTAGGAAGCGGTACTCCGTCTTGACCTGAGGTGGTTCCAAATTTGTGCAATATCTCGGTCTTGAATACTTTAATGTTAGAAGACAAAACGGAAGCTTGACCTTCCCCCAAAGTTTTAGCACAAAGGGCTTTGGTTTTCAACGATGAATGGGGTCGGTGGTAGATTGAAGTAAATCGGTTCGCCTTCAACATTCTTTTTTCTCGGCAGTTTTTCAAGGTGTCTATCTTTATAGCATTATTTCTAATAAAATATCCTACAGATCATCGAATGTTAGGCTATTGTTTGTGATCTACATTCTTAACCTCCCTCATTAATAGTGAGCTAGCTGTGATTGTCAAGCTCACTGACACTAGATCGCGATTACATCGTAAGCTTCCTGATAACCTAATTCTCCTGCCTTGCTCAAAAGTCTAGGCACGCAGATTCTTTCCTTCCTAAGCGAATTGTCGTGCATCCACGTCCGTAATAGCCAATGGGGGAATTCGGACTAATTTCAATGGCTTTGTTGTAGTCAGCAATGGATAGAGTAAAATCTCCGACTTCTCGCCTAGCATTTCCTCGATTGACGAATGCCTCAAAATATGCAGGATCAATTCTAATTGCCTCGCTAAAATCAATTATTGCCGCTCGGTGGTCATTTAGTTCTGCCTTTTGAACCCCACGACTATAGTAGGCCTCAAAGAAGGCAGGGTTAAGTTCAATTGCTTTTGAATAATCCACAATTGCCCCTCGGTGGTCACCTAGCAATGCCTTTGCTCTACCTCGGTTATTATAAGCGTGTTGAGAGGAAGGATCAAGGGCGATTGCTTGGTTATAATCCCTGATTGCTCCTAGGAAATCCTGTTGGTTGGACTTGGAAATGCCACTAAGGAGAAAGTCGTAGCTTGTCTGCCCCAAAATGCGATCATAGGAACAAAAAATGATTGCTAGTATGAATATCGTCCTCATGACGTCCAAACTAGGCATTTTTTTAAAATAATCAAGTTATGAAAGCATGCCAGAGATTTCTCAGGAACCTAGTTCCTTTCCGTCGGAACTGTCGTGGATGAAAAAGAGTATGCCCTCTGGATTTTGTTCGAAATATTGAAGAGCTAAATAGGAAATCGTTGCGCCGACGCGAGGGTCTGGCGGGATTTGCGTCGCATGAACATCAGGAATTTGAAAGCCGAATCCACGGACTTGGTGAGAAAACTCTGGATTTTTCGGAAAATATCCAGATGCATCGGTAAATGAGGCCCGGTAGCGAATTTTGTTCTCTGTAAGGAACTCATAATCAAGTTCGCTAACCCGTTTGAAGTTATAGGGGATTGACAAGCTTGACACCTTTAGCTTCTAGTTCTTCCCTTGTAATCTCGCCACGGAGATAGGCGTTAAACCACTTCTTGTCTTCCAAGATTTTGGGCATCATTTGCGCCAATGGCGAGTTCGGGTGGGCCTTTACTGGTTTCATCCTCTGTTTCTCTTTCGTGCAATCCTTTTCCAAAGATGCATTATTCTAGCAAAAATGGCAAGATGGGAGCAAGATTGATCCAGTCTCGCTTGTTCGGATTGTCATATCGAAACTGTTGGCTCATGACTCAAGAATCAATGACATATTGCCCGCAACCGCCATGAACTTCACTTCGATAGAATTGGCTAGTATTTGGTCTAGTTTGGAAGCTGTCTCAGTTAGATCCTTTGTGTAACGTTGCCGTCAATCTCATCTGTGCACTTTTCACTTTTCACTTTTCACTGATCACTTTTCACTTCCTCCCCCCGGGTGATACTTCTCCTTCGTATGCACCTTTACCCATTCAGGATCAAGGCTTTCCTCTTTGGTCTTCTGATTGAGGTACATGTCCATTTGGTCGTTGAAGTGGGGTGAACCCTCGTCATTGCCGTTTCTGGCAGGGTTGGACGGACCGGTTTTGACGCCTTGTTCGGGTGAAGCGGATCAATTGGATGCAGCGTCGCCGATAGTAGCTGCGCTGCGGCCTATTTTCCAATCGTGGGCATACATCGCCGAAATGACGCTGTCGGGTGCGCCGCCGATCGGATAGTCTTCGTCGCCGCAGAACATGTCGCTTTATCATTTCCCCAAGGGGACTAACCGCTCCAAAAATGCTTGTGTAGGTACCCGCTCGCCTTGGTCAATGCAGACACCAGTGCGCTGCGGGATAGCATCTTTCGACTTTAGCGAGGGTTGTTTTTGCGGGCATCGGCAAACAGGTAGTCGTGGGTTTGATGAACAAGGCTCAACGATGGCCCCCGGCATTGGAGCGCCGGTCCCAGGCACGGATCGTCGACATTTCGTCAGCGATTTCAGGGTAGGCCACCGTGTCGAGGTCGTAGATGCAGTTGATGTTGCTCAGAAAGTAAAATGAGGAAGGTGTCGGGATATTGTTGGTCGTACTTGAGTCGAAGCAGGTCATTCCAGTCCATTTTGCCCATTTCCGACATGATTTCCTGCACACGCAGGCTGCGGTTATTTTCGATCGGGTAGGTGAGGAGCAGGCTATCAAAGTCCTGGCCTTTGCGGATTGTCGGCCGGCGCTGTGCTGTTAAAAGGTGTATTGTTCGTGTTGAAGACATAACCCGACGCCGGATTCAGGACCTGAACCAAGTCCTCCGTGGGGTGGAATTCGGTCCAAACCACGTCGGAAGTGTCGCCGGGAAGCAGCCCGAGCCAGTCGTAGCCTGGTTTCCGGATGGGATAAAGGCCATTGTCGATGTAGAAAATAGTGTCCCGGCGGTCGGCGTACACGATGTTCAAACTTGGCAAACCACCGAATTCAATGGCCTCATGGAATTCCGTGAAGCTGCGGGCTTTGCCCATTTTGTACCATTGTTCTGCAGCCTTGATGGTCATGATCGCGGGGAAGCGCAGGGCATAAAAGTCCTTCTTGTGGCGCAAAACAGGGCCGTGTATGCTCCAATAGGAGGTTTTTCCGACCTTGATCTTGATCGGTCCGACTTTTACCTTCATTTTGGCCTTGACCTTCTCGAGTTGTTTCCATTCGCCGTCGAATCGGTATTGCAGCTTGCCTTTGGGGTTCATATCCAGGTGATAGACATCCACCAAGTCGGGCTGATTGACGGTATGCATCCAACCGATATCGGGATTGCAGCCTGCGAATACCGAAACGCCGCCCGGAAACAATCCGCCGAGCACGTTCATTCCTTCATCGCTCGAGAGATGGGCCTCGTACCAAGCCGTCGGGCCATCTAAAGGTTGGTGCGAATTGTTCACCAAATAGGTTTGTCCGTCAGCGGTTTTGTTGGAATTAAACGCAAAGCCGTTGGACCCACGCAAGGAATACGGTGTCGGTTCTCCGGCACGGCCTTCGAGGATGTTCAGAAAATGAAAGTGAACGCCTTCCATCAGCACCAACGACACCACATAACCCGCCAAGACATCCTTGGGATCGACGGGGAACAGCTTTTTGCGGCACGGCCTCGGGATGCATTGCAGCATATTCATTGACGCCTTGGGAATAGGCTTCGAGGTGCCGCTTGAATTCCGGCGAAACCTCTGCCTCGTAGCGGTCGCGCACAAGCTCGCGCACACGCAGCATCTGCACGGCAAAATCGACGATCGCGCCATTTTTACCCAGGACTTCGCCTTGACGGGCGCGCGCCATGAGCATATTGAGCTGCATGTCGTGAAAATTGTCCTCGGCATTGGCCCAAGCGAGTCCGTAGGCGGTACCGGCATCAGTTTTAGCGTGAATATGGGGTACACCCCATTCGTCGCGCGAAATTGTCACCGTCAAAGGATCGATTTTAGGGCTGCCGGCCTGTGAAAAAGTAAAAAAGGGGAGGGCGAAAAGCAGCCCAAACAGAAACAACCTAACCTTGTTCATCGTGTGCGGAATTCAAAACTGCATGAAAAAACTGAACCGCCGGTGACGGAAAATGTTTCGACATTCGAAGTATTTTTCAGGAGCGGACGGATCACTTGCCAACGCGCAAGAATCGGCCTTCATGGCGGTCAAATGTGCAGTGGATCGCCTGCGGATTGAAACTCATCCAAGCTTCGCAAATGAATTGGGCGGCATCCTCGGCCAAGTCCGGATGCGAGATTTTGCCGTCAAAGCATTGGAATTCCGCATTGGGCATCGCCTGAATCTGCAGGGTGTCGCCTGACTTGGGCAGCACATATTGCAAGGAAACGAGCTCAAAGTCCTCGAGAATCTGCGGATCGGCTTCAGGACCAAAAAAATCGGCTCTGGAGATTGCAGGCAAGGCAAAGTCCGTCAATTCGATCCATTCGCCATCTTGCCATTGCCCGATCCAAAGCTTGCATTCCGTTGCTCCTTGGTGCGTATCTGTTTCCGTCAATGCCCCGATCCAATTTCCGCTATCAAGTTTGAATCCGCGAAACCCATTCGATAGCGCCGTTGCCAAATCCGGGATCGGTCACTACGACACAATCTTGGGACACCTCCACTTGGAAGGGGAATTCGTCGAGATAGGCCTCAAAAGTAGGGAATTGCGAGAGTGGGATGTCGCCTTTGTACACCCATTTAGACCATTGTTCTGCCCAGATAATGGCGGGTGCACGGTCTTCGAGTGAGCTATAAAGGAATGGAACTGAATGGCTAGCACTCGGTTCCGGATCGCCCTCTTGAGGGGGAGGATTTTCAGTTTTCGTTTCCAAATCATTTGAGCTGCAAGTAAAATCCTCTTGCAGCGCCGAAGTTGAAGGTAGTAGAGGGAACTGGCAAAACCAAACGAATGTTGCTGATTGGCAGCTTTTTTATTGAAAATTTACTTTTTTCAATAAAAAGTGCTTGACAATTTTAATCAAACGCTTACCTTTGCAATCCATTCTAAGGAATGGGCGATTAGCTCAGTTGGTTCAGAGCACTATCTTGACAAGGTAGGGGTCACTGGTTCGAATCCAGTATCGCCCACATAATCCCGGAGTTTCATTGAGATTCCGGGATTTTTGTTTTCCGACGGGATGCTCCAAACACGAGCCTCCCGCAATTTTGAGCGATTTCGAATCCTACTTCAAAGCCTTCACCGAATACCCTTTTTTCCGCAACAGGTTGATCACGCCCTCTTCGCCGGGCAAATGCAAAGCGCCTACACCGACAAACGTGGACTGTGCTTCCATCAAGGGTACCATACGGTCTGCCATGCGGTGGTTGCGGTCTATGATCAGCGCGCGTTCGAATTCAGGACCCATTTCGGTATCCTCGCTGAATTTCAGAAGGCTCTCCAGATCGCCCTTGGTGTAGTATTTCATCATCTTCTTGAGCTCCTTCTTGCCGTTGCCTTGCTTGCCTTCGACAGCGTCCAGGATCATTTTCTTTTGCTCGTCCAGCGGCATGCTGCCAATCGCTGCGATTTGTTCCTCTACCTTTTCCAATCCCAGCAACTTCTTTCCGGCTTTTTTGGCCTCCGAAAAGAAATACAGGTCCACAGCCTCGCCCTTTTGGTTCTTGAATTGGCTCTGCGCGATCATCGAATACAAAAAGAAGGTGTTGTAGTCATCAAAGTCATTGGGGTTCACGTGGAGCTTCGTGTTGAAGTATGCTTCAATTTTGGTCCATTCCTCGGAACTAAAAAAGGTATGCAGTTTCTTCCCCGAATCCAGTTTCATCAGATTCAAAACGGCAAGTTGATCGACATCTTCCATGTTCAATTCGCCGGCAAAGGCCTTGGCTTGCTTGAAGGCATTCATCGTTGCATCTGAAAAGTCGTGCGCACGTTTGTCGCCGACATGCATCGTGCCATAGAGGTAGGAGGGAGTCGTAAGTCCGTTTCCGGAAATTTCCCAGAGCAAAGACTTTTCAAGCTGTGCTTGGCTGAGACTTGGGAAAATGAAGGGGAAGAAAAGAAGCGCGAATGCGTAAAACCTTGGTTTCATGAATCTGACTGTGTTTTTGATGATAACTGATTCCGGCTTGGCTTGTTATAAAAAGAAAAGCAGGCTAGAACCCAACTAACCTGCTTTTACGAAAATTAATACCGAAAAGTTAAAATCAAATATTTTCGAGGGCTTCTTTGACCTTCTGCGCTGCTTCTGCAAGCGTGATGGCAGATGTCACTTTCAAACCCGATTGGTCAATGATCTGCGCAGCCTCGACTGCGTTGGTCCCTTGAAGCCTTACGATAATCGGAATAGAAATGTTTCCAATATTTTTGTAAGCCTCGACAACACCGTTGGCAACACGGTCACAACGGACAATGCCACCAAATATATTGACCAAGATAACCTTTACTGCGGGATCTTTCAAGATAATTCTGAAAGCAGCCTCAACTGTTTCAGCATTTGCCTTGCCGCCGACATCCAAGAAGTTGGCAGGGAAACCGCCTGCAAGCTTGATCATGTCCATTGTGGCCATGGCCAAACCTGCACCATTGACCATACAACCCACATTTCCAGTGAGATTGATGTAGTTCAAGCCATGCTCGGAAGCTTCGATTTCCAATTCGTCTTCTTCAAACAAATCGCGCATCGCGGCCAATTCCGGCTGACGGTACAATGCATTTTCATCAATGTCCATCTTGCAGTCGACAGCAATCGTCTTGAGGTCGCTCGTAAGCAACATCGGATTGATTTCGAGCAGCGAACAGTCATTGTCCATGTACGCTTGATAGCTCTTGATCAGCATCGAGACAGCGCCATTGATGGCTTCAGCCGGCAAACCGAGCTTGAAAGCAATCTTGCGTGCCTGAAAATCGCGGAGTCCGATCACAGGATCGATCCATTCCTTGATGATTTTTTCAGGATGGGTCTCGGCAACTTCTTCGATGTCCATGCCACCTTCTGCGGAGGCCATGATCACGAGTCGGCCGACCACACGGTCAAGCGTCATGGAGACATAGTATTCCTTGGGCTCGTGGGCGCCAGGATAATAGACGTCTTCCGTGATCAAAATCCGGCGAACAAGTCTTCCTTCTTCCCCGGTCTGCTTCGTGATCAGGTTCATTCCGAGGATTTGCGTTGCCCTTTCCTCGACTTGCTCCAGTGATTTTGCCAATTTGACACCGCCACCTTTGCCACGGCCACCCGCATGAATCTGGGCCTTGACGACAAACCATTCCTTGCCTGTCGGATTGGGATAAAGGGTGCGTGCGGCAGTCATTGCTTCCGCCACCGAGAAGGCAACCTTGCCTTGTTGGATGGGAACGCCAGCTTTGGCGATGACTTCTTTTGCCTGATGTTCGTGCAACTTCATATTTTGAGGCTTTCTACCTAGAAATTTTGAGTCCCAATATTAGAATGAATAACGGACAATTGGAAACGATGCGCAGAAAATTGACCTCCGAAAGTAAAGAATCCTTGATTTTCTTCGCTTTCCCTTGCTGTCGACCTATTTACGTTGCGTTGTTGCTTCGAAGTTTGAGAATCATGCCGGTTCTTGCAATTTTGCCCGAATGATGAGTGTCCTAGAAAAAGCCGAGTTCGTCAGGGATTTCCTTGAAAAGCAATATCCTGATCCGCCGATTCCGCTCGATCATTCCAGCCCGTTTACATTGTTGATCGCGGTTTTGCTGAGTGCGCAGTGTACCGACGAGCGTGTAAACAAGGTTACGCCTGCCTTGTTTGCGCTTGCGGATCATCCGGCGGCGATGGCGAAGCTGGACATAGCCACCATCGAGGAAATCATCCGTCCCTGCGGGCTATCAGCCAACAAATCGAAGGCCATTCACCGGCTTTCGGAAATGTTGGTTGAAGATTATCAGGGAATTGTGCCCGCAGATATCGTTGAATTGGAAAAGTTGCCTGGGGTAGGCCACAAAACCGCTTCCGTGGTGATGATTCAATCGTTTGGTGTACCCGCTTTTCCGGTGGACACGCACATTCACCGTTTGGCGAATCGATGGGGATTGAGTGAGGGAAAGACGGTAGAGCAAATCGAAAAAGACCTGAAAGTTTTGTTTCCCGAGGAATCCTGGGCGAAGCTTCACCTGCAAATCATCTACTTCGGGAGGCAGTTTTGTAAAGCCAAAGGCCATGTTACCAACGATTGCCCCATCTGCGCTGTAGTCGGACTGGAAAGTTGAGGCCTGTCATCGAATCAGTCTCCGTAGCTCAAATTCGAAATATTCTAGACTGATTGCGTCTTTTATTTGCATTTATTCGAAAATAATTTGCAATTCATCGGCGCAATTGCTAATATTGGAATCATATTCGTCGTGTATGGTTCAGCAGCAAGATTATTTCAAAGGTCGCGGGGCGCAGTACAACGTGCACAATCCGTATTTGGTGACGCGGTATGTGCAGGAGTACTTCGGAAGCCTTGGACGAACCGATGCTCGAAAACAGCCGGACGGAATATTTGATGGAGCATCCGCGCAAAATCATCAATCAAGTTCCGAGTCCCGACATCCCGTTGGACTATTCAGCCAATCCCTACCAAGGTTGCGAACATGGCTGCACCTATTGTTATGCGCGCACGACGCATCAGTATTGGGGAATGAGTGCCGGTTTGGACTTCGAAAGAAAAATCGTGGTCAAGGAAAATGCTGCCGAATTGTTGCGAGAGGAGTTGGGTAAGAAAAACTGGGAATGCAAGCCGATCATGCTCAGCGGCAACACCGATTGTTATCAACCGGCCGAGCGGAAGTTTGGCATACCCGAAAAATGCTCCAAGTGATGGCCGAATTCAAGCAACCGGTGGGAATCATCACCAAGAATAGCCTGGTGCTAAGGGACTTGGACATCTTGACTGAGATGGCCAAAGACAATTTGGTGCGGGTGAACATGAGTATCACGACGTTGGATGAAGAGTTGCGGCGCGCCATGGAGCCGCGCACAGCCACGAGTATGCAGCGTTTGGATGCGGTCGAGCGCCTCACACGCGCAGGCATTCCTGTGTGATGATTGCGCCGATCATTCCGGGGCTCACAAGCGACGAATTGGTGCCGATCATGAAGGCAGCTGCAGCGGCAGGTGCCGTTTCGGCCGGCTTTACCATGGTTCGCCTCAATGGCACAATCGGCGAGATTTTCACCGACTGGATTCGGAAAAACCTCCCTGACGGGGCCGAAAAGGTACTGAAACAGGTCGCAGAAGCCCACGGCGGAAGCTTGGGCGACAGCCGATTCGGGACACGCCTGAAAGGGGAGGGCAACATGGCGGAGTCGATTCGCAGGCTTTTCCGCATTGCGCATGAGAAGTACATGCCGGCAGTCGTCGTTCCGCCGATGACGACCTCGCTGTTCAAGCGCCCAAGGACCGATGGGCAGTTGTCGTTGTTTTAGACTTCTGCAGCAATTCCTGAATTCATTCCGATCAGCCGACATCTGATTTCCAACTGCAACCACTTGCCCGGTTTGAGGAACCTCGGTAGATTTGAAATCAGTGCGGTGGCCTAGCATGAATAAGCCCGCATGGATTTTGCTTTGACAGCTTGACCAAACGGTACAGAAACGATGAACGACCGGCTTGATCCTATTTTTGATTCGAAAGGTTTTGCTTTGGGCATCCTTTGTGGCGTTCGGGACCGCAGCTTTGGCAAGCACATTGTCTGAAGCAGATTGGCTGTTTGGGATCTTCTGTTTGGTGCCTTGGCTTTTGCACCGCGGCTTCCTACCCAAAAACATGCCGATTCTCGGCACGAAACGGAAGCGAAATTTCAGACCGGCAACCATCATTCTGGCCTCTTTGGCTTGTGCCGTACACGCTGTCGCGCTTCTGTGGGCTGCGGGATTGTTTCTCATGGAGCATTTCCCAATCCTCGACAGC
This sequence comes from Bacteroidota bacterium, assembly GCA_016718825.1. Classification (NCBI taxonomy): domain Bacteria; kingdom Pseudomonadati; phylum Bacteroidota; species Bacteroidota bacterium. The sequence continues at coordinate 339,247 of JADKCL010000002.1, read as the reverse complement.
AGCTTCGGGGTCTTTTTATTGTTTCTGTCTATGATCGGCTTCCTTGTTGTTTGGATATATATACTCAATTGGTTTGACTCACTGACCCAAATTCCTTACTACCAGGCACTCAGTCGCGCAATGGCGGCGATTTCCGGCCCGCCGTTGGTGGTAGTTCTCCTGCTATTGTTGGAGTACTCCTTTACCGGGAGGTTGGTCTCAGAGGAGTCGGATATTTTCCAATTCCAATTCTTCAAGACGCCGATCATTGCGTGGTGTGTGGTAAATTTGATCTGGTCCCTGATCCCTTGGCTTTATATCTTGATTTTGCACCAGACCTATCAGCAAGCCCTTCAAGATCACAAAGAAATCGAGGCGTTGGAGGAAGAGGTGGTGCTAGAAGAACAAATGGAAGGTTTGCCCGATTGGTTTGAACCTTTGCCAAGTGATGGAAACGTCATTGGGGCTTCTCAGAGTCGAAAATGACGTTGGTGAAGGCTTTTTTTGATATCAATATAACCAACACTTATCCAATAGATTGAATTTGTTTATTTTGCATTCCTACTGCTAGCCAAAAGGCCAACAGAACGCACAATCAACAAAAAAGCGCAACAATGACAACATTCACATTCGTAAGCCTCGACTGGATTTGGACAATGGAATGGGTTGGCTTCATCGGCGGACCAGGGCTGTTGCTTTTTTGGTGGCTTGTTGTCAAAGTCAATCAAGGCGGGATTTTTGAAAAGGGGAATCGATTGGCAACCGCGCTATTGGCACCTACCGGAGTCATTTTGACCATCCTCGCGATCTATCTCTTTTTCACAACTGATCCTTGGCGGAGTGAAGTTTATGTCGTGAACCGTTCCAATCAGGAAGGGCGCCTGGAGCTTGACGGGAAAAGCTTCACCGTTGGGGCAGGCTCTTGGGAACACATCACATTCAGGAATCCTTCGGATCGCTACGCCGCACGCGGGTTACTAGGTGATTCGATGGTCTTTGACATGGAGGCTAGCGAAGGAATGTACATCGGTCTCCTCGGAGGTGACAAGGTTCTCTCTGCACAAGAGATCGTTTATACGAAGGACCTCCGAGATATTAATCTCAACGATTTGCTCTTTGTCGTGTTGGATAAGCCTGGATTGCTTCGGTTCTCAACAACCACTACCTCCCAAATTTATGACTTTGATGAAACTCCGCCGATGCAAAAAGAAGTCAAGGGCTATGGAGGCGATGAATACATCTTCAAGCTGACCATTCACGACAAGGAGGACTTTGAGCGCTAATTTGAGGTCCATAAAAAACCGCGAGGCCCAATCCGGGCCTCGCTTCAACATCGATCAACATTTAGACAGCTTCATATTTGCATCAGCGGTTTGTCATTGAGAAAAGGATATTGTCTTGGCGCAACTCGTTCATCGCCACGCCGGGGGCGCGGTCTAGATCCAAGGCGACAATCCTGATTTGGGCGCCGTTTTTGCCAAGGGCGTGGGTGCTGACTTCGTGCAACTCCCTGCCTTTCAAGGCTGCAAAACGTGCCATTTCGTTGCCAGAGCTCAGGTCCAGGATCTCGGCAGTCTCTTGAAGATACTGCGCTTTGAAATCAATGGCCTTCTTGGTTGCGTCGTTGCGATTGCTGAAATCGCTCAGCGTTTCGATCTTGTACAATCCGTCTTCATCAAAGCGGTACGTGACCGTGTAGGTTTCGGTGGACGCCACGATCGTGTTTTCATCCAACACTGTGGCGTGTACCAAGTGCTTGGTTTTCAGGAACTCAGCGACCGTTTCGGCGCTTGTTCCGAATTCCTGGTTCAAAAACGTTTGAGCAATGAGGGTGGTGAGCGGCATAAATGCCGCAAGGATGGTGAAGAACTTTTTCATAGACAAACGATTTAGGTACAACACTAAATTACGACTTTCGAAATATCCCTCAAAGGGAATATCCCCATTCTCAACGTATGCGTTAGGGCAAGCGCCATTTTGCATGCAATTGGGCCTCTTTTGGCACTGACTATGAACCTCAGCCGTATGGGAGAGGTGAAAATAAATTTACTGCCGCGAAAGATAAACCACGACATGTCCTGCCAATACATGACATCAATTGGAGGGGCCTGCTCATGCATGAAACCCGCATTTTCGGGCCTGTGCAAATCTTTTTCGAATTTTTTCAAGACTTTCGGGGGCATCACCTAACTTTGAAGTCCATAAGTACACTCCTTTCAATGGGTAAATTGACAAAGTATATTTTCGTCACAGGCGGTGTGACATCGTCCCTTGGAAAGGGGATTATTTCAGCTTCATTGGCCAAATTGCTGCAAGAGCGCGGCTACTCGGTCACCATTCAGAAGTTTGATCCCTACATCAACATTGATCCGGGCACGCTCAATCCTTATGAGCATGGCGAGGTTTATGTGACCGATGACGGGGCAGAAACCGATCTGGACCTCGGGCACTATGAGCGATTCCTCAATACGCCCACCTCGCAAAGCAACAACGTGACCACCGGCCGCATTTATGAAACGGTGATCAAAAGGGAGCGAATGGGGGAGTACCACGGTAAAACCGTGCAGGTGATTCCGCATATCACAGATGAAATCAAACGCCGGATGCGCCTTTTGGGCGAAACGGGCAATTTTGATGTCGTCATCACCGAGATTGGCGGAACCGTCGGCGACATTGAAAGCCTGCCTTATATAGAGGCGGTGCGGCAGATGCGCTATGACATGAAAAATAGTGACAGCATGGTGATCCATCTCACGCTGATTCCTATTTGAGCGCTGCGGGCGAATTGAAAACCAAGCCGACCCAACACAGCGTCAAGATGCTGCTTGAGTCGGGGTACAGCCTGACGTGCTTGTGTGTAGAAAGAACACAAACTCAGCCGCGAACTGCGAGCCAAAATCGCCCTCTTTTGCAACATCCCGCAAAATGGGGTGATTGAAAGCATGGACGCAGAGACCATCTACGAGGTCCCGCTGCTCATGCGCAAAGAGAAATTGATGAAGTGGTTTTGAAGCGGCTCAAGCTCAAACCCGGAACCTACCCCGAACTCGAGAAGTGGAAGGCATTCGTCGGAAGGCTCAAAAATCCGATCGACGAAGTCAACATTGGCTTGATCGGGAAATATGTGGAATTGAAGGACGCCTACAAGTCGATCGCCGAGGCTTTTGTGCATGGTGGTGCTGAAAATGAGGTTAAAGTGAATGTCAAATGGATCCATTCCGAAGACATCAATGAAACCAATGCCGCAAGAATGCTCAAGAAGTTGGTCGGCATCCTGGTCGCCCCAGGTTTTGGCGAACGCGGAATAGAAGGTAAAATCGAAGCCGTTAAATTCGCCAGGAAAATAAAGTGCCCTTTTTCGGGATTTGCCTTGGAATGCAAGTCGCGGTCATTGAGTTTGGCAGGAATGTCCTCCATTTGAAGGATTGCCACACTTCCGAAGTCAAACCCAAATGCGCCAATCCGGTGATCTATCTGATGGAGGCGCAGAAAAGGTCCAACAAATGGGAGGGACGATGCGTTTGGGTTCCCTGAATGCGAACTGACGAAAGACAGTTTGGCAATCAAGGCCTATAAAAAGCCGTTGATCGTCGAGCGCCATCGCCACCGGTATGAATTCAACAATAGCTACCTGAAGCAATACGAAGCTGCGGGAATCCGTGTCGCGGGCACCAATCCCAAGACTGGGCTCGTGGAGATCGTGGAGCTCGCATCACATCCTTATTATGTGGCCGTGCAATTCCACCCTGAACTCAAGTCGACGGTGGAAAATCCGCATCCGTTGTTTGTTTCGTTTATCAAGGCGGCACTTGCCTACAAAACTCGGATGAAGCCGCTCGAAAGCTCCGCGGATTGAATCGGATCCTGAATTTCGCGCATTTGCAATTCCGAAAATTGAACTATTTTTGCCTCCTATTTTCAAAGATATCATTGCTCAATCCAAATAAATGGATAGGAACACCATCATTGGTCTGATACTGATCGCGGGCATCGTGCTCACTTGGACCTTCTTTTTTAGCTCCGACGGCGAGCAGAAGCCGCTTCCACAGCCAAAATCTCCTACGGAAACGTCAGCAACGGGTGCAAGTTCGGCAGACACTGCCGCCGGAACTGTCGCTGCAGTACCCATGGGTATGGACACTGCAGCATTCAATGCATTGAGCGACAGCGCCAAAGACGCTGCCATTGCAACTGAAAAATCACGTGAACACGGCGTATTTGCCAATCTGTATGAAGGCGAGGACAAAGTATTTGAGGTCGAGACCGACAAGTACAAAATCGGAATTCACACCAAGGGTGGTCGCATTGGCGCCTTGCAACTCAAGGAATTCCAAACTGCTGACAGCATGATTCTTCCCATTCAAACCGACAGGGAATTTAACGGGCTCTCCGTGAATTTCATGCAGGCTGCGAATGTAAAATACCCCAATGTGTCGACGAGTGACCTTTATTTCACACCGACATCGACCACAACGAAGCTGGTCGTGACGGGTGACAGCAAGGATTCGATCTCGTTCAGGGCTGCCGTCGATGAGACACATTTCATTGAATACGTTTACGTTTTTAAAGGGAATGCCTACGACTATGGCTTGAGAATCAAGCAGTCGGGCATGGAAACGATTGCCCAGAAAAAGCAAATGTCGGTCAACTGGCAGGCAGAAATTCCTAAGACTGAAAAGACCATGGAGTTGATGCGCGAGAAAACCTCCCTGTTTTACCGCGAATCGGGATCCGTGGAGGATCTAGGTGCCACTTCGCAGCCCGAAGCACCTGTTGAGGCTGAGAACCGCGTGGACTGGATCGCATTCCACAGTCAGTTTTTTACGCATACGCTGATGACAGAAAAGGATGGAGGAAGCTTGGACAATGCCAAGGTATTCCATGCCAATCCTATTCCGCCAGATCCAGCCAATGAAAATTCCGGTGACGTTGTCAAATTGATGAATGCCCAATTTGACATTCCGATTGCCACAATCCCCAATGGTTCCGTCAACTTTCAATTCTATGCCGGCCCGCTGGACTTCAAGATCTTGAAGACCTATGACCGGGACATGATCAAGCAGATTGCCCTCGGCTGGGGTCCGCTTCAGTATGTGAACCGCTGGCTGACGATTCCGATCTTCAACTTTCTGGAAGGCTTTATCGGCAGCTACGGGTTGATCATTTTGCTCTTGGGTCTGATCATCAAGACATTGATCTATCCTTTGACGTATCGCACCTACATTTCCACGGCCAAAATGCGCGTTGTCAACAACACGCCCGAAGTCAAGGAATTGGACTTGAAATTCAAGGATGATCCAACCAAGCTTCAGCAGGCCAAAATGGCCATCTATCGAAAGTATGGCGTAAGTATGTTTGGGGGCTGTTGGCCGATGCTGGTACAGTATCCGTTTTTGATCGCACTCTTCTTCTTTTTCCCGAATGCGATTGAGTTGCGTCAACAGTCCTTCCTTTGGGCGCCTGACCTTTCCACCTACGATTCAATTTGGGACCTGGGATTCAATATCCCGATGTATGGCGATCACGTGAGCTTGTTTACACTCCTCATGACGGCCTCCATCTTTGGATACACGATCATCAACCAACGGATGCAGCCGCAACAGACGGCCAATCCAGTGATGAAATGGTTTCCCTACATCATGCCGATCTTCCTTTTGGCCTTTTTGAACCGCTATTCAGCCGGTTTGAGCTGGTACTATTTCCTTTCCAACTTGATCTCGATCAGTCAGACGATCATCACAAAGTATTTTGTGAGTGACGAGAAACTGATGGACAGTTTGCGCGAAAAGGCCAAGAAAATTGAAGCCGATCCCAACAAGAAAAAGGGAACGTTGGAACGTTGGGCCGCTAAGCAACAGGAAAAGCAGCGTGACATTGCAGCTTCACGTGCCGAAGGTCGTGGCGAAGGTAAATCACAAGGTGCCAAGACGACTCCGCCCAAAAAGCGCCGTTAAAACTTGGCAGGGGATTTGTACCCCTAATCGCATAAAAAACCCTCTGAAATCCGATGAAAGCTATTTCGAAAACGTTTTTTCTGCTGGCGATTTGCATGATGCTCATGGCAGCCTGCAAAACCAAGACTGGCGGAAGCCCCAAGGTGGCTAGCGATTTTTCCCTGGAGATACAGCATACAGGTTGCCGTGGCAACTGCCCTGCTTACAACATCACGGTGGATGCCAAAGGCAATGCGACCTACAACGGTCGTCGTGCAGTGGAGATGATGGGAAACTACAAGAAAACACTGGACGCCAAAACTGTTGAGGCATTGAGCCAATCGATCATCGATGCCCATTTTTGGGACTTTGAAGAAGAATACGGCGGTGAAGTTGCCGACATTCCTGGTGTTGTGACGATTGTGACGATCGATGGAAAAACCAAACGCGTCAACGACATCCGCAATGCACCAAAGGAATTGAAAGAGCTGGAAGCCAAACTCGAAGCCTTGATCGGCACCGAGGGCTGGAATAAAGCGGAATAGTCAGATTAAGAATTAAATCAGAAATGAGAAATGGACCTTCGGGGCATTTCTCATTTTTTCACTTGACCAATTGCTTCGCAATTGACTTCGCTGAACTTCGTTTCTCATTTCTCATTTCTCATTTCTCGGTTTTTCCGTAATTTGAGCCTATGAATTGGAAACGAAACATTTTGCTGCTGCTCACCGCGTCGATGCTGCTGGGCATAGTCTCCTCCTGCGCCGGGGATCCGCGCAAAAACTGCAACCACCCGCAACATGGTTCCTACATGCGGGAGCAACAAAAAAAGCGGACAGGTTTCTGATCTTTTGGATCGGTTTTTGCCATCTGATTCGAAAAAAGATTGCCATGAAATTGAAAATCAACTTTTACAGCCTCGCGATTGCATTTGCCTTCGTATTGGTATTTGCATCCTGTAACCGTGAGCGCCAACAATGGGATGGTGAGCTCACTTCCACGATTGACAACAATTTCGCGGACAGTGAATTTAACGCGATCCGGAATTTGGTCGACACGGAAGGCACTACCCGTGGACAGCACGATTTACGGAAGACCACTGGAACGGATGGCGTTTTCTGTCCTACATCGGTGGCCTCGGTGACGATTACGAGCCCCACCACCGCCGAATTAACCATTGATTTTGGAACAGGCAGCAACTGTCTCGATGGGCGGTTGCGCACAGGCATGTTGCACGCCTCCTTCAACGGAAAATGGAAAGATGCAGGGAGCACGGTCGTGATTACGCCACAATGCTACACGGTAGCGGGTTATGGATTCTCGTTCACTGCCACCACAACGGTCAATGGCCGTGATGCCAATAACAAATTGAGTTGGACCGACGTTTCCAATGCCGTGCTTACGCATCCGACGCAAGGCACGATCCGCTGGCAAGGAACGCGCACCACAACCTGGATCGAAGGTGAAGGGAGCTTCAACGCGAGTAATTATGTGTATGAGGTGACCGGGTCCGCCACGGGAACCGCCCGTAACGGCTTGACGTTTGTGTCGCAGGTGGAGCAACCTCTGCGCGTTGAGCTTTCTTGTCAGCACGTTGTGGGTGGTGTTTGGAGTGTCACGCCCCAAGGCCGTGAAAAACGCACGATCGACTATGGCAATACGGGTTGCGACAATCAAGCAATCCTTACCGTGGGCACGTATTCGACGGTGCTGACCCTGCCTTGATCGCTTAATTGGCGTCTCTTCGCAATGAAAGAAAGCGGATAAATCCTCCCTCAAGGCGGGATTTATCCGCTTTCTTGCGATCTGCTATTTGGATTGGGAGATTGCACAGACTGCCAATTCGACGACGGACATGCCGAATTTTCCGCTAACTTTGCGCTGTTCAAAGCACAAAAAACAGCATTTTCATGGATACAGGAATTCTGCACTCGCATACCCTCGTAGTTTCGCTTTACCTCTTGCAGCTGCTCATTCGGGTAGTTTTGATGGCTGCGGCAAGCAAAGAGGCCTTGGCAAAGTACACCAAAGCAATGCGCATTCCGCATATCGTACTGGCCACCTTGATGTTGGGCACTGGCATTTTCCTGATGGTCAGGCAGGCACAGGGCGTAGATGGGATTCAACCGTACGTCTGGGTAAAATTTGCCTTGGTATTGGCTTCGATTCCGCTGGGCGTGGTAGGCAGCAAGCGCAACAGCGTAGCGCTTACGGGTTTTGCCTTTGTGGTTTTGGCCGGCTGTATGGCTTTGGCCTATGCAAAGCCAGAAGCACTTCGTAGTGTGGCCACGAAAGCAATTGACACGGAAAGGCGGGTGTGGACATGGAAAAGTGAAAGCTGGTCAACCGCTGTATGAAAATACTGCGTACTCTGCCATGGCAGCGACGGCGCTGCTGGAATCCAAGGGCCAAAAACCTCCAAGTCTCGGTATTGGTTGATGCAGACATCCTCTCGATCATTAAGAATGGCAAAGGCATGATGCCGGTCACCCTGATCTCAACGATGCGCAGGTCGAGCAAGTCAAGGAATATGTGAAATACTTGCGCAAATAATCGGATTCGGTACGGACTTTGTTCTTAAGCTCGTGAATAGAATACGAAGATGAAAATTTCCAAATACTTCCTGTTGGCCGCCTTCGGCATGTTTTCGTTGGGATTGAATGCAAGTGGGCCTGAAGGGAAACCCAAGCCCGCTTCGCCTCCAGACAAAATGAAGACGCTGACCGTGGCGTTTTACAACATGGAAAACTCTTGACACCGAAGACGATCCTGCCATCAACGACGAAGAATTCCTGCCTGCCGGAAACCAATCAGTGGACCAATGAACGGTATAAGAAGAAGCTTGGCAACATGGCCAAGGCCATTTCCCAGCTTGGAAATCCCGATGGGCCTGATGTCCTCGGTATGTGCGAAGTCGAAAACCGTAAAGTGCTCGAAGATCTTGCTGCAACGGCTGCCCTCAAAAAGAAGGGCTATGGTATCGTTCACACCAATTCGCCAGATCAGCGCGGCATCGATTGTGCATTGATTTACAAGACGAAGCGTTTTGTACCGTTGTATTCGAAGGCCTATCCGGTACTTTTTCCTGAGAACAAGGACCTTGCAACCCGCGATATCCTGTTGGTGAAAGGCATTTTGGACAAAAAGCATGACGTGACATTCATCGTCAACCATTGGCCATCGCGTCGGGACGGGGATAAGGAATCTTCCTGGAAACGCGAACGCGCTGCCCAGACTTTGCGCACGGTTGTAGACTCGATTTTCAATCTCGACCCCTTGGCCAATCTGGTCATGATGGGCGATTTTAACGACGAGCCGGCAGACATGAGCATGAACAAAACGCTGCGGGCAGGCCGGGATTCGATTGAAGCCTGCGCAACCTTCCTCTACAACTGCATGGCGCCAATCAAGGCTGAAGGTCGTGGGACACTCAAATTCAAGGGTGGATGGAATCTCTTTGATCAAATGATCGTCAGCACGGCGATGATTACCAACAAGTCGTTGGTGCATTACCAAAAAGGATCCGCCAATATTTACAATCCCGAGTGGATGCGCCAAACGGACGAAGGCGACTGGAAAGACGCCCCGAAACGTACGTTTATCGGCAAGCGCTATGTGGAAGATGGCTTCTCTGATCACTTTCCGGTTTACATTACCCTCGAATATTGATGGCATTGAAACCCAGTCAATTGCTGCTGCTGAGCCTGTTTTTCCTGCTCACTTTGGTAACGGCCGGCTGCAAAATTCCTCAGGAACCTACTTTTCAAGGGATTTCCAAGTTCAGCGTGAATGGGAGATCCGAAGAAAACGGGCAGACATTTTCGCTTGGGCTGGACCTTCACAATCCGAATCCTTTCAAGCTGAAGATGTTGGCGTATGACCTCGAGCTGTACATGAACGGTAGCAAGCTAGGGGAGGCGCACAATCGAGGCAAACAGGTTTTGGTCAAGTCCAGCACCACAACGATCTTTTTTGATGTGCAGACAAGTGCCAAACAAGTGATCAGTGGCATATTTGGGGCGCTATCGCGTGTCGTAAAAGGCGAAACCTCTACATTGGTACGCGTGCAGGGTACCGTGCTGGCGCAGGCGCATGGCATCCGGAAACAGGTGCCGGTGACCTTTGAGAAGCGCTTCGAATTGAATGATTGGTAGAAAGTCAGTATTCGGATTCCTGGCACTGGAATTTGAAGGACCTTCTGTTACTTGACATTTCCAAATTCCCTCAGGAATCCGCAAATTTGGGCCTGATGAAAGCTAGCCCCACGGTTTCGATTCGAGATTTGCTGATCATTGGTGGCTTGGCTTTGGTCTGCTTCCTGCCTTTTTTGAATGCGGCCCCACTTTTTGACTGGGACGAAATCAATTTTGCTGAATCGGCCCGTGAAATGCTGGTCACCGGCAACTATTTCCAAGTTCAGATCAATTTCGAGCCCTTCTGGGAAAAACCGCCATTGTTCATCTGGATGCAGGTCCTATCGATGAAGGTCTTTGGCGTCAATGCCTTCGCTGCCCGTTTCCCGAATGTCGTCGTGGGTGCCATCACTTTGATGTGTCTGTATGCGCAAGGCAGCCGCCTTCGCGGACGGAGGTTCGGCCTGATTGCCACAGCCTTCTACTTCATCAGCCTGCTGCCGTTTCTCTATTTCAAATCGGGAATCATCGACCCGATGTTCAATTTGTTGATATTCTTGGGCTTGATGCAAATCGTTCATTTTGAACGCGCATCGGTCGGGGAGAAGCCTGCAACGGCACCGCTCTGGGCTGGATTCTGGATCGGACTGGCAACCTTGACCAAAGGGCCTGTAGCCTTGCTCGTAACGATATTGGTTTATTTTACTTGGAAGCTGATCTGGGACCGCAAGAATATCGCATGGATGGCCTTGCTGAAGTTTACAGGCATCTATCTGTTGGTCATCCTGAGCTGGTTTGGCAGCATTGTCCTTTTTTCCGAGGATGGCTTGGAGACCGTGCGCAAATTCATTGTGTACCAAGCCGAATTGTTTTCGCAAGCAGTTGCGGGCCACGAACAACCGTTTTTCTATCATTTTCTCGTCTTTCTCGTGGGATGTTTTCCGATGTCGGCCTTTGCATTCCGTGGAATGGGAATGAAAAATCTGGAAGGCGGCGATCGGTTAATGCGGAATATGATGACCGTATGGTTTTGGGTAATTCTAGTTCTGTTCACGATCGTACGAACCAAAATCGTGCATTATTCCAGCATGCTGTATTTCCCGGGCACCTTTTTGGCGGCCTATTATGTGGACCGGCTGTGGAGCGAAGCGCGAAGGCTACGTTGGGATACCACCGCGATCTATTTGCTTGGATTCGTGGTGTTTGGTGTGGCCACACTGAGTATTGGCTTGATTGTCGGGAACATCGACTGGCTTCGGGCGCATGCCACGAATACCTTCATGGAGGCCGCACTCGGTGCCGAGGTCCTGTGGACCGGATGGGAGTTTCTGCCGGGCCTGATTTTTGTGCTGACTGGCATCATTGGGTTTTACTTTCTGTTCAAGTCACGTTATCGCGCCTTTTTTGTCACCTTCATGATTGGTATTCCGTTGTTTATGAACGGATTGAATGCCTTGGTACTGCCGCGTATTGCAGATTATTCGCAGAATACTGCCATCCGGTTTTTTGAGGAAAAGGCTCAGGAGGATGCCTATATCATGGTCGAAGGATACAAATCCTACGCCCACTACTTCTATGGAAAGGCCAAGCCAACGACGATTCCACCGGATTCGCTGGGGAAATGGCTTGCAGGAGGTCCAATCGACAAGCCGGTCTACCTCGTAACCCGCATCGACAAGGCAACCGCAGAATTTGAAGGATGGTTTGGTTTTTTCAAACGATTTGAGACCAAAAACGGATTCGTCTTTTACAAACGGGAAGTCCCCGCAAAGCCATGATCGAAACGCATTTCTTCTCCACCTATCTGCTGCCGATCGTATTGGGCGTGATCATGTTTGGCATGGGAACGTCCTTGACGTTCGCAGATTTCCGGAACATCTTGGTCAAGCCCGCCGGTGTCATTGCCGGATTGGTTTGTCAATTGGTCTTGTTGCCGATGATTGCGATTGCCATTGCCGCGGTAAGCGGTTTGCGTCCCGAGCATCAAGTCGGATTGGTACTTGTCGCGGCATGTCCGGGGGGAGCCATCGCCAATCTGCTGAGTTACATGCTCAAAGGAAGCGTAGCATTGTCTGTTTCTTTTACTGCGGTGAACAGCCTGATCACGATCTTCACCATTCCTTTGGTCGTTAATTTGGCGCTTGACATCTTCATGGGGACCAATTCGGCCCTCGTCTTACCGGTCTGGGATACGGTGATTCAGATTCTATTGATCACGGTGATCCCGGTGATCATCGGGATATGGATGAAGCAAGCTTGGCCCAAAACGACCGACGGAATGCAGCGGTATTTCAAACTGGGAATGCCGATATTGCTGGCCATCGCCATGATTGCAGCAATTTTTGTAGAGAAAAAGGACGTCAAGGTGGAAGCCTCCGAATTGTTGGAGGTTTTTCCATGGGCATTGGGATTGAACATCCTGGCGATGTTTTCCGGTTGGGCTACGGCGGGCATCCTCCGATTGGGGAAACCTGCACAGATAACCCTCGGACTTGAAGTGGGGCTTCACAACAGCGGATTGGCGATTGCCGTTGCGACGAGTTCGATGATGCTGAACAATCCGACGCTGGCGGTTCCGGCTTCGACATTCGCCCTTTTCAGCTTCTTCACCGCGGTTCTTTTTGGAATCATTGTCGCTGGAAAGACGCTGAGCATCAAGGAAATGTTTGGAATCAAAGGTCACGGGCATTGATGGAGCGGTTGAAAACATATTGCCTGAAGCATCAGCGATGGATCCTCTGGCTTGCATTTCCCTTGCTGAGCCTTGCCATGCATTCTTTTCTTTTTGACCTGCCACTTCAGGGCATTCATGCTTGGCGGCAATGCGAAACGGCAAGTAACATTGTGCAGTTCGCAGAGGGTGATGCCAATATTCTGAACCCGCATGTTTACAGCCTGGAATGGGAGGGAGGGCTCAAGCGAATGGAATTCCCGGTGATGCAATGGGCAATTGGAATGGCTATCCGCGTGTTTGGGGACCATGTCTGGGTAATGCGGATTTTCAGCTGGCTGATCGGGTTCTTGACCGTTATCGGATTTTATAAGCTGATTTTCAGCCTATTCAAGGACAAATTTCTTGCCTTGGCAGGAGCTTGGTGCTGGATGTTTTCCCCGGTGATTTTCTACTATTCCATCAATCCGCTGCCAGACAATCTCTCCTTGATGGCTGCGGTTTGGGGCGTCGTTTGGTATCTCGAATGGCACAACCATTCCAAAGCTTGGGCCTTGTTGCTCAGCTTCGCCTTCATTTCCTTGGCGACGGCGACCAAATTACCCTTTGTGGTCTTCTCGGCCTTGCCTTTCGGAGGATTGTTGGCGGCGTTGTACCGGGAGCGCGCAAGGAACATTGTCAAAGTGGCGTTATTGACCATCGCTGGCGCAATTTTACTGGCGCCAGCCCTTTACTGGTATGCCTGGGTGATTCCACAATGGACAGGAAATGGCGTCGTCAAAGGGATTCTGGATTCGACGGCAGAAGACATTCCCTTGATTGTGAAGTCCATCGGTAAGAATATCCTTTCCATTCTCCCGGAATTGCTGGTCAATTATGCGGCGGTTCCCTTTCTGCTGGTCGGGATGGTTCAAATTTACAAACGACGGCTCTACCGTCATCCCTTGGCATTTCCCTTTGGGCTGCTTGCCCTAGGCGTAGGTGCCTATTTCATTTTTGAGATCAACATGATCACCAGTGTCCATGATTATTACCTTTTTCCGTTCCTTCCCGGAATTTTCATCCTGATTATCATCGGATTACGGTACTTTTCTTCCTTCAAAACCGAATGGGTGAAACTGCTCGCAATTGTACTTTTAGCGATTTTGCCTGTAACGGCAGGCTTGCGCGCCTACGGGAGATGGAGCGAAAAGGGCATGCCGGTCGGGCTGCTGAAAAACATCGAAGTATTAAAAAACGCGAGTCCGGCAAATGCACGGATTATCTTCGGGAATGATCTCAGTCCCCACATTTCGTTGTTTCACTTGCGGCATTTTGGCTGGACCTTCGACGTCTCCAATTTTGATCCCGTGAAGTTTGAAGATTGGATTCAAAAGGACGCCAAGTTCTTATACAGCAATTCGCGTGAACATGAAACCAATGCAGTGATTCAACCGCATCTCGACGTATTGATCGGTGAATGGGACGGAATCCGGGTTTGGAAGCTGAAGTAGGTAAGAACCTCGCATCCTCCTTATTATCCAAAGCTTACCCCTTGCGACCGTTAAAGACGCGGAGAATAACTCGTTTCGACTTTACCACATCCCCCCACTGACAGCGGAGAGATCCAACCGACCTTCAAACTTGCAGCGAACTTTTGCTTAGGTCGGACTCAGCCAAAACCACCGACGCGTCAGGTGAACAGGCTTCACCCATTGTCCAGGCCTGCGATTTCGGGAGCTTTTTGGTTTCCCATTCGGCAGCAGCACAAGCTGGAGCCCCCACCTGTCCTAGTGTCCCGTGATGGGCTTAGAGGGAGGAGGCCAAAGGCCTACACTCCCGGCCACCCCGCTCAACAAGCCAAACTAGATGCAGCTCTTTGCAACGCTCAGCTTGAACCATTATATGATCACCTTGAGAGTGCAAATCGGGAGGCCATGATCAGACCCGGAAAGTTGAGCAGATTCGTCGATGACGATTTCCATTTTCTTGCCGAGGTTGTAGCTTTCGTACCAGGCCTCGTAGCGCTCGTTCAAGCGGCGCAGATAGTCCAAACGAATCGAGTCTTCATATTCCCGGCCGCGGCGCTGAATTTGATCGACCAAGGTCGGAATCGATCCGCGCAGATAGATCAACAAGTCGGGTGGGGGAATGAGTTCGTTGAGATTGTCAAACAGGGACTTGTAGGATTCGTAGTCGCGCTTGGCCATCAAGCCCATCGCATGCAGGTTGGGAGCAAAAATTTGTGCGTCCTCGTAAATCGTACGGTCTTGCACCACATTTTTTCCTTCCTTCCGGATGTCAATGATCTTCTTGAACCTGGCATTCAGAAAATAAATCTGAAGATTAAACGACCATCGCTGCATGTCTTGGTAGAAGTCAAAAAGATATGGGTTGCTATCAGCATCCTCATACTGCGGCTCAAAGCCCAGATACTTAGATAGTTGTGTAGCAAGCGTGGTCTTACCAGAACCAATGTTGCCAGCGATGGCGATGTGCATAGAGCGTGAAATTAAATGTCCCCGCCAAAATAGGCAAGTTTTTTGTAACCTAACCTAGATCTGACGCGACTTAGGACTTCATAAGCAATAGTTCCTGCTTTTTCTGCGCCTTCTTGTAGCTTGAGATCAACCTCTTTTCGGTTGTTCATGTAGAAGGCGTGTTTTTCACGTGCCTCCCCAAAACGTTCCAAAATCGCCAAATAAAGCTGTTCCTTGGCTGATCCATAGCCCATTCCAGGCTTGAGATAGGCCTCTCGCAGCTCGGCAGTTTTTTCTGCAGGTGCAATGAGACTGTGTAATTTATAAACGATACAATTGTCAGGATTTTTTGCTTCCTCCATCGGCGTTGCATCCGTTTGGATTTGCATGATCCGTTTCCTGAGTTTTTTGTCGTCTTCAAAGATGTTGATCGTGTTGCCGTAGCTTTTGCTCATTTTCATGAAGTTGCCTTCGGCATCCTTGAAAATTCCCGGCACCGTCTGCACGTTTTCGTCGATGCGGGCTTCCGGAACAACAAAAGTATCCTCCCCGAAACGCGAATTGATGCGTTCGGCAACATCGCGGGTGAATTCCAGATGCTGCAATTGATCCTTGCCAACGGGAACGATATTGGAATCGTACATCAAAATGTCGGCAGCCATGAGCATCGGGTAAAACATCAAGCCCGAAGAAACGCCTTCGAGATGCTCAGACTTGTCTTTGTAGCCATGTGCCAATTGCAACCGGCTGATCGGAAAGAAACAGGTGAGGTACCATGTCAATTCCGTTACCTCGGGAATATCGCTCTGACGGTAAAAAAAGCCGCGTTCGGTATTGAATCCGCAGGCGAGCCATGCTGCGGCAGTAGCATATGTGTTTTCGCTCAGAACTTCCGGATCGTGGATCGTTGTGAGCGAATGAAAATCAGCAATAAAGAAAAACGCCTCGTTTTGAGGATCATCGGCGAGCTTGATCCCGGGTAGGATAGCCCCTAAAATGTTTCCCAAATGTGGAATCCCCGTACTTTGGATTCCCGTCAGTATCCGTGCCATAGCGATTTTTGAAAGAAGGCAAATGTAGTGAAAAGTGACAAGTGAAAAGCGAAAAGTAAAAACGAAGTTGGCAGGCAAAAGAGCGCTGATCCTTGGTGATTGCCTCGCGCAAGCCAACCCTTAAAAGTGGCTGCTTTGCGGCTTTCTATCTGCTGATTGCGGTCAGGTTGCTTGAATTTGTTATGCATGCAGCGTATATTTAGTGCTGAAAAATTGATTGGAGGGAAAATGAAGGTGAATCCGCTTGAAATAGACCCGGTGATCGGCTATGCGATCCCGGTTTTCCTGCTTTCCATCGGGATCGAAATCTTGCTTCGACGCCGTGAGCACCTTGCGCCGTACCAAAGTGGGGATGCCTGGGCCAGTCTGGGCATGGGCGTGGGCAGCGCGATCATCAACATGGGCACCAAAACATTGGCGTTTTTGGCGATGATGTGGCTCTATGAGCATCGGCTATTTGCCATTCCGAATGTCTGGTGGGCTTGGATTTTGTTGTTCTTCATGGAAGACTTCACCTTTTACATTCACCACCGTACTTGCCACGAAATCAGACTGTTTTGGGCAGCCCATGTCAACCATCACTCGAGCCAACAGTACAACCTCGCCATTGCACTTCGCCAAAGTTGGGGCGAACTCTTTCATAAATATTTCTGGTGGATGTGGTTGCCTTTCATTGGATTCCATCCGTTGATGGTGATCACTGCGATGACGATCAGCCTCATCTATCAGTTTTTTCTGCATACCGAGGTGGTTCACAAATTTCCGGCCTTCATCGAATTCATTTTCAATACCCCAAGCCATCACCGTGTGCACCACGCGAAGAATGTGCGTTACCTGGACCGGAATCATGCAGGAATATTGATCATCTGGGACAGACTTCTAGGAACCTTTGAGCCAGAGTTGGATGCGGAAAAGGTGGTGTATGGCATCACAACCGACATTCATACCAACAATCCGCTGGTGATTGCGACCCATGAGTATGCCAACCTCGCCCGTGACGTCGCCAAGGCGCCGACCTTGGGTGCCAAGCTCAAATACATCTTTGCGCCGCCGGGATGGAGTCATGATGGAAGTACGTTGACGGCCAAGCAAATGCGGAAGGAATTGAAAAACGAAGTTCAGCGAAGCTAAAGGAAAATGGAGATTCGACACCGTCTGCCGGCGAAGCTCCTTGAAAATTGAGATCTGCCAAGCATATTTTCGTACCTGGATCAAATTCGAAGAAAGCTGACAGAGAATCGATCCAAAAATGCTGTCAGTACTTGACCAAGAGCTTGCTCGCACATTGCATTCTGTTTTCGACTTTGATGAGGTACATGCCGGCAGGCAGATCCGATAGCTGAATCTGCAGGTGATCAACGGTGAGTTCAAATTGTTGCAGCAATCGCCCATTCAGGTCCAAGAGACTGACTTTTTCTGAATTGCGAGATTCCCAATCCACTGTTACCTGCTGACATGCCGGATTTGGAAAAACCCGTAGGTTCAGGTTGTGAGAGGGTGGCGATTGTGCCGCCACACCGGTAATATGACCCGCCAACCGCGAAAATCCACTTTGGTGACCTTCCAGCATGTCTTGGGATCCATTTGCTTGGGCATCATTGGCGACGACAGCAAATCCTTGGTTGAAAATAGAATCCGGAAGTTGGTAAGTGGTCACATTGCCCACGCCAAAATAATGGGCATATCGATAGCCATCGGTGGTCCCGAAGTAAATGCCATACCCCAAGAGATCGGTTTCGGGATTTGGATCCCACGAAATCGTATGGAATCCATTCCCTGGAAGGTCTGACAGGCCTCCGGGAGGACTCATCGGGGCATTGGTATCTGGCGTGGATGGCCAATTGCCCAAGACGATCTCGCCATGCAGCAAATTGTCGTAGTAGTCCAGGATTTTGGAGAAGATTGTCAAGGAATCATTTGTTCCCCACCAAGTCCCCGTTGCATCCGCGCCGTAGGTCGTGTCACAAATCGCGTTGTATTGGTTGTTTCCCCAGATATTGCAATGGTCGATGGAAAGGTTGGTTGGCTGATAGGTATGGCCGAAATGAATTCCGACGTCATGCAACTTAAAGAGTGAATGGGTGGCATTCAGATACGTAGCTCGGACTCCAGTGCCCGTGCCGTCGCCCAATACCGACGAATTCGTGAAGCCTACATCGTCAAATGCCATGACCGTCGAACCCGTTTTTTCGATCAGGCAATTCGTGAAATCAATGAGTAAGGCCCACTGATTTCCCAAAATTGATCCGCCTACAAAATCGGTATTCACGATATGAGAATTGCTGATGTCGTAGGCTAGGTGGTTTTGTTGGGTGAACCCGAAATTGGAAAATTCAGAATCGGTGATCAAGCAGCCATTGAGAACCCCTCTGACGTAGCTCGATTGAAAAAAGCAATTTTGAAGGGTATCGCTTTGGAAAGAAAGCCCGATCGGCATGCTACTGAAGCCAGCCGTCTGGAAATGACACCCTTGGAGCTGCGACGACAACACTTCCAACGGAATTCCTGCACCCGAAATTGGAATTCCCTTGAGAATACAATCGGTGACGGAAGACGATTCGATTTGAAGCAAGGCGGTACCGCTGCCTTCCACTTGGCTTTCAAGGAGGACATCTTGCAGCCGTGAACCATAGATATGGAAGGTGCCTGCCATAGAACGATTCTGGAAAATTTTGCCATCTGTCAAAGCAGTATTTTCGATCGTGCCAATGTCGGAGCAAGCTCCTTCTATCAGGATTGTATTGGTGCCGCCGCCACTCAATTCGCAGAAGGTCAAGTGGGAATAAGAAAGGTCGGCATCCAGGAAATGCAGGACGTTTTTGGCGCCTGCCCCGTTGAACACAATCGGATGCGCCGCAGTTCCAATGGCTTGAATCCCGCCTTTGAGCAAGATTTCAGTATTTCCACTGAAATTCACCACCACCGAAGAATCAATGGTAAGGGTGAAGCCCGGTGCCATCTGAAAGTCAGACGTGACGGTGTAGGGGCTGCCCGATGCAGGCCAATGCTGGTCGGAAAAATAGGTGCCGCCTACATTGGTTTGAGCAAAAACGAAGAATGGCAGGACAAGGGCGAGCAGAAACAAAACGCAACTTGGAAGGATTTTCATTCGAATTGAACTGAAGTTGGAAATGCAAGCTTGAGCTAGTCAATCTTAGCAATCTTCAGCGAGAAAGTCAAATTGGACGGAATCCGGCGTGCCTTACTCTGTCTTCCTTACCTTAAAACTGTAGGAATGTCCATTTTCTACCACTTGCAGCAGGTATAAACCGCTCACCATGTCGGCGAGGTTGATCTGATTTTCCTGAATCGCACCTGCTTGCAAAACCCTGCCATTCAGGTCCAAAATTTGGAAAGTTGAATAAGGGGCAAGCAATCTGGAAAATCGAATCTCCGACACCGCTGGATTGGGACCGAATTTAAGGTTGGCAAGAAGGTTGGGCTCCTTCATTCCAACGATTCCATTTTTGATCTTGACGCAAAAATTTTCGACATCCCCATCAAAACCGACGGCACAGGGGCCTGCAAGGATGCTCGTGTCAGCCTTCAGGCTCACGCGAAGTCCTGCATAACCCAAAGCGGAATTCAACGGGATATTCAAATTTGCTTCGATCGGATCGACATTGTTGCCCGTTCGCTCAAAAATCAGCTCCTGATTTTCATATTGGCCATTTTGATTGCCATCCAGCCAGATTCGCCACTTCACAAATTGCTGGGTGGTGATTGCAAATTTTCCGGGATACAGGACCATTTGGTATGTGCTATCCCTTACAAAATCAAAACATTCACTGGAGAAGTCCGCAACGCCATTGGTGAACCCGCTCGCCTGCTGTAGTCCCCCGATTTCCAGAAAACGAATCGAATTTTCGCTCACTGCTGCTCCTGCGCCTTGACAGTAACTCAACGTCAGATCGCCAACATTGCAATCTGGCTTCTTCAGGAGCTTTTCGTAGGTCAATGCGTGGAAGTAGGCATCAGCACCTGTGTAAACGTACTGGAAATTGTACATGAAAGTATCTTTGAGTGCAGCTAGATGCGCAATTGCCCTCGCTGTATCACCTGCGTAGGCATGTGCATAAGACAGATCTGTGCGACGAGGCTGCGGCGACGCATGGATCCAGCTTGCATAGGGGCTGCCATCAAAATATTGGTTGATCAAGTCGCGTTGCCTTCTTGAGAGTGCATCGCAGGGATTGTCAACCCCGTTTACCTGGGGTGCGATCGTGGCCGTCACCAATGGGTACCAATTCGTTGCCAGCAAAAGGGTATCAAAGCCTGTCCCGAGATCATGCCAGATATAAGTTGAGTCGGGTGTGTTGGGCAAATTGGTGGATGTGTAGAGCAGTCGCGTCTTGATCGCGTGCCGCACCCGAGCGGATATGTCAAAGTATTTGCTCGCGCGCGCCCTGTCATGGTAAATGAAATGTTCGATTCGGCCAAGAAAATCAAAGCCCCAAAACACCGTGCAATTGTCCATCGTCAAGTTGAATGGATAGGTCGCATGTCCCCAGGTCAAGTCGTTGGGCTGCAACAATGTATCGATGATGTAGTCCATATTTTGTTCAAGATACCCTTTGACCCCAGACTGCCAGAACCAAGTGGTGTCACCGGTGTATTGGTAGAATTCATAAGCCAGGATACAAAACTGCGGTAGCGCAGCATCGCCATAAGCAGGATCCGCCAGCCACGAGCAGCCTACCTGACTTCCCTTCAAATCGGCATTTCCCCCGACTTTGTAGTACCAATGCGAAGCCTCTGGAGTTGGGGTAGGGACAGTGTACGCATCGTAATGTGTTCTAAACCAATTCATAAAACGAAATACCCTGTCCTCTTTGTCGACCCGCGTGCTGCGCAACAAAGTTTGTGCGCAACCCGTCGCAAAGGTGGGTATCACCACCTGGTAATGATCCCCTTGGTAAAAACAGCTGCCAGGTCCCGGTGGCGTGAGTACGATCGCTCCGTCTCCGTTCATCGCAGAGGAGGATTGAATAAAAAGCCTTCGCGCTATCCACGAGGATATGCTGTCAATTTCAACTTGGGATTGATTTTGGGCATCGGCAGACGAAAACAACAACAAGAATACCATCCATGCGGATAGTGTCGGGTAAATCAATGACTTCATAAACATGAATATATGTATTTATTGTCAAAGCATCACAAATCCGTGGCACTTTTTACAATCCCGTTGTTCCCAATCCCATGGAACGAGAAGGGGCTTTCTGCAACACCAATTTGGACTGCGCCCCGTCCTGGGAAGTGACCGCGCGGACACATCTCCGGATTCCCATGATAGGAAGTCGCAACGAATTCCAGTTCCGAGTCTCGACATGGAAAATCGAAAAGACAAACCAGCCTGCAACCATGCTGCTTTTTAAAATTCGTAACCCTACATTGGGTAGCTGAACCGTTCTTGACCCCGTGGCCAGAATTATAGTATGCTTCCAGCCAATTGCCGGGTTGTGGCAATCTGTATGTCGATCAGGCGCTTTTGCACTCCGATCAACTTGCAGAATCATCCCCTCGTTTGTAGCTTGAACAAAAATTTCACACCTGCGAAGCGAAAAAAATGGCCGTCAAGATCAATTTACATACATCGTTTGCTGGGCAAAGCTACTTTGGTGGCAACAATGCTGAACGTTACGAGGAAGATTTTCGCGCCAATGGCATCCCGGTCTTTGAACGCCGGGAAATCATCAGGATCAGCCAGCCGGCCGGGGTCGCTAACTTGGTTTTTGCAACGGTTCCAGCAGGAAAATGTCGCGTTTGCGTGCGCAGCGGTAGCGGTAACCTTATTTGGCGCAGCCCCTTGTTGATAATTTCCACAGGCAACGAGGAATTCAATTTTACAGTTATCTCTGTTCCCGAAGGGGAAACGACATTTTCAGCAGATCAGTTTGAGCGTGAAATTGTGTTGCCCTTTGTTGCTGATATTGAAGGTTTGGACGAGGATTTGGTCATTTCCAAAATTGACGTCGCCATCAAACGGCAACACATCGACATCGACGGTGAGGGCAAATTGGCAAAAGGTTCGGACTGGACCATTTTGGCCAGTGACCTGCAGTTTGACTACGACTTTGAGATCACACCAACCGAGAGCATTGACACTGAGCGTACGGTCAATATCCGGCCGACAAGCAGCCTTTCCCTGAGCATGAGCAATCCAATCACGGGATTTGGGCTGCTTTTCATGCAGGACCAAGTCAATTTCATGCTCAAATCGACCATTCGGAAGATCATCAATGCCCAAATCGCCAGCCAAATTCAAAAGGGAGCGTCAGACGCTTTGGGAGGTGAAGGATCGACAGAGATGGTAACCGCAACCGTTTCATCCTGTGAGATCATTCAAGATGGAACCACAGTATCACAGCCACTTCCGGGTGGAAGCACCTCCGCAATTCCTGTCAACAAACTTAAAATGCTGGTTGACATCAGCCTTCCATCTGAGCTTGTGACCAAGAATATCGCAGGAGGTTCGAAAAAGGGATGCCTTGGCATCGGAATATTTGCAGCCTTGCTATTTGGAGTCCTGTTGTATTTTGGAATGTAATCGACACTAATGAGAAAGCCTTCCCCGCGCGCGCAGGAAAGGCTTTCTCGTTTCTATGGGTTCGAATCGCTTTGAATCGATCCGAGCCGCTTTCGGAAATTTCAGTCCAACAATTCCACCACTTCCACTTCGACGCGGCGGTTTTTGGCACGGCCTTCCTCTGTGCTTTCGTCACCGATCGGCTTGGAGGCGCCGTATCCGGCAGTTTGCATTTGGCGACCAACGACACCTGCTTTCAAGAGCCAGTCACGTACGCGTGCGGCACGGCGCTCGGAAAGTTCCTTTTTGGTACTCAAGTTACCTGTGGCGTCGGTATGTCCGCTGATTTCCACTTTGACTTTGGGATTCGTCTCCAAGAAATACTTCAAGCGGCGCAGTTCAGGCTCTGATTCAGGTTTCAGGTCATAGCTCCCCGTTTCAAACACAATCAGGTTCAAAATCACCTTGCTGCCAACTTTGATCGGCTCCAAAACGGGGTCGATCCGCAATTCCGGACCGCCTGCGAGCAAGCGGTAGTCCAAGTCTTGTCCATAAAACATATAGCCTGGTTGGCTGAACATTACTGAAAATTTACCATCCATCGGCAAGTCCATTTGGTACCAACCGGTGCTTGGGGTGTTTTTCATCTTTTTGACATTGGCCATCGTTTTGTTATCGGTGAGAATGATCTCCGAACTGATCGGTTCACCGGTTGCCGCACTTTTGACCGTACCTTCCAAATATGGCTGACTACGCAGTGCATTGTCATTGTCGTCGCCGGGATCGCCAAAGCGGAAGAACCAAAAGTCATTCCCGAGTTCCTTTTTCAGCGGCAACAGGTCGGCTTTGATGCTTTCTGCGAATCCCAATGCAAGATAGTTACCACCTTCCAGGGCGCGGACGTCATACAGGTATTCAAACTGCTCACCGCCAAAGTTGTACCACCAAATTTTGTTGCCCAAACTGTCGGTACGAACCACCCATCCATCATACAGTCCGTTGTTGCGCTCGACAAATTTGTCCAAGGAATTGCTTGTCCCTACCATGATAAACCCCCCGTCGGGTGTTTGTGAGACTGCATTTGCACCCTCGTTGCGTGCGCCGCCGTAGAGTTTGCTCCATTTCAAATTGCCTTGATCGCTGATGCGAAACATCCAACTGTCGCCTTGGCCGCGGTTGGGGCTGCCTTCGAGGTCGAGGTCATCACTGAAGCTCGTTCCGCAAAGCACGAGGTCACCTGATTTGGTGCGGATAATTTGATGGGTTTCGTCAAAATCGCTGCCACCGTAGGTGCGCTGCCAGACGATGTCAAAGTTTTTGGAGAAACAGACAAGCCAAACATCCTTTTCGCCCAAGGGATCTTTCACATCGCCGTCAATTGAATTGGTCGCGCAAACCGCCAAATACCGGTCTTTTTTGAGCTCCAGCAGATTCAATACGCGTTCGTTGGCGTTTCCACCGAAGGTTTTTTCCATCATGACCTTGCCGCCGCCGTCCAATTTGGCGATCCAAGAATCCAACGCACCGATGTGGTGGGTCATGGAGCCTGTACGCGATCCGCTTTCGCCGCCGATCAGGTAGCCGCCATCGCTCGTTTCCACTACGGCAAGTCCTTGGTCGTTGCCGACGCCGCCAAAGCACTTGGTCCATTGGATTTTGCCAAATCGATCCACCTTGGCTAGGATAAAGTCCATTTTACCATGGTTTTCGACAGCATCTCCGTCCAAGCTTTCTGTGGTGCCGATGATGATCACGCCGCCATCGCTCGTGGGCTTCATTTCGGAGAATTGCTCTGTTTTGGAACCTCCAACCAAGGTTTTCCAGATTACCTGCCCCTCGGCACTTACCCGGCAGACCACGATATCTGCCTTGTCGACGGAATGATTTCCTTTACCAAGGCCATCGGTCGACGCCGTTGTTCCCGCCAAAATAAAACAATTGTGGTCCGTCGGAATCATGCGCATACCGTTGTCATAGCCGGAACCGCCAATTGCCTTTTGCCAGAAAATCTTCTGGGCAGGTAGCCCGGAAAATGTCGTCAGAACGACCGCCAAAAGGTAAACAATCTGTTTTTGAAGCTTCATGCGCGCTAGTTTTCAATTGAATCCACAAACTTACTTCAACCCGCCGAAACAGCGATGACCGTTAATTGTGGAAAAGCGTGTCAACTGTACAATTCTGACGAATGCGAAATCCATCATGAACAACTTTGCCACACGATTGAATTCAGTTCGGGGTGCTGAATACTTCAGGTGATTTTGCTAGTTTTGCGCCCATGTCGCGCTACTTTTCCTCTGATTTCATGCTGGGTATTTTGGGCGGAGGCCAACTCGGCAAAATGCTCCTTCAAGACCTTTCAAGGATGGACATTCGCACAGCAGTGTTGGATCCATCGAGTTTTTCTCCTTGCAAGGGCAGGGCAGAAGTGTTTGAAGTGGGTGATCTCAAGGATTTTGAGTCGGTTTACCGATTTGGGAAGCTTGTGGATGTGCTCACCATCGAAATTGAACACGTCAATATTCTTGCCTTGGAACGGCTGGAGCAGGAGGGAACCAAGGTCTATCCCAAGCCCAGCACGCTCCGCATTATCCAAGACAAACGACTGCAAAAGCAATTTTATCAACGCAACCAAATCCCCACGAGTGCCTTTTATACTTACGATTCGAAGGCTGATCTCCTGAAAGGCGGGATGAAGTTTCCTTGTGTGCAAAAGGCTGCCAAGGAAGGGTACGATGGTCACGGTGTAAATATCCTGAGGAGTCAGCAAGATATCGAGGCATTGCCCGAGGGTCCCGGCCTGATCGAGGAGTTCGTAAGTGGAATTCGCGAAATTTCGGTGATTGTGGCCCGTCGCCCTAACGGTCAGATGATCGCTTACCCCTCAGTGGAGATGGAATTTCATCCGACGGCCAACCTTGTCGAGTTTCTTTTCAGCCCGTCGACGCTTTCGAGAGAAATGGAAACCGAGGCAAGGGAAATCGCTTTTCGGGTCGCCGAAGGTTTGGATTTGGTGGGTATCCTCGCAGTGGAGATGTTTGTGACGCCTGCTGGGGAAATTCTGGTGAATGAATCCGCTCCTCGTCCCCACAACAGCGGACATCACACTATTGAGAGTAATTATACCTCTCAGTATGAGCAACATATACGTGCCATCCTCGACCTTCCCTTTTGCTCCGTAACGCCGCGCAGCGCCGCCGTGATGGTCAATCTTCTCGGCGAACCGGGAGAAACCGGCTACGTGGAATACCTTGGAATTCAGGAAGTTTTGGCCATCGAAGGTGTTTACGTCCATATTTACGGCAAAAAACAAACGCGCCCATTTCGGAAAATGGGCCATATCACGATCATCGCAGACGACCTAAAAACTGCCAAGGAAAAGGCAGTTTTCGTCAAGAACACTTTAAAAGCAGTCTCATGCAAAACCCGCAAGTAGGTATTATCATGGGCAGCACCTCGGACCTCAAGGTCATGCGGGAAGCTGCCGACATCCTCGACGATTTCGGAATTCCTTTCGAACTCACCATTGTTTCAGCCCATCGCACGCCAGAGCGCTTGATGGATTATGCAGGTTCGGCGGCATCGCGTGGCCTCAAAGTCATCATTGCAGGTGCGGGCGGCGCGGCGCATTTGCCGGGAATGGTGGCTGCTGTGACGCCGCTTCCAGTTATCGGCGTGCCTGTAAAAGCCGTGATGTCCATTGATGGATGGGATTCCATCCTGTCGATTTTGCAGATGCCTGCTGGCATTCCAGTGGCGACTGTGGCTTTGAACGGTGCAAGAAATGCTGGAATCCTTGCCACGCAGATCATTGGTGCGAGCAATCCCGCAGTGCTGGACAAGATTGTCGCCTACAAAGAAACGTTGCGCAAAAAGGTGATTGAAAGCGCGGAAGCGCTGAATATCAAAGGTTACGAAAAGTTTCTTGACCAAGAGTAGGTTGCTCATTTCAAGAACAATTTGACACAAGGCAGGACAGAGGTGCAGGATTCACTCCATTGCACCTTTGCTTTTTTGCGTTGAGCAAATTCCTGTGGGGAAATATGAAGAATTTCCTAAATTGTGCCTGCTTGGAGTGGTCAATGGTCCATTCCGGGTACCAATTACCCCTAAAACTTAGAAAACCAGTATGTTTGGAACGGAAATCATCGAAGTCGGCATCGGTCTGGCATTCGCCTATTTCGCGATCAGCATTATATGTTCCGGGATTGTGGAGCTTGGCGTCAAGTTGAGCAAACTTCGGGCAAAGCACATGAAAATGGCACTCGGTAGGCTGCTTGATGACAAGCACTACAATGGTTTTGTTGCCGAATTGTACAAGCACCATTTGATCAGTTCGCCGCTGAAAGACAAGTTGGGAGACCCGACATCGATCACTTCGCGCAACTTTGCAAGTGCTGTGTTGGAGATTTTGGGTAAAAACGATTCGCTTTCAGACGAAGAACAATTCAAACTGATCGAAGCGCGGATCAAAACCATCAAGGACCCTGCGACCAGGGAACGATTGTTGGCTATTTTACACAGCAGCGCCAATCATTTTGACACCCTGCGCGCGAAAATCGAAACATGGTTCAACGATTCGATGGAAGGGGTGACCGAGTGGTACCGCCAACGGATGCGCACTTGGGTGACGATCGTGTCGTTGGTCGTTGTAGGTGTCATGAACGCCGATACCGTGAAAATGACAACGATGTTCTGGAACGACGATGAATTGCGTTCGGCAACGGTGCAGGCGGCACAAGGATATTCCAATTCGCTGGAGTCAAGGATGAGTGCGCCGGCAGTTCCAGCACCGGTGACCACGGTTCAAACCACGGATACGCTTCAGGGGTTGAATGGGGACTCGATTGTTGTTTCCACCAAGACAGTCGCCTCGGCCGATTCTTTGCAAACACTCAACGACTTGATTTCGATCAAAACCACGTTGGATACCTTGTATAAGGATATCAACGCTACGAAAGTATTGCCAATCGGCTGGTCGAGTGAAATCCTGCCGGGGAGTCCGGGTTGGGATTCCAAAAGTAGCGGGTTTTCATGGTGGTTAATGAAGGTCATTGGCTTGATTCTTACGGTGGGGGCAGTGTCCCTGGGTTCGACTTATTGGTACAAGCAGCTTCAAAGCCTCCTGAGGTTGCGCTTTGGTAAACAGGAGCCGCAGCCAACGCCAGCGCCTGATCCGGTGCCGCCAACGACGGCTCCCGCACCGAAGTCTTCGCCCAAAAATGAAGCGAATTCCCCATCAGAGGAGCCTCCTGTAGAGGACGAATCGACTGATGCGGAAGCTGATGAAACCGAAGGCGAGAATGTGGATAGTCCTGAAGGGGAGGAGAATACATCGGATAACCCGGATGATGGCGGGAACTCCTGATCATTACACATTTTGAAAACGCAAAAAGCTTGGTTCCAAATGGAAATCAAGCTTTTTGCTTTTCCTTTTCTTCGAATCCGCATCACTTTTACATTCAAAGCCTTTTTTTTTGTCGAATTCAATGCAGGATTTGTCGGCAGTTGGCAAAATCCATCAGGCGGAATTCGTACCTTTAACTCGAGAAAATCTGTTTGGTAGTTGAATCAATCTGCAATAGGTATGAGGAAATTGTTAATCTATTCGCTTTTTACAGGGCTTATGACGCTTGCCTTTTGGGGCAATGGCAATGCCCAACAGTTCGGTGGGAACATGAGTGCCGAGGGTCTATGGACCGACCATGGCGCCAAGGGAATGCAAACCACCGGTACCCGGTACATTTTCCCAAACAAGTACCGACCGATGAGTTTGGATTTTGCAGGAATGAAATCCTTTTTGGCGACAGCACCCCATGAAAATGCGGTTGCGATCGGCTCATCGATGCACATTTTGAGTTTGCCAATGCCTGAAGGCGGATTTGAACATTTCCGGATCGTGTATTCGCCGATCATGGAAGCCCCGCTTGCAGCCATGTTTCCTGAAATCAGGACCTACGCTGGTCAAGGAATTGAAGACCCAACGGCCTATATCCGGTTGGATGCTACGCCTCAAGGGTTTCATGCGATGGTTTTGCGCACCGGGAAAAGCGCTGTTTACATTGATCCGTATGCAATGGGAGACACGCAGTTGTACATCTCTTACTTGCGCAAGGATTTTGCAACCTCCAAAGTGATGACTTGTGACTTTGTGGGAAACCCTGCGGAGGAAGTGGAGCCACAAGGAGGAAACAACCTTCGTCTTTTTGGTGACTGCATCAAACGCACCTATCGCTTGGCGCTTTCAGCTACTGGCGAATACACCGCATTCCATGGAGGAACGCTGGCTTTGGCCCAAGCGGCACAGGTGACGACGATGAACCGTGTCAATGGCGTTTACGAACGTGAATTCGCGGTGCGTCTCAATATCATTGCCAACAACAACCTGATCGTTTACACCAATTCAGCCACGGATCCATTTACCAATGGCAATCCAGGCACGATGATTACCCAAAATCAGAACAATACCACGACCGTGATCGGTTCAGCCAATTACGACATTGGTCACGTTTTTGGAACCAACTCCGGTGGATTGGCAGGATTGGGCGTTGTTTGTAGCTCCACCAACAAGGCGCGTGGTGTGACCGGTTCCGGCGCACCGGTCGGCGACCCATTTGACATCGACTACGTCGCCCACGAAATGGGGCATCAATTTGGTGGTAACCACACCTTTAATTCGAATCAGGATGCATGTAACGGCAATCAAAACAATAACACCGCGATGGAAACCGGATCCGGGACCACCATCATGGCTTACGCCGGCATATGCGGAACGCACAACGTCGCCAACAACAGCGACGATTACTTCCATTTTGTGAGTTTGAGAGAAATCTATGCCTTTTTATTGGCGGGTGGAGCGAGCTGCGATGTCAATCCGGGATTGACCAACAACCAACCCGTATTGACCACGCTCAGCAATTTCACGATTCCCCGCAGTACCCCTTTTGTGCTCACTGCATCTGCTACTGATGCCGATAACGATCCGATCACATATTGCTGGGAGCAGTATGACAATGCTACCAACACACAACCTCCGGTGGCGACAAACACGGGAGGTCCACAGTTCAGGTCACGTCCGGCTGTGACAAGTGGCAGTCGTTATTTTCCTCGCTTGAGCGATTTGGCCGCAGGAACGGTTTCCATTTGGGAAGTGTTGCCAAGTGTCACCCGCAACATGCGGTTCGGTTGTTACGTGCGTGACAACCACCCTGGCGGTGGCTGTGGCGACAATGACACCATGACCGTGCGCGTCCTCAGTACAGCGGGACCATTTGTGGTCACTGCTCCGAATACCGCAGTGACCTGGCCTGCAACATCTTCACAGAATGTCACTTGGAACGTGGCCAACACCACCGCTGCTCCCATTTCTTGCGCCAATGTGAACATTTACTTGTCTACCGATGGTGGACTCACTTATCCGATCACGTTGGCTACCAACGTCGCCAACACCGGAACCTTCACGGTGACTGTGCCTAACAACCCAACGACCACTGCAAGGGTCATGGTCAAGGCTGCCAACAATATCTTTTTTGACATCAGCGATGTCAACTTCACAATTACGGCACCAACCCAAGACTATTCATTGCTGGCATTGACGACGACACAATCGATCTGCGCGCCTGCCAATGCAGTCTACAGCATCAGTGTGCAAAGCCTTGGCGGATACACGGGTGCTGTCACCATGTCGGCAACAGGCGTCCCTGTCGGCGGTACAGCAACATTCAGCCCCAATCCGGTCACACCTGGAAACAATACCACGATGACCATTTCGGGAACCGGCGCGATTGCACCCGGCACATATACGATCACCGTTTCAGGAAATGCTACGTCAGGTATCCATTCGACAACAGTAACCCTGACAGTTACAAGTGCAGCACCGACAGCAATCGTGCTGACTTCCCCTGCCAACGGCGCGACCGGTGTGAGTACGGCACCGACGATGACTTGGACCGCACAAACAGGTGCTACCTACAGCATAGATATCGCGACGGATGCGGGTTTTACCAACATCGTGCGGACTGCAACAGGTTTGCTTACAGCGAGCTATGTCCCAGCCCCACCTTTGAACAGCACCACCTTGTATTATTGGAGAGTGAGAGGAAGCAATGGTTGTGGCAACGGTGCCTATTCGACCACCCGAAATTTCACAACCAACAACGTGACATGCTTTTCACCGATCAGCACGACGGTTCCAAGAACGATTTCTTCCACTGGAACGCCAATCATTACCGACAGTATCTATGTGGGTGTCGGTGGCACGGTCACGGACGTCAACGTGACCAACCTCGTTGGAACGCATACTTGGGTCAGTGACCTTCGTATGACCCTGATCGGTCCAACGGTGCCAACATCGTCTTGTTCAATGGCCTGTGTACCGATAATGACAACTTCAACATCAAATTTGACGATGCAGGTCCCGCCTATAATACGATTGCGTGTCCGATCACTGGCGGCTTGACGTATCATCCAAGCGGAAATCTTGCCACGTTTAATGGAACCGTGCCGACAGGCTGGTGGAAACTGCGCATCGAGGATTTGTTTGATCAAGATGGCGGTACATTGACCGCGTGGACGCTCAACATCTGCGCTGACAATGCTTGCACGATGACGGCAAGTGTTCCGAACAATACGCCTGTAAGTTGCCGCAATGGAAACAACGGTACGGCAACCGCAGCTCCGACTGGCGGCGGCGGACCCTACACTTACTTGTGGAGCAATGGCGCTACAACGGCATCCATTACGGGCCTTGTCGCAGGCGCATATACCTGTACGGTGACAGATGCTTGGGGCTGTTTGGCCACCACAACGGTGACCATTACGCAGCCTGCTGCTGTTTTGGCGGCTTCCACAACACCAACTGCGACATCTTGTGGTTTGGCAAATGGTTCCGCGACTGCTAGTGCAACCGGCGGAACTGCAGGCTACACCTATCTTTGGAGCAACGGAGCGACAACCCAGGGAATTTCGAATGTGGCTGCAGGAACCTATACGGTGACCGTGACAGATACACGGAATTGCACCACAACCGCAACTGCAGTGGTGGCCGCATCTACGGGTGTTTCTGCAAATGCTACGAGCAATACGCCTGCATCCTGCGGTCAGAGCAATGGAACCGCCACGGTCGCAGCAACCGGTGGTCCTGGAGGATATACCTATTTGTGGAGCAATGGTGCTACCACGCAAACGATCACAGGGGTAGCCGCCGGATCCTATACCGTTACGGTCACAAGTGGAAGCCCGAACTGTTTTGCAGTCGGAACGGTAACCGTTGCAAGCTTAGGCAACGTCACCGCTTCGGTGACACAGGTGCAGCAATCGAGTTGTGGCCTGTCGAATGGTTCTGGCACGGCCTCGCCAACGGGCGGTACGAGCTACACCTATTTGTGGAGCAATGGCGCTACCACACAATCGGTTTCTGGACTTGCAGCAGGCACATATACGGTGACCGTGACCGACGTCAGTACCTGTACAGCTACGGCTACCTTGGTGATCAATGCCTCAAATGCAGTGTTTGCAAGTGTTCCTACGTTCTCTCCAACCACGTGCGGGCAGAATGACGGTTCTGCGGGTGCCATTGGAGCAGGCGGAAACGGAAACTTCACCTATCTCTGGAGCAATGGTGCCACCACTCAGAACATTTCCGGGTTGGGTGCAGGCAGTTATACGGTCACCGTCACAGACGGTGTGGGATGTACCGGAACAAGTGCAGTTACCATTGGGGCTTCCACAGCCGTGACCGCAAACATCTTCAATTTTACCTCGACTAGTTGCGGATTGTCCAACGGGGTCGCATCTGCCGTTGCGCAAGGTGGCTCGGGTGCCTACACCTACCTCTGGAGCGATGGTCAAACTACGGCGCAGGCAAATGGATTGGCCGCCGGCAATTACACAGTAACAGTGACCGATCAGGCAGGCTGCACGGGAACTGCCGTTGTCACGATCAATGCAAGTTCGGCACCATCGGTGGCGATCGGGAGTCAGGTGAATGTGAATTGCTTTGGCACAAGCACGGGTAGCGCGGTCGCTAATCCAACAGGCGGCACCGCGCCTTATACTTACCTTTGGAGCGATGGTCAGACGACAGCAACCGCATCCAACCTTGCCGCCGGTACCTACACGGTCACGGTAACCGACGCATCGAACTGCACCCAAACGGCGACGATCACGATTACCGAGCCTGCATCTGCACTTTCGGCAACGTCCACCGTCATCGATGAAAGCAATTCGGGTGCCTTGGATGGCAGCGCAACGGCAACGCCAAACGGAGGAACTGCGCCCTATACCTACCTCTGGAGTAACGGTCAGACGGGTCAAACGGCCACTGGACTTGCCGGAGGCACCTATACCTGCACAGTGACGGATGCAAACGGCTGTACGACAGTCGTGACCGCGACGGTCGCAACTTTGGTTGCCGTCGAAGCAGGTTCAGCAATGGGTATGGAAATCTATCCGAATCCAAGTCAGGGAGTCTTCTTCGTCGCTTTCGAATTGGATGCCGCTGAAGACTTGACGGTGACGGTGTACAATAAGCTCGGTCAGAAAATCTGGGAAAAAATGGTCACGCAAGCGACTTCAGGCAGGGTAGAGGTGAACCTCGGCAATGTCGCAAGTGGAGTTTATTCTGTAGAGTTGAAGGCAGGAGCTGAAATCAGCACCAAAAAGATCGTCGTCGGCAAATAAGTTCGGCGATTGAATTCTGAGAACGGGCCAAATCCTTCGGGACTTGGCCCGTTTCTTTTTCCGGAATTTGGATTTCACCGAATTTTACTGCCTGTCACTCCTCAGATTTACATTCTGCTAGGATCGGATTTTGTACCTTTGCCTTGATGCAGATGCGCTGGAGGAAAATTCTGTTAGGACTTTTGGGGTTGTCGGTGGCTGTGACGGTTTTCGGTCAGTCAACGATGCCACCCAAGCGCGAGTTTCGCGGGGCTTGGATCTGCACATTGGCAAACTTGGATTGGCCATCGCGGGCCAATATGCACAGTGATCTCCAGAAAAATGAATTCGTTAAAATCCTGAACAATCTCGAGTCTGCCGGGATGAATGCTGTTTTTGTACAGGTCCGGCCGGCAGGGGATGCATTTTACCCGAGTAAAATCGCTCCTTGGTCGCAGTATATTTCTGGCAGGCAGGGCATGCCACCGTCGCCCTTTTATGACCCGCTCCAATTCATGGTCGAGGAATGCCATGAGCGCAACATGGAATTCCACGCTTGGTTCAATCCATTCCGCGCCCTTTCGCACATCAACCTGAGTTCCGTCGCAAAAGACAATCTGATCAATTCCCGGCCCGATTGGTTTTTCAACTATGGAATCTCCAAGTATTTCGACCCCGGCGTGCCGGAGGCGAGACACTTCCTTGTGCGGGTAATCATGGAGGTTGTGCGGAATTACGACATTGACGGCATCCATCTTGACGATTATTTTTATCCGTATCCCATTGCCGGTCAGCCGATTCCAGACAGCCGTAGTTTCAGGACATTCGGAAATGGATTCAACGACATCAAGGCTTGGAGACGGCACAACGTGGACGCATTCGTAGAGGAATTGGCCGATAGCATCTTTTTGAACAGCCCGACGGTAAAATTCGGGATCAGCCCGTTTGGCGTATGGCGAAACGATGACGAGGACCTGCGTGGAAGTGGAACGATACGTGCCTTGAGCGCTTATGACGAGTTGTATGCCGACACGCGAAAATGGCTGAAATACGGCTGGGTGGACTATATGGTGCCGCAGCTTTATTGGAAAATCGGAAGTGATCGCGCTGCATTTGATGTTTTGCTTGAATGGTGGGACAAGCAAAGTTCCGATCGGCACATTTATATCGGTCACGCCATCTACCTGCTGCAAAGTGAAACCAAACCCAGTTGGGCCAAGGCTTCCGAATTTGTGAACCAAGTCGAGCTGTGCCGGTCCCAAGATCAGGTCTGCGGCAGTGCATGGTTTCGTTGCTCGACGATCATGGACAATGCCGGCGGGATCGGCAACTCCATGCGGTATGAAATGTACAATCACCCTGCGCTTGTCCCTTCGATGCCTTGGATCGACAGCATTCCCCCCAATCGTCCGATCGACTTGAAAGTCTACCCACAAACCGACGGCCTTTATCTCGCTTGGGAGGCTCCCGAACCTGCTCAGGATCTTGATTTGCCTACCTATTATGTCGTTTATCGCTTTGAAGAGGGCCAAGTCAATGACCTGAATGATCCCCGCAACATCCTTTCCTTAAGCAGGGAACGCCATTTTCTCGATCTGACCGCCAAAGCGGGACAAACCTATACCTACGCAGTGACCTCTGTGGACCGCTTGCACAATGAAAGTGAACGGTTTATCTACCGCACCATTGTGTACGAGTAAATCCTTAGGGAATAGTACAGCGACGCTGCCTCCCAAAATGAATGGCTTGGGTCAATGGCTTGTTTTCGGAAAGCGCCCAAATACGTTCCCAGTGTTTTTCAGCCTCCAAAAACACGCGTTTGTCTGCAATTCGAATCCAAATGCTGCTGTTCTGGCGCTGGGAAGTCAAATTAAAATCGTCGCTGAAGAAAAAGGTCAATCTCCTTCGTGTGGATGGCTCGCCTTCATTCAGGGAATAAGGACCGTCGATCAGCAATATGCGCGAAGACAGTTGATGGCGTTGTAGCGAATCCTTTGCAGCCAGAATTCGAAGGTTACCGTCATCCAATGCACTCAAGCTATGCACTGCATCGATTGCCACCGTTTCTGTATCCGCAATCACAATTTTGAGGTCGATTTCTTGCTCCACAGCGAGTTTGGCCAGACTTTCGAAGAACGGGGCATGACAAATATCCGCACCTGAAACGACGAGTCTCACTTTTGCAGGTTGATGCGTTTGTGCAATTCCCGTCTCCAAAGCGGATAATATCCGCATGGAATTTTCGGGAACCGTGGCAAGCTGATCGGGGAAAAACCATGTTTGATGGTCGTGAAGATTGCTGTAGGTATGGCTCGTCACAAACCCGAATTCGGTACGGTTGTCGCGCAAGGCTTCCCAATAGGCCAAGCACCTGCCGTATAAACTGCTGTCACCGTAGATGCGAATGGCCTCTGAGATAGTGGAATTGGTAGGCCTGGCAAGCGATGTAGCGCTGGAATATATCGTAAATCGGCCATCGTCAGCTGCTTGCGGACGTAGATTCGTTGCTAGGATCAAATTCAGGAGCAGCGCAGCGGCTCGGCTTTTGGGGCTGAGAAGGCCTGCATTCGGATTGCTTTTATTTTCCAATTGCACCTGCGGGTGGTTTTGGAAGGGGAATTCTTTGGAGTGCAGATCATCTGCGATCGCATAGGCTTCGGGATCCAACAATACAAAAAGTTGCGCTGTCGGTGTGGCGGAAAGTTGATCGCATATTTTTGACTGAATGGATATCTCAGGCCATTCCTCCCAAGCTGCAAAAACCTGGCTTTCTCCAGATAACCTGCTGAATAAATCCAATCCACTTGCTGCAACAGCATCTATCGAATCGGATTCTGTGGAATCCAGACTGGAATAGAATTCATAACCAATGACGGAAGCATTGCGTTTTTCATCTGGCTTGGATTCCTCACATCCCCCCAACAACAGGGGTGCAAAGGCCAATGAAACCAATTGCAAGATCCCGAAGCCAAACTTGTGGCTGGGAGGCAGGAGAAACGAATGAAGCAAATGTCGCCACTAGCGCATGCCTTCAGGCATGACATCGGTTTCCGGTGTAATCGGCAACTTTGCAACCTTATGACCGCTTAGCATCAGGGCAAGTCCGTTGTCGTTGGACTTCATCGTCAGCGAATCATTGCCCATCTTATATGTGTACAATAGGCTGGAGGTATCTTGCTTCATCACGATTTGCGACTTGGTTGGATCGATTTCGTATTTCCCGTCGTCGTAAATCCCGGGACCTGTGCGGTTGAAAACTGTACCATCGGTCTTGAATTCGAGGTAGCCCTTGCCATCGCCGATTTCTTGTCCGTTGACATTAATGGAATGCAATTGCCAGATTCCGATCAACTCGGTCTTTTCATCAACCTTGCCTTTACAGGCTCCCAAGGCCATGACCAATGCCAGAGCGACCAGCCAATTCGAGTTGAAACTTGTTTTAAAATGCATCCTATTGATTGATTTTCTACTGCCACCAAGATAGTTGAATATCGTCGATTCCGCAAAAACCGGAATTCAAAAAAGCCCAATTTTAGCAGGCTTCCACACTTACATTACTTCTGAATGGAGAATTTCTTCGTGCTCACCAATTCTCCGATCCGTAAACGCAGGAAATAAGGGCCGGATGCCAATTCCTGAAGGTCCAATACCTTGACAACACGGCCTGAATTGGCAGAGAATTGCATCTTTTGAAGTTGGCGGCCTTGAAGATCCAATATCTCCAGACTGTATTCCGCGCTCATTGGCATTTCAAATTCCAGCTGAAAAAGTCCGTTTCCAGGATTGGGGCTGAGGCTCATGTCCGGCGAATTGGGACTGCCAACACCAACGCAAACGGTAACGGCAACATCAAATGTGTCTGAGGCGGAACAGCCGGAACCGTTGTCGGAATAGGTATAAATCAACTGATAGTTTCCGGCACCTGCCACCGATGGATCAAATGAGCCACCCGAAACACCTGGGCCAGAGAGACTTCCGCCAAGTGGGCTCAGGGTTGCTGCAACGGGCGCATCAAAATCGCAATAGCTTGCCGATGGAAGGCTCATAGAAACAATTGGGGCTGGCACAAGCTGCACGTAAACCGTATTCGAAGTGTCTGCACAACTGCCATTGCTGACGATTACCCGGTAGTCGCCCGCAACGCTGACTCCCAATGAAGCAGCATTGCCACCGACAACATTGGTGCCGCCGAGTTGCCATTGATAATCAAGGGTCGGCCCTCCAAAGCAGGTCAGTTGGCCAGAAGACTGACAAACGCCAACCGTATCTCCGCCGGGGATATAAGCCATAGGTGTGCAAGTGGTGTCCCGCAAGTGATAGATGATCCCGGTGGATGTCCCGGCTAGGTAAAGTTCGCCGTAAACATCCTCGCCAAAAGATACCAGGTTGTTGGAAGACAAGGTGGTCGCGCTGCGGGTGGTGGTCCATCCGCCCATGCCATTGTCATGTGTTTGCCAGAGGTAGCCGCCGCAATAGTCGGTATGGAAATAATAGCCCCACATCGATTGGTACCGTGCGCCGCGGTACACGAAGCCTCCCGTCACAGAGCAGTTGCCTTGGCTATGTGGAAATTCGTAGATCGGAAAGTCATAGTTGGATTGACTTTGGCACCCGCTCGTATTGTACGCGGCCGAACCCTCATAACACCTCCATCCGAAGTTTGGGAAGGTGGTGTCCGTTGCAGCCCAGAAGTCGATTTCTTCCACGGCATTTTGGCCGACATCACCGATCCACATGTCCCCGGTGACCTTGTCCATGCTGAATCTCCAAGGATTTCTCACCCCGAATGCCCAGATTTCTTCTTGAACTGACGTGCTGCCAAAGTAGGGGTTGGATGGAGGAATCGCATAAGGCGTGCCATTGTCGACGTCAATGCGCAGCATTTTTCCGAGCAATTCTTGGCCGTTTTGTGAACGGTTACCAGGGTCTCCGCCACTGCCGCCGTCACCCATACCTATATAAAGGTAGCCGTCATGCCCAAACTTGATGCATCCGCCGTTATGGTTGGAATAGGGCTGTGTTATCGTCAACAAGATCTGTTCGCTGTTTGGATCCGCGACATTTGGGTCAGCGGTGACACTGAACCGCGAAATGACTGTACTTCCTGCCGAATTGGTATAGTTGACGTAGAAAAAGCCGTTTTCATCGTATTTGGGATGGAAGGCAAGCCCCAGCAATCCACGTTCACTTGCTCCCGAATTGACTCGCGGATCAATGTTGAGAAACGGCGTGGTGATCCGTTGCCCTTGCTGATTGACGATGAAGATCTTACCGTCCTGCTCCACCACAAAAATCCGCTCATCACCCGCATGCGTAATGTCAACGGGAGAGTTGAATCCCGTTGAAAAGTTGACCATGCTCATTTGTCCCGGCTGAGAAAAACCGGCAAGGTGCAAGCAATAGCTGATAAATAGGAACGAAAATATCTTTTTCATACAGAAACGCTGAGGTAACCAAGCCTAAAAGTAAGAATTCCCACCTCACCGACCAACAACCTTCCTCGAAATCGTCGTGTGGGTTGCATTCCTTACCATCGCGTGCCTGGTCATGGATTGTAGGATTGTGGGGATTTTGGTAGTTTTGAATCAATGAATCCAAGAGTTTCCTTTTTGGCCCTGATGGTATTGCTGTTTGCAGCGAATGCAGTTGTTGCGCAAAAAAACAAAATCAAGAAGGAGCCAACGCAAATGAACGCCGACACGAATTTGGTGAATGGCAAAGCTGCGATGCGCGGTAGCGCCTCCATGAAGGCCTTTCGGGATTCATTGCAGGCATTTCCTGTCGTGGCGCCACCAAGCGTGGTAGATACGTTCGAGGCAGGTCCTCGACCGACGAAGTCATTCAGCCTTGTGAAGGCATCCGATTTCCAAGCAGCGCATCTCCGAATCGATGAAGCAAGGGCAGAATTGGCAAAGACTGCCGAGGCACTGAGCCTTGCGAGCAAGTCTGGAAAGTATGAAAATGCAACTTTAGAGGCCAAAGCAGCAAGTATTGCAGCTCAAACCGCACATTTGGATGCCATTTCTAAACGATTGGCAGAAATTGAAAAAAAATGGACGGTGGGCCGTGCGCCAGTTCCGCCCGTCAAGGCTGCTGAGCCTGTAAAGCCAGCCGTGGTTGCCAAACCTGCAGTCGTTCCCGGAGTACCCTCTGCAAAGGGACAGATCAAGGGCCAACCCGCAAGCAGCTCGCCTGCGAAGTAAAAAAAAGGAGCCTCCATCGGAGGCCCCACACAAACATTCAAAATCAACTAGGCCCGATCAGAGGCCGGATTTTTCAATATTCTTTTTATGATCGGCGAGGAATTTAGCCAGACCGATATCCGTCAACGGATGTTTGATCAATTGATCGATGACAGAAAGCGGCATCGTCGCCACGTCTGCGCCGGCTTGCGCGCATTGCACCACATGCAAAGTGTGGCGAATACTTGCAGCAAGGATTTGCGTAGGATAACCGTAGTTGTCAAAAATCTCCCGGATGGTGTGGATCAAATCCATGCCGTCGTGGCCGACATCGTCGAGACGACCGAGGAAAGGGGAGACGTAGGTGGCGCCTGCTTTGGCAGCCACAAGTGCCTGCACCGGAGAAAACACCAACGTACAATTGGTTTTGATCCCGCGTTGGGTCAGTTCCTTGATGGCCTTGACGCCATCGCGGATCATCGGCACCTTCACCGTGATATTGGGGTGAATCGCGGCAAGCTCGAGCCCTTCCTTCATCATTCCAGCAAAATCAGTGCTCAAAACTTCTGCACTAACGTCCCCATCCACCAATTCGCAGATCGCTGCATAATGGGCGCGAAAGTCTGTCACACCGATTTTTGCCATCAACGATGGGTTGGTCGTGACACCATCCAAAACACCAAGGTCGTTGGCATCTTGAATTTCTTTGAGATCGGCTGTATCGATGAAAAACTTCATGCTATCCCTACTGAAAATGAGGGTGCAAAGGTAAGTGGCTCGCTCGTCAAAACAAAACGGGAATCAGGCAAAAAACCTAAAGATTTGAGATTTCTTCGTCTGACAAGCCGGTAGCCTTGGAAATTGTATCGGCATCCATTCCCATTGACTTCAAGTTTCTTCCTACCTCCCTTGCCTTTCGAGCTTCGCCTTCCTCGATGCCTTCTTCCCACTTGATTTCCAGGACCACCTTCTTGCCATATTCAATCTTGGACAGTTCCCATTCCTGCGG
This sequence comes from Bacteroidota bacterium, assembly GCA_016718825.1. NCBI lineage: Bacteria > Pseudomonadati > Bacteroidota > Bacteroidota bacterium. The sequence goes on along the minus strand of JADKCL010000002.1, from coordinate 298,647 downwards.
ACTGATGTTGTTGTGATCCAGCAGGCTGGCAACACGTTGTACACCTGCATTGAGGAAATTGATCTTTGGATTTTCGGGGTGGGAGATGCTTTCAGAAATCAATTGGAGCCAGTCCAAATAGTTGGGTGGCGTATCGCTACCACGGTAATTCGGGTTCAGGAAAATCAATTCGTGGTTGAAAATCCTCCGTTCCATCCCCTTGAGATTCTTGGGATTGATAGACGATATCAACACGTCATCTTGATAGACTTCACCGGTTCTTGGATCGGCTTTGTACGGGGCCGTGATCACGACAATGGTATATACGGTTTTGCCCACGGCGTACCCCTTGCCCGAGCCCGTTTGTTGTTCCGTAATTGCCTGCAGGTGATAATGAAGGAAACTGTCGAAGTTGTGATCGTACTCAACCTTCTGAATTTCAACGATTACGCGCTTTGCTACGTCTTCAGCAAAGATGTCATACCGAAAGTCCACATTGCCAACACTTGGCTCAAATCCTTTTTCAGTTTCAATTTTTTCAGGATTGACTTCGATGCCGATGATGTCTTTGACAAACGCACGGAAAACAAAGGGGTCCGTGAACGCCTTTTTGAAGAATATTTCGTTGTCGAGTCGCGCAAGTGACATGGGAAGCCTCGTTAATACTTACTCAAAGTTAACGATTTTCGAACAAACCATTCATTCGCCTAGAATCACATTCGCTTTGATCACATTTGGAATTTATTACCTTTGCTTTATTAACCCTCATTTGAAAAGCACATGGTAACACTCGCTCAGGATATTCCGATAATGCCCATTGCGATCATTGTCGGATCCATTTTCTTCATTTTCCTCTTCCTGTTTTTTGTACCGGTCGGTCTTTGGATCACGGCACTTTTTTCAGGAGTGAAGGTTGGCATCGGTCAATTGATCGGGATGCGTCTCCGGAAAATCCCTCCGTCGCTAGTGGTCAATAATTTGATCAAAGCGACCAAGGCAGGAATCACGATTACCATCTCGGAAATCGAAACCCACTACCTTGCCAAAGGCAACATCAATGCTGTGATCGACGCATTGATTTCAGCAGACAAGGCCAACATCGATTTGGACTTCAAATTGGCAGCAGCAATCGACCTTGCTGGACGTGATGTCTATCGCGCTGTGCATGATTCAGTTACTCCGCGCGTGATCAACAGTCCGCCCGTAGCCGCTGTTGCCAAGGATGGCATTCAGTTGATTGCCAAAAGCCGCATTACCTTGCGTGCAGACATTCACCGCCTTGTCGGTGGAGCAGGGGAGGAAACCATCCTTGCAAGGGTCGGCGAGGGAATCGTCACCACCATTGGTTCTGCGGAAAACCATAAAATGGTGCTCGAAAATCCGGATATGATCTCCAAAAAGGTGCTCGAAAAAGGATTGGATTCGGGAACTGCCTACGCCATCCTTTCGATTGACATCGCTGACATCGACATCGGCGAAAACATCGGCGCGAAATTGCAGACCGATCAGGCAGAGGCGGATTTGAAGGTCGCAAATGCCAAAGCCGAAGAACGTCGCGCACTCGCAGTTGCGCAGGAGCAGGAGTTTATCGCGCTTGCGCAGGAGATGCGGGCCAAGGTCATCGCAGCCGAGGCAGAAATTCCTTTGGCCATCGCCGAAGCCTTGCGCAACGGTAACATGGGCGTGATGGATTATTACAAGCTCAAAAATTTGCAGTCTGATACGGATATGCGCAAAGCCATTTCCGGCGAAAAGCAAGAATAAAGACGCGAAAGGCGCATCATTCGGCCTGAATATGTACCGATTCAACATCCACGGATGTGAAACGGGACAAGTTCAGGCCGATTTTGTTGATAGAGAATTCGGCAAATGGTCACAAAGGCAAGTTCACACGCGAATGCAGCACGCGCGTGATGTACGCCAGCCCCTCCACGATGCGCGGGCCGGGCCTGACAATCGCCTCCGGCTCCATTTGAAAGACATGGTTCAATTCCGTCGCTGGGATTCTGGTGTGAATCTCGGGGTGCAAGGCAATCAAATCATTCCAGGCACGGTCGTTATGGGTGGGGATCAAGACGTATTCGGGCGCAGCAAGAATGAATTGCTCGGCAGATACCGTAGGATACTTCCCGGGAAGGATACCGAAGGGATTGCTTCCACCAGCTTTTTGAATCATGTCGTTCATGAAGCTTTTGGAGCCTACAACGGTAATCGGATCGATCCCCAAAACGATGGCAGTCTTGTATTTAATTTGCCCCGCCGTGCTATCTGCAATCATTTGCGTCAGCATTGCAAGGGAATCGGCGAGTTTGTTTGCGTTTTCTTCGGCGCCCAACATTTGGCCGATTTCACGAATGCTTTCAAATACCGCCGCGAGATCAGGGTAGTCCTGGAAATGAAGGTTGATTTTGTAGCGATCAAAAAAGTCAGTGATGCGCGAATCGTGAATTTCAGTCGAGGCCAAAACAAGATCGGGATTGAGGGCCACCACGCCCGGGAGATCAAAATCGGGATAGGTCATCACAAAGGGGAGGCTTGCGGCCGCATTAGGGAAATCGCTGTCATGGCTGATTCCGGCAAGCCGCTTCTCGGCGCCAATCGCAAAGATTGTCTCTGTGATGTTGGAGGCCAGTGAGACAACCCTTGTCGGAACGCGAGACAAAACGATGTTTCTGCCGTAGTCGTCCTTGAAATTCTGCGAAATCAACGGAGCATTGGTTACCAATTCCTTTTTTGGATTGCTGCAGGAGGACAAAAAAAGGCCCACCAAACAGGCTAGAACCATACTCCTGCCCACGAGAAACCGAATATTGGCCATTTTTCTAGAATGCTTCATGTTCTATTAACGGAAAAAGGGGAACGGTTATATTCCCCATTTTCAAATTTTTCTTCGCAATCAAAACTTACAGTTCAGGGATGCGCAGCATCTGCCCGGGGTAAATCTTGTCGGGATCTTTGAGCATTGGCTTGTTGGCCTCAAAAATCACCGGATATTTCATGGCATCCTTGTAGAAATGCTTGGCAATCTTGCTCAAGGTGTCCCCGGAAACCACCGTATAGAATTGCGCTTCAGGTTCAGGGGCCACTGCCTCCGGCTTTTTGAACACGGTCATGTTGTCGTAAACCTTGCTCACGCCGTTGACATTGCCCAAAGCAAGAATTACCTTTTCTTTGGTTGCTTGATTGGCTGCCTCGCCCGTGACGGTCACGACGCCGGCTTCATACTCAACATGTACATCCTTGACATTCAAGTTGTATTCGTTGAGCTTGGCTTTGAGCATCAAATTCATCGCTGCTTCGGCGGCATTGCTGGCTGGAGCGCCTGCGTTTTTTGCAAAATCAAAAACTCCCATTGTATTCCATTTTTAGGGTGAAGGAAAGACAAAGATATTGATTTGAGGGGAATTTCACATTGCCTTTTGACCAAGAATAATCAGGCGGAACCGGATTTGTTGCGGACTGAAAACCTGCATTAGCAGCCTACAATCCACAGCAACCACAATCACGTAACAAGATTAACAAATCGAGGATCAAATATTTCTTGTTTCGTAATATCTCTTGCATGAATTTTGTAGAAGTATGACTGGGAGCGTTTGAACAGGAGGAGGGGACCGTCAGACAAAAATCCACAGTGGTTGAATCGCCTTTTACCCCAGTGTCCGTTGATGGACGCAGATGCACTTATAAAATATCCGGTTTGAGATGACGAGAGATTTTTTCATTGACATTCACGCACACCCTACGCTCAGGGCTTACAATGCATCCGTGTCTGAAGGGACAAGGAATCTCTGGGAAAAAACCCATAATCCTACGTTGGACAGCAAGATCGGTCGATGGGCAAGACTCAAGACCAGGGAAATTGCCCGGCATTCGCAGGCCAACCTTTACAACTATGCTGCCGGCAATGTACGCGTGGTGTTTGATTCGCTTTATCCATTCGAAAAGGGCTTTCTCAACCTTCGGAAGCTGCCCACGGCCATGTTGGGTAAGGAAAATGCGGAGATGCTGTTGCAGGCCGTAACCGGATATGACGGCAATCAGATGGGGGCGCTGCGCAAAAACAGTAATTATTTCCAAGAACTGATGGGGCAATACGGCTTCCTGAGCAAAGGGCAAGGACAGTCGCCGGATGGGCAATTCAGCTATAAATTGGCTGGGAATTGGAAGGAATTGCAAACCATCGTGAACAGCGATCCCAATACCATCGCGGTGGTCGTGACGATCGAAGGGGCCCATGCGCTGAATTGCGGGCTTCCGGAGAAAAAAGGAAGCAAACTTGCTACGGAAAGGGAACTGATCGAAAACATCGGCACGATCAAGTCTTGGAAAGCTGCGCCATTTTTCATCAACCTTGCCCATCACTTTTACAATGAGCTTACCGGGCACACCCGTAGCCTGAAGCCTGGCCTGTACCAGATCCTGAATCAAAAAAAGGGTCTGAATGAAGGGATTACGCCACTCGGTTGGAAGGTGATGCATGAATTGTTGGCCAAAGACAACGGACGCCGCGTCTTGATTGACATCAAACACATGAGCATCAAGGCACGAAAGGAATATTACAAGATGCTGGAAAGCCACAATCGCTTGAATTCCAATGATCAAATTCCGATTGTTTGTAGTCATACCGGCATGAGCGCCTATAAAACGATCAAGGCAAGTGCGCGGAGGAAAGACAAGCCCCGGAAAATGAAAAAATCCAGCTTCAACAACTGGGCGATCAATCTCAGTGATGAGGAGGTCAACATTATCGCTGATACGGGCGGTCTCATCGGGATCATGGTGGACAAAGGTTTGCTTGCAAGTCAGATCAAGCTTCAGGAAATCAAAAATTTGCAGGATTTGAATGGTCAGAAAGATGCCCTTCTCCACCTCATAGCCCAAAACATCTTCCAAATGGTGGACGCTGTCGGCGACAAACGTGGATGGGATCTCATGGCGCTTGGAACCGATTATGATGGTTTGATCACACATATAGATATGTATCCCGAAGCTGCTTGCCTTCCCGATTTGAAGATTGACTTGGTCGATTACCTAAAGCGCACCCGCTTTGGTCAGGAACTCTGGTATGGCTACGAACCCGAAGAAATGGTGCAAAAGTTGATGCAAAAGAATGCCCTCAATTTTCTGGAGAATCATTTCTAACCCTTCATTCACAATTCATTGATCACCTCACTCAAAAGCAATACTTTAATGACAAAGTCAGAAACAAAAATACCAACGTCAGGAATCGACCGCAACGCCTTGCTCGCACATCTCAAGGCTTCCCGCGGGCACGACACAGAATGGAAGAATGGCAGAGCATTTTGCCTTGTATACCATCCTGGCGATGAACGTGCGGCCTTGATTCAGGAGGCCTACAACATGTTTTTTTCTGAGAACGCACTCAATCCCTCTGCATTTCCGAGCCTTCGCCGCTTCGAATCTGAAGTGGTCGCCATGTGCGCAAGTTTGTTCAATGGTGGGGATTCGATCGAAGGCACGATGAGCTCCGGCGGAACCGAGAGCATCTTGCTCGCAGTCAAGACGGCACGTGAATGGGCCAAAACACACAAGCCCGAAATCAAGGAGCCTGAGGTAATCGTCCCGATTTCAGCGCATCCAGCGTTTCAGAAGGCGTTTCACTACTTTGGAATCAAGGGCGTTTCCATTCCTGTAGGCCCGGATTACCGTGTGGATATGGCTGCGGTACGCAAGGCAATCAATCCGAATACGATTTTGCTCGTCGGTTCGGCGCCTAGCTATCCGCATGGCGTCGTGGATCCGATTCGCGATCTGAGCGACTTGGCGCTGGAAAAAGGCCTTTTGCTGCATGTAGACGCTTGCGTCGGCGGATTTATGCTTCCGTTTGTCCGTAGACTGGGTTATGCCGTTCCAGATTACGACTTTACCCTACCCGGCGTAACGTCGATGTCGGCGGATTTGCACAAGTATGGCTACGCAGCAAAGGGCGCTTCCGTGGTTCTGTACCGCAACGCAGAGCTCCGGAAGCATCAATTTTACGTTTACACGGAATGGCCCGGCGGAATTTACGGCAGCACCACCATGCTGGGTACGCGTCCTGGTGGCGCAATTGCGGCGGCATGGGCCGCTTTGAATACGATCGGCATGAATGGCTACATGGAAATGGCCAAACGCTCGATGATGGCAACGGAAAAAATCAAAGCCGGAATAGCGGCGATCCCATCGCTCAGCGTCATTGGGGATCCTGATATGAGCATTGTCGCCTTCACTTCAGATAACCTGAATATTCACGTTTTGGGTGACGAACTTCACATGATGGGCTGGCATTTTGACCGGCAGCAACTTCCGGACAGCCTCCATTTGACGATTTCTCAGGTGCATGCTGATGTTGCCGATGACTTCTTGGTCGATCTGCAAAAAGCCGTTGAGAAATTGGAAGGATTCTCTTGGAGCAAAGTCGCCGCCAAGGCACAGGTTTCGGCATTCAAAGGCGTCAGGGCAGTCATGCCGGATGGAATGTTCAAAAAGCTGTCCAACAACAGCAGCAGCAAGCCGCCTAAACTCGGACACAGCCGCTCTGCTGCCATGTATGGCATGATGGGCGCACTGTCAGGATCCGGCGACCTGCTCGACATGGTGCGCAATGCATTGCATGGGTTTTATTCCTTGGAGTAAGGGAATGAAAATTAGAAATTAGAAATTAGAAATGAGAAATTGGGACTGAGACGTTTCTGGTTACGCTAAGGTCTTGCCATTGAAGTGTCCGAATGCCCAGGAAATCTCAATTTCCCGCGTGCTTCGCTGATTCTTCGAGGCGGTCCGCCTTCGGGTTTTAGTTATGTGCTTGGAATTGGCCGCTCAGTACACCATTCTCCATTCTCCATTCTAAATTCTCCATTCATAAGAAGCATTTCCCGTCGCCTCGGTAAGTATTGACTGCACCGTTGACTTTGCCGTCCTTGATAAGCACTAGTTGGTTGAATCGCTCGCAAAGTTCCCCGGCCTTGCTGTGGCGGAAGAAAACGGGATCGCCGAGCTGCAATTTCTCGGGGCCTCCGTACACAATGGGCGTCTGAACTTCGCCCGCACCTTCGTTAGGATGAAGCTTGGCACCGACCGGCAAATAGGGGAGCGGAACCTTTTCCTGTCCAATGGAGCCGGAGGCAATGTAGCCGCCACCATGGCAGGTCCACATTCCTGGCTGTGGTTGACGGACGATTTCGACGGCGAATCCCGCAGCAGGTTCATGCCGGAAATTGTCGTAGTAGTCAAACAGGTGACTCTGGAAAAAGCCCGAACCTGCCGCAATTTCGGTGACAACGGCTTCATCACGTGTGAATTCCATGCTGCCGACGCCCCCGCCATTGACGATTTCGAGTTGGGCGCCATCCTTGACTAGAGCTTCTACAACGGCTTTCCTGCGCGCTGCGACGAGCTTGATGGAGCGCCGTTTGAGCATCCGAATGACGATATTCTTCAGCTTTTGTCCTGGAATACGGTCCCCGAGACCTGCAACTTGTGCCTCGTAACCCATCAATGAATTCAATCGGAGGTGTTTCGCTTGTTTGATGTCGGCATGCAAGGCAAGCGCCTTTTCGACGGAATTGATCGGCGAACGGTAAACTCCGAAATGGATTCCCGGCGGGTCGATGGACATGTCCAGGTCAATGCAAACCGGAAGAATGACATTCGAAGCTGAAGCAACAGCATCCAACTGACGCACATGTTCCGCAGAATCAATCATGCAGATCAATTTCTTGCCCTTTTTGACTTCGGCACAGATGGCTGCAAGCTGCTCCCTTTGGAAAACAGGATAGGCAATCAGCAAGTCGTCGAAGCCCGTTTGGCTTAGCCAGACCGCTTCAGGACCGGTAAAACACATCAGGCCTTGAAATTTTGGGCTAAGCGCAAAAATCATGCGCAGGACTTCCACACTTCTGACCGACTTGCTGGCGATGCGCACTTTTTTGTCGCCCGCCCGAGCGGAAATGGCTATTGCATTGGCTTCCAATCGGTTCAGGTCCAGCCATGCAAATGGGAGTGAGGTTCCGGCAAATGCCGTCCGGTATTCTTGATAGGTTGCTGCCTTCACTTTTTAGCCGTTAGGGGAGCGCAACTTACTGTCGTGGGTGCGGCGTCCCAGTTCTTCGGCCGTAAATTCCGGTGGAATTCCATCGCCCTGCAATTCGCGGTAGTCGGCCTTTTTGACCATTTCTGCAGCCAATTGCTTGAATTTCGTCTGGAATGCAGCCAGTGTCCAGTGCCCGTAAACGGTATGCCCGCCTTCGTAGGCCTGCTGCTGATATTCCTCGTGGGTTGTGATGTATCCGCAATAGGAATTCGCATAGGGCAAAATCAAAACCTGATGGATGCCATGCGAAAGCATCGTGTCCTCAACGACTTTACGAATGCGCCGTGCGGCGACGGTCGTCGGTTCTCCCGGAATTGCCACCAAGGCCAAATCGCCCAAAACAAGGATTTGAAGCGGCAGGATGTGGGGCGTCCAAGGCTTGTCCTCTTCCCAGCCCTTGGGATGGAGCACTTTGAAAAATTTGATGGTCGGATCAGCAAATCCAGGAACGATCAGCTTCTTGACGTGCCCTGTTCCCAAAATGCGGCGATTGCCTGCCTCGACAATGATGTTTTTCTTGCCTTGCAGGAAGTACTTCTGCTTGATTTCCAACCGCGAGGACTTCTTGCGAAAAGGAAGTGTGGCGAATTCGTAGCCTTTTACCACCACCGATGCAAATTTCGCAACGGCTTTCACGACGGGCGGCATTCCAGGGCCTTCGGTCGTTCCAGCAAAAAAGGCCAGGCCATGACAGGCGGAATCCGTGCGGGCATCCGTTTTGCCAAAGGCAAATTCCGGATCTGCTTGCACATTGGCGAAATTCACATGCAATTGTCCCCAATCCAATCCGCCTTGAACCAAATGTCCGTCTAAAGCGCCTTCGTAAACTTCCTTGGCCTTCTCATATTGCATTTTTCCATTGTCACGGGCACTTTCGAAGTCATTTTCAAACCGTCCGCGCGTCCATTTTTTCTTTTTGTCCCAAACGTAGTTAGGGGTCACGTCTCCGGCAGCGCCCTGCGCAAAGGCCCCGATGAAAGCTTCGCCATTTTCCGTCTGCCGGATGTCCTTTTCCAAAAAGTCAGCGGCGTAGCCTTTATTGTCCCAGCAAAGGCTGTGATTGTCGTTGTGAACGGAGGTGGTATGGACACCAAACCAATTCACGGCGCCGATTTTTTCTCCGTCCAAGCCGTCAAATCGCAGCATGCGCATTTCACGGTCAATGGCAAGGTGGCTGTCTTTTTCGGTCAAACCTGCTGCCTCCGGGTTTCGGAGAAAGGCTTTCATTGACCGGTTGAATGCCACCGGAATTTCCGGCTCAAATTCCCCGGTATTGAAGCGGATCTTCGCGGGCTTCAGCTTTCCCCAAGCTTCGATCAAGGCATCCGAAATGCCGGTCACGAGTTGCTGATAGACTTCAGGGACAAATCCGGGAATGGTGATGTTGTACAGGCCATAATGGCTGTAGCCGCCGGGGCCGCTGTGCGTATGTTGCGCACTGAGGAGCATGTTTTCCTCATGAAGGCCAAATTCAGGATGCTTGCGCTCAAGCCGCTTCACCACACCACGTTTCACCGAGTCCGTAATAAATGCCATGTCTGCGACCACCAAGGCCGCTGTTCGTCCGGTTTCCGGATGGCGAAAGACAAAAGCCCTCACCAACAACGGGGTTTCGATGTCATGCACGACATTGAAGTGCATCCCGTAACCCATCATCCCGATTCCCGCCTTGAAAGCGGTAATGTCTTTTTGTGCTGCACCTACTTCCAACATGGACGCAAAAATTGACTACATTGATTTCCCGGGTACCCCAACGTTAAGCCCCAAGCGATTGAATTCGAACAATCTACAAATATGGGAACATTCAATTCCCGAAGAATGTTTCCCTGCAATCAAAAATAGGGGATTCTTGCGAATTTTCATGCCTGAAAGACGACAATCCGATCAAATTCCTTGAGGCGTTTCGTTGACCCGGTTTGTCGGTCGGGAAGAAAAAAAGCCTAACTTTCTCGCATTCAAAAGAAGCGTGGCATGAAAAAAAGAAGCAATCTGCTTACCCTGATCATTTTTGTCGCGATGCTTGTCGGCATCGGTGTCGGGTATTTGCTCAACCGCAATCTTGATTATCAATCGATTGCCAAAATAGAGCCTAACCTGAAGTTGCTCTCTGTGATCTTCATGCGTTTGGTGCAGATGGTCATCGCGCCTTTGGTGTTTTCGACATTGGTGGTCGGAATTGCCAAGTTGGGGGACTTGAAAACGGTCGGCAGGGTCGGAGGGAAGGCCATGTTGTGGTTTGTTTCAGCATCCTTGGTTTCGCTGTTGATCGGCCTTTTTTGGGTGAATTTGTTGCAGCCCGGTGCCGGATTTGAAGTGACGGACGAACATGCTGCCATGATGTCGGAAGCCGAAAAGGTACCCGCAAAACCTGCTCCAGTGACTGCCAAATTGGATTCGACTGCTGTTGATAGCCTGTCGGGGGACAGCATTTCGAAGTCGCTGACGGCAATGGATGCCCCAAAAAGCAATATTCCGCTGCCCGCAGCACCCCTCGTGGGAAAGGCAAAACAAGACAGCATCAACTTGAAAAAGGTGTTGGCAGACAAGGACAAAGGCTTTAATGTCGAACAATTTGTCACGCACATTTTCCCAAAGAGCATCGTGGAGGCGATGGCGACGAATGAGATTCTGCAGATTGTCATCTTCTCCATTTTCTTTGGAATGGCTTGTTCCGCAATCGGCGAACGTGCCAAACCCGTGATTTTGGCCTTGGATTCGCTTGCTCACATCATCCTGAAAATGGTCGGTTATGTGATGAATTTCGCGCCAATCGGTGTTTTTGGTTCGATCACAGCCGCCGTTGCCGTCCATGGACTGGAAAGTATCGTCGTGGTCTATCTGAAGTATTTTGGCGCATTCCTATTGGGAATCGCCTCCTTGTGGGTCGTTTTGTTGCTCGTCGGATACCTGATTCTGGGCAAGCGCCTCGGTCAGTTGATCAAACGCATCATGAATCCGATGGCGATTGCTTTCAGCACAACGAGCAGCGAAGCTGTTTTTCCGAAAATGGTCGAAGAATTGGAACGATTTGGCTGCAAAAACCAGATTGTGAGCTTCATTTTGCCGCTTGGGTACAGCTTCAATCTCGACGGCAGCATGATGTACATGACCTTCGCGAGTATTTTTATCGCCCAAGTGTATGGTGTACATCTGGATATCGCGACGCAACTGACGATGCTGTTGGTGTTGATGCTCACGAGCAAAGGCATCGCGGGCGTGCCACGGGCATCGTTGGTGGTGGTGACGGCGACTTGTGCCATGTTTGGTGTTCCGCCGGAAGGAATCGCCCTGATTTTGCCGATCGACCACTTCTGCGACATGTTCCGCAGCATGACCAACGTTGTCGGGAACGCCTTGGCGACTTCCGCAGTGAGCAAATGGGAGGGCGGACTTGGCCCACAACACGAGATTCGCGACGCGGAGCCTTTGTAGGGATTCAGCAAAATTCGACGAACGATGAAGGGCCTTGGCGTGAAAAAACGGCAATAGCCGCAATTGTTGTGGATAAAAAGTGGACTTGGAGGTCGATTTGATATTTCGAGAATCGAATAATCCTTCAAAAAAACTTAACTTTAGCCCTTTGTCGGAAATCCAGCCTATGAGAAGAGCCCACGTACTCCTGTTTTGTCTCATTTTCCTCGGCATCGGCCGGTTGCAGGCCCAAATGCTCACGCCGTTTGTGACGGCCGCAGCAGGTGATTTCTTCACCAATACCAATGCAAATGCCTCCTTGAGCTTCACCGTGGGCGAAATGGCGATGATCGAGACCTTCTTCAACTCCAATTCCGGCGTTTTCCTCACGCAAGGCTTTCAACAGCCGCTGATGCCCTTGGTCGGCATCCAAGACGAAGACTATGCCTTCGAATTTGTCGTTTATCCCAATCCGGCGAGTACGCAACTGAATTTCCGCTATGATTTGCAGTATCCGGGGCAGGTTAAAATGCATTGGACGGATATGCGCGGCGTCGACGTACTGCGCGATTATGAGGAAAAGTACACCGGCGGTCAAGTCGAAGATGCATTTGACCTTCAGGGAATCAGCCAAGGAATGTATTTCCTGCATGTAAGTTATGATGTGGATGGCAAGAACATCCACCACAAGAGCATTTACAAGATCAACGTAATTCATTGAATCACAATATGAAAAAGTCAATTCTGCTGCTTGCAGTCTTGCTCTTGACCACGATCGCCACTTGGGCGCAAGGGGTGCCGCAGGCCCTGAATTATCAGGCTGTGGCACGCGATGCGGCGGGCACGATCCTGGCCAATCAGGCAATTCGGCTCAAGATCAATATCTTGCAAGGCGGCGCTTTTGGACCGGTTCAGTATTCCGAAACCCATTCGGCGACGACCAACCAATTTGGCTTGTTTGCCCTCAAGGTCGGCCGCGGTACGCCCGTCACTGGAACATTCTCCAACGTGCCATGGACCCAGGCTGATCAGTGGCTGCAGGTCGAAATGGACCCGAATGGCGGCAACAACTTCTTCTTGATGGGCAGCTCCGAGCTGATTTCCGTCCCTTATGCGCTGTACGCAGAGCGCGTGGGCATCGTGAACCTCGCGCTCAATGACCTCACCGACGTCAATACCGTCGGCGTTACCCCAGGGCAAATCCTTTCTTGGAACGGCACAAACTGGGTTCCCGTCAATGATCAAAACACGACTTATACCGCAGGAACCGGATTGACGCTTACCGGAACCGTTTTTTCGCATACGCCACATACAGGTGATGCGATTGGCGCGACCAACTTGACCGTCGTCGGACTGCAAAACCGTCCTTTGGCAGCTACGGTTCCAACCGCCGGTCAGGTCATTTACTGGAACCAAGGCCTTGGGCAATGGGAACCGCATTCCTTGTCGGGTGGATCCTTGCTTGTTGCCGGAAATGGCATCGCGATTCATGGTGACACCATTATCAATACAGTTTGGACCGAAAACGGCCCTGATATCTACCGTCCGACCGGCAATGTCTCGATCGGCAGCATCAATGCCAATCCTTCGGCGATTCTCGAATTGAACGCCACCGACCGCGGCTTTTTGCCAACGCGTTTGACGACTGTCCAACGTGACGCCATCAATGCCCCGGCTACCGGATTGGTCATTTACAATACCACCGACAGCATTTTGCAGGTCTACAACGGCCTTTGCTGGCTGGCAAGTTTCCAAGAAGACTGCGACGACTGCTTGTTTGACATCAGCCTGAGCGATACCGCAGGTGTGATCAACCGTACCACAACCGATACCACAGGAACGACGATTACGCTCAATCAGAATGGTGGAAACCCGCAGAGCATTTCGATGTTTCTGTTGCACAACCTGCCTGTGGGTGTGAATGCAAGTCTTTCGGCCTATTCGGTTTTTGCGTCCGGTCAATCACGACTGACCGTAGAAGCCGACGTATTTGCGCAACCCGGTACGTTTCCGATTGCCGTTCAAGCGGTTTGCGGGGACCGGATCAAAATCCAGATTTTCCAAGTGGTGATTGATTCTTGCATCCAAGTCAATTTGATCGCGAATCAGACCGATTACAACTTGGCAACAGCCGCGAGCCTTCCGAGCAACATTCCCATCTGCGTGGTTTTGGACATTCCGCCGGGCATCGAGGTGAATGCTTCATCGGCGACGGTTCCTGCACTTGCGACGGGCACATTGCATCCGCAATCGCAGGTGGGCATTCGCAACCGCGGTGGCGTGTTGGCGCATGGCGGTGATGGTGGTGCAGGTGGCAGCTTTGGCACATTTGGCGATCCGGGAACGGATGGCGGAGATGCGATTCACCTGAGCACGCGCACCAACATTGACAACAACGGCGGCTATATCTTTGGCGGCGGCGGCGGCGGCGGTTCCGTGGCCTTAACGATTCTGAACATCCCAGGCTTTGGCACGATCAGCTTCGGTGCAGGCGGCGGCGGTGGCGCTGCGGATGGTTTGGGTGGCTCTTCCGTTCTGCCAATCCTCTACGATGCCGGCCAAAATGCAACGGGTCACGTGAGCGGCCAAGGCGGCGACGGCGGACGATTGGATCAACCGATTCCATTGAGCATTTCCGGTTTTACGCTCACCTTGACGCCAACGATCATCGGTGGGGATGGTGGCGACTACGGCCAAGACGGCGATGTCGGCATCCTGTTTGTGAACGTCGACGTTCAGGTTCCTTTCCTCGGATCGATATTTAACCAGAACTTCCCCGATCCACCACCGACCAACTTGCCGGCTGCCGGTCAGGCTGGGATGGCGATCAAGCGCTTCAACAATGCCCTGATCAGCATCATCGACGCCAACTATCAGACCTTGAACATCAAGGGCGTAGTTGGAAACTGATTCGGAATACAAGAATTGAATTCGGCCCCGGGAGTTTTAGGCTCTCGGGGCCGAATTGTTTTGTGGGGATGTAGATGGAAGGCGGTGTGGCTTCGAGCGAGCGCATGATCTCGAAAATCCTTCGCATTGGAATCGGTGAAAAAGAAGGTACTACCTTAAAGTATATACCCTCACCGGCCAATGCGTCCCCTTCACAAAGTGCTGCTCCATCTTGAATTGTTGGACGTAGGCTTCCATTTCTGCTGACATCGGATCAATCTGAAGCAAGGCGAAATGGGTAGCACCTTCCTGCTGAAGGCGTTGCATCATGGAAGGTGTCAGGTGTTGCTTGGCGATCGACCAACCATTGCGACGGGCAGCATAAAGCAAATTGGGGCAGCGGCAATCCAATCCGCCGAATGTGGCGACAACTAATGCATTTTCCGGGGTATGGTCGCGAATGATCGCTCCGGCATTCAAAATCAATTCGTCTTCCTTGAAATAATTGCCAAAGTATTCCTTTTCGCCCGGATTGAGGCTTTTCCCTTCCGTCAGGCGGATGCTTTGCAAAGCGAAGAGTCCAATGCATACGGTAAGCGCAAGGCCAGCGACGACGCGGTTTCGCTGCGCAAGGAAAGTAAACAGGCCATGCAGCGGCAAAGCCACAAAAAAGGCCAAGGGTGCCAAATAGGGAATCTGATAGTAGTCATGATGGACATTCAACATGAAAAAGATCATCAGGTACACCAAGGTCCCTGCCGCCCATATCCGCATGAAATTGGCACCGAAGTTCCGCCATTGCATCATGCCGCCGAGCAGGAGCAGCGGCACACCGATCACAGCCAAAATCTCGTATTTGAGGCGTCCCCAGAGCAATTGCCAGTGCGCAAGAACCTCGCGGTCTCCCGTTCGGCCAAAATACCAGCCCTTCATATCATCCATTTTCCGGTATTCGGGGATGAATGTCCAGTCGGGCATCGCGCCATTGACCCGCGTCACATGCCATTGCCAAGCCACAAAGCTCAAAATTGGCAGCAAGAGCAGGGGAGAAGTGCGCAAGAAAAAACGCCATTGGCGTCGCTGATGAATGTAGGCCGCCGCCGGAAAGGCCAGATAAAACAAATAGGGCACTTTGATCAGGAATCCCAGCGTGGCACAAATCATCGCCGCCAGGAAATAGCCCCGCGACTCGCGGTCTATCGCCTTCAGAAAATAATACAGCATCGCATGTGCACACAAAACGGCACTG
This sequence comes from Bacteroidota bacterium, assembly GCA_016718825.1. NCBI lineage: Bacteria > Pseudomonadati > Bacteroidota > Bacteroidota bacterium. The sequence goes on along the minus strand of JADKCL010000002.1, from coordinate 283,027 downwards.
AAATCGATGTGCACCGCACGAGAATAAACGATTCCCAAGGGCAGCATCATGTACACCAAGGTCGAAATCGCAGCAAGATTCGAAGAGTGGAGAAACCGGATGATTTTGAAGAAATAGGCTGCCCCGGCGAGGTAAATGCCCAGAAAAAGCATTCGGCTCCAGAACAATTCAGGCCCGAAGATCCTCGCCACCCACGTCGCCATTGCCTCGGGTAAGGGAAATTCGAAGATCACGGTTTTGTGCGCGCCCATCCAACAGACGGAAGGATGCAGCAAATCCACCCCATTTTGGTAGAAGTCCCAGATATAGTTGGCGGTGTCGGCTTGCCGCCAAATATGCGGATCGTCCAATTCGCCGCCGAAATGCAACAGCCGCAAACCCACGAGCAAAATCGCGGGAAGCCAGAACCAAGACGGCACAAAACGATGTTTTCCGAGCGTATCGATGTGCCAAGATAGGAAAAGCAGGCGCAGCTGCGACGATTCTGCCGCCGAAATTTGCCCGAATCAAATCTTTCCACCGTCGGTCGTGTGTAACTTGGTGACTTGGGTCACGTAACGTTGAATCTTTTTTCAGGATATTTGCCCACTCAATTAAGATATCTATGAGCGAAAATACCAACCCCAATCACCACAAGGTCCTGATCATCGGATCGGGTCCTGCAGGTTATACCGCAGCCATTTATGCCGCACGTGCCGGTTTGAAGCCTGTGCTGTACACAGGCATGAACATTGGCGGACAATTGATTACCACGACCGAGGTCGAGAACTATCCGGGATTCCCGAAGGGCATCACCGGTCCGGATATGATGGAGGAGTTTCGTGAGCAGGCCATGCGATTTGGTACCGACGTACGCTACTCCTTGATTGAGCGCGTCGATTTCAGCCATCATCCGCACAAAGTCTGGACCGACGGGGGCGAGGAACACACTGCAGATGCAATCATCATTTCAACGGGTGCAGATGCCAAATACTTGGGCGTACCGGGCGAAGCCGAGTATTTGAACCGCGGCGTGAGTGCTTGTGCCGTTTGTGATGGCTTTTTCTTCCGGGAAATGCCAGTTGCAGTGGTTGGCGGGGGAGATACTGCCTGCGAAGAAGCGAGTTATCTCGCCGGAATCTGCTCTGAGGTACACATGCTCGTGCGCGGGGACGCGATGCGCGCCTCCAAGATCATGCAGGAGCGCGTGCTCAAAAATCCAAAGATCAAAGTTTACTGGAATACCGAAACCGTCGAAGTTTTGGGTGAAGAAAAGGTGAATGGTATGCGCATCCGCAACCGTGTTTCCGGAGAAGAAAGCGTGGTTCCGATCAAAGCATTTTTCGTGGCGATCGGTCATAAGCCCAATACCGACATTTTCAAGGGGGTTTTGGAGATGAATGAATCAGGTTATTTGCTCACCGAAGGGAAAAGTACCCGCACGAATGTCGCAGGTGTGTTTGCATCCGGCGATGCCCAAGACTTTACCTATCGTCAGGCCATCACGGCCGCCGGCACAGGTTGTATGGCTGCCTTGGATGCCGAACGCTGGCTCAAGGAAGAAGGATTGGACTAATCCGGTTTTCAGGACAATCCTCCGAAAACGGAAAAAGATAAAAAGGCTGCGAAATACAAGGTTTCGCAGCCTTTCTTTTGGCACTCAGATTGGGAATGGCTAAGGGTTGATTTTCAGAGAATTCCTGATTGTTACCGTACAGTATCCTGGATTCCTCCACGATTGGATATTTCATTTTTCATTGGAAATTGATTTTGGGTTTCCGAATTGATTCCAACATTCCCTAACTTCATGGCTGCAAAGGCTTGTTTTGCCATTTGCATGAATTTTGATTCGGCAACCAACGAAGAAAGAATGGCTGATCTCATTTCCAAAGACCAACTGAAATTGGTGTTCGCGACTGCGAAACAGGAGAACATTGACAAGTACTTTACACCGCTGAACGCCGCCTTGGCGCATTACAGCATCAATACACCTTTACGAATCTGTCATTTTATCGCACAGGTGGCACAGGAAAGCGGATGTTTTCGCTACAACGAGGAAATCTGGCCCAATCCGACATTGGATGCGAACGGCGTCGCGACAAAGGGAAGTTCCTGGCAATTGCGCTATGAAGGCAATACTGGTTTGGGCAATACGCATCCGGGGGATGGCTATCGATTCCGTGGAAGGGGATTGATCCAATTGACTGGCCGCGCCAATTATGAAAAATACGGTGCTTACCTCAAGCGAGACCTGAGCTCCGGCAACAATCCGGACTTGGTGGCACAGCCTGATCTTGCCGTCGACGCTGCAGGCTGGTACTGGAGCACCCGCGACCTCAATGCCTTCGCTGACAAGGACGACGTGCTCAGCATCACCAAGCGCATCAACGGTGGCACCCTTGGCCTCGACGAAAGAAAGGCCTTCCTCGAAAAAGCAAAAAAGGCATTTTCGCTTGCTTGACAGCTATTCTTGTGTACCGGATAGGATTTAAGTTGTACTTTATATCCGGTGATCAATCGCTTTGAATACCAGCAGGATGAGCAAGGAACAAGACGTCGAATCGAATATCCCGAAAAGTTTTCCGCCCGTCGTGCCGGACATTCGCGAATGGCCCATTTACAAGATGGCCAAGGACCGCGAAAAGCTGATCGACGTCGTGGTCAAACGCACGGAAGACGAATTGTTTGAGCACCTGAGTAAGGGGAACGGCCTCCTGCGCAACATTGCCGACATCTATTATCAGGAGCGGGTAAGGCTGCAAGAAAATCCCTGGAAAGTTGATCCCAAAGACGATCCCGCATTCTGGAAGCGGGTGCGCAACAAGCTGCAGCGGCTTGCCCAACCCGGACATGAGGATCCGGAGGCGGTAAGGGCACTTTTGCACGAGATTGTCGAACGTTACACCCGCGAAGTTGCAGGCGACTTCAAAGAGGGCACATACAATTTTGCCCGGAAATTCATCAATTTCGGATTTTCACGGGTTTTTAACGCCGCACAACAAGGGCTATTCCGTGGTTTTCGGAAGCAACGGATGCAATTGCAGGAAAAGATGCAATTGGTCGGCGAGACGGAAAAACTCCGGGAATTGACCAAGCTCGGTACGGTCATCCTCGTGCCGACGCACTTCAGTAACTTGGATTCGATTGTGATCGGCTGGGCGATCGAGACGCTCGGCCTTCCCGCATTCACGTACGGCGCCGGGATCAACCTTTTTGGACACCCGATTTTGGCCTATTTCATGTCGCGATTGGGGGCATTCCGGGTTGATCGACGCAAAAAGAACAAGGCTTATTTGACCGTTCTGAAGTCCTACAGCGAGGAAGTCTTGCTTCGAAAAGGCCATATGCTGTTTTTCCCTGGTGGAACGCGCTCGCGGAGCGGAAGCCTGGAAAGCCGATTTAAACTGGGTTTGCTCGGCACCGCCATCGAAACACAGCGTAAATTGCTGCTCGAGGGAAATGACAATGACCACAAAATCTTCATCGTGCCGCTGGTCATCAGCTATCACAGCGTGCTGGAAGGCAGGGGATTGATCGACGAATTCTTGCGGCAGGAGGGGAAAGAGCAGTTTGTTCTGTTGCAAGATGACTCCGAAAGCATTCGAAAGAACCTGAGTTTTGCCTGGAAATTCTTCAAAAGCAGCTCCGAAATGGTGTTTTCGGTGGGAGAGGCCATGGACCTTTTTGGGAATAAGCTGGACGATGAAGGAAACAGCATCGATAAATACGGACGTGTACTCGATCTGCGGGATTATTTCCGATCAAATGGGAATGAAACCAACGATCCGCAGCGCAGCCACGAATACACAAGATTGCTTGGACAACAGCTTTTGGAGCGCTTCCAAATTGAAAACGTCGTTTTCAGCAGTCATTTGGTGGCTTTTGCTGCCTGGCAAATCCTGTTGCGGGAAAAGAACGGTGATATCTACCGCCTGCTGAATGTTCCAGAAGAGGATTTGTTCATTCCGCGGGAAGAAATGCTCAAAACGGTGGATCGTCTGCACGTGCGCCTGCGCGAACTCGAGCGCAACGGGCGCTTGCGCCTTGCGCAGCACATGCACACCGACATTCGGGCGATCATCGAGCATGGCTTGAAAAATATTGGTGTTTACCACATCAATCAGCCGCTCTTGCGCGGCAAAAAGGGTGAATTGTTGACACAGGATCTGCGTTTGCTGTATTTCTACTCCAACCGTCTCAAGGGCTTTGACTTGGAAAAATATGTCTGATAGTCACACATCCAATCCATTGTTCAACGAACAGCCCGTGGGCGTGATCGGTTCCGGCAATTTCGGGACTGTCATCGCCAACCTGTTGGCCGAAAACCGGAATGTATGGATGTACACCCGCCGTCAAGAAGTCGTCGACGCCATTGAAAATGCACGGTTGCACCGCGGGCAGCAGATCAATCCACGCATCAAGGCTGTCACAGACCTTGCAGAAATGGCTCGGAATTGCACGTTGATCTTTCCGATGTTGCCTTCAAAGTTCTTCCGGGATGCGATGCAGCAGATGGGGCCGCACCTCACGCCGGCGCATATTTTGATTCACGGGACAAAAGGTCTCGATGTGCAACTTCCTCAATTTGAAGCCCATGACATTCGTGAGTTCAAGTTAGGCTTGCACCAAGTCAAACGCATGAGTCAGGTGATCGCAGAGGAAAGCTGTGTGCTACGGATCGGATGTATTTCAGGTCCGAATCTATCCGGGGAAATCAGCAAACACCTTCCGGCCGGCACCGTGATCGCGAGCCGCTTCAATGAAGTGATTGAAGAAGGCAAGGCTGCCTTGCGTTCTGATCGGTTCATGGTCTTTGAAAACAATGACCTCGTCGGTGTCGAAATGGCAGGTGTTCTGAAAAACATCCTTGCCCTTGGTTCCGGTATGGTCACCGGGCTGGGATTGGGTGAAAATGCCCGCGCTTTGATGATCACGAGGGGGTGGCGGGAGCTGATGCGCCTCGGCGAATTGTTTGGAAGCGACAAAAATGCCTTTATGGGCCTCGCCGGGATTGGCGACATGATTGCGACCTGCAGCAGCCCGCTCAGCCGGAATTTTGACGTGGGATTCAGGTTGGCGAAGGGAGAAACCCTCGCGCAGATCATTGCATCGATGGACGAGGTCGCCGAAGGGGTCAATACCGTAAAAACGGCCATGGCCTTGATCCGGCATTTCGGAATCCATTCGCCATTGATCAAGTCATTTCATTTGGTATTGTTTGAGGATGTGCCGATCAAGGATGCCATCAAGCAGTTACTAAGCCACAAGCACGGTCCTGACGTTGATTTTCTGTAGTTCTGCCTTATTGCTTCTGGGCACGAAGGTACCTGTGCAGATGCCGTTCCCCAACAATCAGCGAAAAAACGATCCCGACCACCAACATGGACAAGTTGGCTTCGACGCTTTCACGAATGTTGGTTGGAAGCATGAAAAGGACGAGAAAAGGCAAGCCAAGGGCAAGGAGAATCGTGAAAAATAGCTTGAAGTGGGCGAACATTCGACTTTTCATTTCCAATTAGATGCGGAAAGGTCTTTGTTTCCACATCCTACTGTCGAAATTTTGTCATGATAATAACCGAGAAATCTGGAAGGCATTCGGAAGGTAGAAGCAGGATCATTTTGCCTCCATCTGCCTAAGTTCACGCTTTAATTTTGGGAGCAAAACGCGCGCCCTCGCTCGAAACGCCGCCGATGCCTCCTGCGAATGTGATTGGATGACCATGGCTAGTTCACGTTTGAGGTCGGGTTCCACATTGCTGATGTCATAAAGGATTTGCATGGAAAATACCCTGATCGCTGCTGCCTGCTTGGGATCTTCCAACCAGGGAAACAGCTGATTCAGAAGGATTCCCAAGGACTCCTTTGGCAATGCAGTGGACATCAAAATGCGTAACGAAGCTCGAATTTCGGCGGGATGGTGCATAAAAGGCAACCTCGCAGCGATGGAAGACGCATAACGCGACGCAAGCGCGGGATGCAAATCTGCTACCACGGAAATCACCCAAGCCATGCGTTGCGGAAGGGGTGGTGCGCTATTGCAGAAAATTTCCCACGCGATTTCAAACCGGTCAGCATCTCCGCCGATCAAGTTGGCTACCTCGTCGGTTCGCGCACGAGAATGCTCCTCCAGCAGCAATTCCTCCAACCTTTCTTTCAAAATTAGCCCCTCCATGCGTCAAATGCGTCAATTCAGTGATCTGATTCTATTTCCAATGACCCCGCTTCTGAAATACAAGCCATCAAGATGACCGGTATGCACTTTCATGATAGCTCTTAATGTGGGTTCCCATGAAGATTTTGGTGTAAATCCTGATCACCGCCAAGCCGTCAATGACGAGCGCAATGGCACAAAAGGCAGCCAAGGCGATTTGATCCGAGTGGATGTGGCTGAAGATCAGGTCTTCCCCGATAAAAGAAGGCGTAATCGGGAAGCCAGTCAACCCCAAAGAAGCCAGGAGAAAAACCAAGGCAAGCCGGTCATGCTCATAACTATGGCCTTGGTGCCGATCGAGATTCACATGCTTTTCCAGCCGTTTGAGCTGATAAAGGCAAATCAGCCCGACGATTCCCGACACCACGATTCCGGAAAGGTACATGATCGTATGCGTCACTTTGAAGTGCTCGTTGAATGAAATGGCCAGCGCAAGCCAAAGGTGACTCGCTAAAACCAGGAACCATCCCATTGTGGCACTTCTCCGTTCTACGAATGCCCGCAGCACCACCACCAAACCGATGAGCGCAAATGCGGCTGGAAAATAGGGCCGTATTTCGGTTGGAATCGTATCTTCTATCATCAAAAGCCCAAAACCCATCAGCATGGAAGGCACCAAAATGTACCAAATGTTGCGCCGATTCAAAAACCTGATGCTGCGCCCCATACGCTTCAATGGCTCTCGGTAGATGCGGTGAATCAATTGGTCGAGCCCCCATTCCTTGAGACAAAGCATATATAAGGAGTACATGAATCGTTTGGGTAGCGAATCTTCGGCTGTGCGGATGCGCGGCTCAAAGTTGTAGAATTGCTCCCGGATCAAATAACTGACGACAGAGGGCGAAACGAGCAATTGATAGGTGCGCAAAAAGGCATTTCCAGCAAAGTGAACCAAGGCCAAATATTCCCAACCCATCGCAACTTCGAAGAAAATGAGTCCGATTTGCGCAATCGAGGCATAAGCAATTTGACTTTTAACCGCAGATTGTACGCGCGCCATGCCACTCGCAAGGAGGCTTGTGGCGATCCCCAGCACACCGATCATGATCCGCACGGAAAGCTGATTTTCCCAAAATGGAAACGTGCGCAGCAAAATAAATACACCTAAATGCACCGAAAGTGACCCGTAAAAGATCGCGCTCGATGGGGTGGGACCTTCCATTGCACGTGGGAGCCATGATGAAAATGGCAATTGCGCTGATTTGACAGCGGCAGCCAACAAAATCATCAGGGATATCGTCACACCGATCCACGTATGGCTATGGAGGTGCTCACTGACAAATGCGGGGTCTGAAAGCTCCTTGAACGTGATATTCCCGTGAAAAAGGTGATGGCTGAGCCACATCGCCAAGATCAAACCGACATCGCCCAAACGGTAAAGGGAATACACTTTGAATGCGTTTCTAACTGGCAAATACCTGTTCCGGTAAAAGGCAATGAGCAAAAACGATGAGATTCCAAGAAATTCCCAACCGATGAACAACGTTTCAAGGTTCCCCGAAAAGATGATGAGGGTATAGCCGACAAAAAGCAATTGAATGGTGTTGAAAAACCGTTTGTAACCGGATTCCCGGTGCATGTACACACGGCTGTAAATGGCAACGAGGAAGCTCAGAAATGATCCGACAATGGCATAAACGGCCGTAATCTCATCAAAATGCAGGTCAATGAAGTATTGATAGCCCGTCGTTTCGAAAAGCACAAGGTCCTTGACATCCAAAATCACAAACCCATTCAAAGCCCACATTCCCACCAATACCCAAGTAGCGGCAAGTTGCCCGCCAAACGTTAACACAGCGGTCATTGACAGCCATTGTTCTCGTTGGCGCGGCATGAGGACACTGATCAAAAATCCCAAGAGAGGGAGAATCACAATTATATGGAGTAGCTCGATCATTTTGTTTTTAATTGATATACAGGAATGTTATCGGTCGCATCTTCAAGTATCGGTACAATTTGCTGGATGCTATCTACGTGGTCACAAAGCGGAGAATAGTGCTCGAAATGTCCATTCTTGAATTGGTACAATTCGCCCTCGGTGGGATGGTAGGCAACCAAATGGACCCATTCATTGAGAAACCATTCGTAGGTCTCTGCATGCTGCTGGATGGTATTCAAAACAACCTGCGGGTAATGCTCAACAATCACCAATAACCGCACCGGATCGTGAATTTCAATCATTTGACTCGGTAATCCAGGTCGTAAATCTCCATCCGCGCCGTTGGCGACGCCGATCAAGCCCATCACATTGTGAGGAAGCTTGCTGCCTGCTCCAAGCTTCTGATTGTCGACCCTGGAAAAGAAATACTCCAGATTGATACCGCCACATACCGGCGCGACCGCTTTCAAAATGCCAAAAAGATACTTTCCTTCAGGATCCTGACGGTAGTTGTAGGAATTCATGAACGACCGGCGATCCAAAAACAGGTGTTTTGTCAGGGACCGATGGCCCACCACACAAAGGGCATTCGTTGCATGGTTCAATTCCGGTCTCGGTTCAAAGAGGGAAACCGATCTCGCCTTGATCCGTTCATGAATGAAATGCGCATTCTTATGGGAATCAATCAGTTCCAATCGGCGCGAGCGCTCCTTGGCATTTCCATCCAAAGCCCGTTCAAACATTGCGACATGCTCCTCATGCATCTGAATCAGCTGCGGAGAAAGCAAAGCCTCGTCAAAAAACTCGATTTCATCACGGCAGGTATCGTGCAATGCGCCGACAAACCGCGTTTGTGCGGGTATCACAATGCCACGTTCGGCAAGTTCCCGCCTGACTGCCTCGTGATTGGCCATGTGGCAAACGACACGCGCATTCACCGAACCGGGCCGCCCCGAGCAGGCACCGCAGTCATAGGCAGCGTAATGCGGATTGTTGATGCTGCTCGAGCCATGTCCAACGACATACACAAGCGGAGCAAAATTGTCGATCAGACCGATACTGCGCAACAAACCTTCGACCCGCGTCACCATTTCATCAATGGAAAACCCGACTTGCAGACCATTTTCCGTGTGGTTGGGATCGGTATTTTCGATGGTCAAGTTGGCCAACCGGTCGTGATGTTGGAAGGCGTAGGTCATCGCGGGACCCATGCTCGGGCGCGCAATGTTCAAAAACAACCGGAAAGCAGACCAGAATCCAAGGGTCTGGGCGATCAACCAACCCTGCCCAAGCGAATGGCTACGTTTGGAGAGATGAATGTCCTTTTTGCGGTGGGACTGCGAACCGAATTCCTTGATCAGGTACTTTGGCGTAACGGGTGCGGGGCAAAGTTTTGTATAAAATTTGCCTCCTTCAGGCTGGAAGAAGAATTCGACGCCAAAAAAGCCTGCGGTTCCGAAGGTCTCGCAATCAGGAGCTTCCGCTTCGATGTACCGCCGCAGCGAACATTCGCGGTCATCGATGCAAAACATCGCCTGAAAACGAGGTGGTCTGGTCAAATCGGCGGTCGATTTCTCTGAGTACTTGACGGCGGCCAAAATGCTGTCGTAGTAGCTCCATTCAAAGGCCTCTTGCCAGCGCGCGAGCACAATCTGGAATTCTGAGGCCGCTCGATGGTCAAAAAGATCCTCTCGCGGCAGGTCTTCAATGGATTCCAAAGGCTTCCATTTACTTCCAAAATGACCATCCAACGCGTCGATCTCCAAAAGCAATTCAAAATGGATCAAGTCGTGCAAACTGATCGGTTTGTAGTCCAGCAACGATTCAGGGTGATCTTCGACCTGTGCGACAAGTCCAGACCAGCCTTGATGCGCAAATTGAAGGTCAAACAAATATTGCTCATACAAGCTTGTGTCCTTGCCGACGATGATCGTCAACAAGTCTTGAATGCTGCATTTTCCTTCCTTGAGAAGCTGCCGGGCACGTTTGGTTTTGAAAAAACTAGAAAAGGCATTGCGTTCCAATTCTCGGATGGCACCCAAAAAGGTCGTTTCCTGTGCTGGAAAATCCCAGATGGACACGCCCTGATCCAAGTAGCTGCAAAGAATCCGGAAAAGGAGCGGGTGTACCAATGTGTCGAGGTCCAAGTGATAGCGGGTACGCCAAACGTTCCGCAACCGGCCAACCAATGGTTTGGGTTGGGGTCCGTATTGTTTTTCCAACATGCGGTGGCGCCAATCCGCAGGAGCGGTGCCATCCGGATGCAGTTGGATCACTTTCTCAAATATGTCGGCCCGAATCTGCCCTTTTTTGTAAGCAGAGCGGTATTCGTCGAGCATCAAAGACACCTTGTAACCGAATATTTCGGAGGCCTCGCGGATTCCTTCCTCAAATTTCCGGTCTTGAAAAGCATGCAACGTGTTGTGGTGCACGAAGTCCTTGAGTGGACTTTGCGCTGGAAGGTAGTGCTTGAGCCGATGCAGGACCTCATGTTCATCGAATGCAGTTCCATTCGCAGCGCCTGCATGGTGCAAGGCGGCGTTGTGGTCTTCAGTGTGAGATTTCATTTGCGTGAGATTCAGAATGAAGTTTGATATTGAAGAATGAGCGCACTTTTTCGCCGGTTGGTGACGAGATTGCCATTGGCATCGGCTGCAAATACAGGCCGATTCTGAAGGTCAAGGCTCAGCTTTTGGGTATGACCTTGCATCAGCCAGTTGATTCCGGCATCGACCACCAAGACGGGCGCGTCCAGTTTTTGGAAATTTGCATACTGAGCCGATGCATAGGGTAATAATGTACCCAGCGAACCCATCAAAGAATCCGGCAGTTTGTAACCAAACTGCGCATAGACCACTTGCCCGGTACCAAACATGGGGTAGGCATTTCCAGCCCCGTTAAAGCTTCCCCCGATTGCAGTAACGCCATTAGCGGGATTCATGATCCCATTGTTGCGCACGTAGTTGGGTCCGTAATCGAGGTTAAAATAGCCCAAATAGCCGTTGATCGCGGATTTGCCTTCCTTTCCGACGGGCATATCCAAAAATGCAGCCGCTGACAAGAGCAACATGTCGTGGTAGAGCGTATCGACGCCACCGAGGCTCCAAGTTGCCTTGGGTTGATAGATTGCGCCGGCCTCCAAGTTGAGAATCTTCTTTTTTCCGAGATATGTTCCCTGCATGTAAGGGGTCACATGCGGTTCTTTTTCAAGGAAATTCCAGATGAAAAAGGCTTGGTATTGATGTCGATGTCCCATTTGCGCAAAGGTCGCCTCATTGGAGATTGCAGGTTGTGCGACGCCATTCGAGGTTATGGGGAAGGGGTCGCTCAGCGCAAGCCGATAATCCAAACGACCGAGTTGCCCTCTGGCAAAGACGCTCAATTTCCTGGCGAATTCATCCGTTTGATCCACAGTCGCTTGCGCAAAAACGGGGACGTCCAAGGTCATGATCGTACCGATGCTCGGCTGGGTAAACCGCGACAATCCGCTGCAAATGGTCAATCCGCCGCCAAGTTTCAGCAAGGTTTTTCCCTTGAAGACGTTGTATTCGCCGAGCGCATCATGGATGAACAATTGGAGTTTCCTGTTCCCGGGATTTCCAGCCAGGAAATTGAAATTATTCATTCCCAGCTGTGTATAGAAGAACATGCGATCGGTGACTTGGCCAAAAAGTTGCATTCGGGTACGCCGAAGGCCAATGTCAAAAGTGTTTGCAACCGGTTCGCCAAGCACAGTGGTACCGGGATTGCTTTGATTGGCCCGCAACCAAAGTTGATTGGTGAAGGTCAATTTCACGTAGCGATCGCCATTCTGATCCAATTTGAGCTTCATTTCGCCTTGCGGAAAAATGGACTTGGGTAAAATCAGCAGCGTCGCCAGCAACGCGTAGATAAGGAAGTGCTTTTTCATGACTCGACTACCATTTGCATCAATGCAATGTCACAGAATGCCTTTCCAAATGCAAGCATTTCCTTGATGGTAGATTCGGTGGCCAACCCTCGATTGCTATAAACGAGTACGGCATCGCCGAGGGATTCGACAAAAAGATCGGGATGCTGCTCGTGCAGTTCCAGTAATTCTGGCACAAAAAACTGCCGAATTGCATCCTCTTCAAACCCTTTCAGGAGGAAATTCCCCGAGAATTCTGGATTTGCCTCAAAATCGATGTCTTGTGCGCCCAAAACTTCCGCCATACGGTCCATGGCCGTTTCGCGTGTGAGGGTGAATGTCGGAATTGAAAAATCCCTTAAATCCATCCGCATATAGGTGTTTTCTTGAGATTCAAGCGTGAGCAACGCACCGGAGGTGAGCTTCAAATCCGCAATGGTCAGGACTGCGCCTGCATTTTTCTTGACAAACACGCTTGTAACTCTGTCGATTTGATGGCCTTGCGTACTCGGAAATCCGGTCCAAGCATCGTGATCTTCCCATTCCTCGGGCAAAAAGTCGAAATGGTTTTGAAGCGCAAAAACAAGCAATTCGAGTTGCCTGCGGCTCAAACTTGCCAGGAGTGAAACCTCCTTTTTTGCCCTGATCCGCGGTGCAAGCGGGTGGCTGCTCACCGCAGTCAACTGATTCATACCTTCTAATGTAAGGACGCGTCCTTGACGTTTGAAGTCGGATTGCATTTCCTGGAGATTGACCATGACGGTATGATCGATCAATCTCGCATCGGAAAAGTCGAGAATTACGTGTTGGTTTCCCACGTGACTGGAAACCAATCGCTTGAGCGAAAGGTAGTTGGAAAACACCGCGGCACCATTGACTTTGATCGTGAGGGTGTCGTCAACTTGGGAAATGGAAGTTTTTGCCTTGAAAACGCTGCTCCATTTCGCCCCGGAGGCAACATTGATGAGGAGCTCGGTAAAAATGCCGGCGGCAACCCCAATCAGCAGGTCTGTCCCAAGCACCATCAGGATTGTCACCAGAAAAACGACCAATTGTTTCCATCCGATGTGATACATATGGATGAATTCACGGGGTGAAGCCAGTCGGAACCCGGTGAAGATCAGCATGGCAGCCAATGCCGAAAGCGGAATCATCATGATCAACGGCTTGAGCAAGAGCAAGAAAATCAGCAGGAATAGTCCGTGAAAGAAGTTCGCCCATTGCGTTCGGCCACCGTTGCTGACGTTTGCACTTGAGCGCACGATCTCCGAGATCATCGGTAAGCCGCCGATGGCAGCAGCGATCGAAGAACCGGCGCCCATGGCAAAAAGGTCGCGGTTGAGATTGGATTTGCGCTTCCAAGGATCCAACGTGTCAACAGCCTTGGCACTGAGCAAGCTCTCCAGTCCTGAAATCAAGGCAAAACTCATCACGGCAACCCAAAACACACCCGTATCCAGTTTGCCAAAATCAGGAAATACCACAGCATCAGCGAGATTACTGGGAAGGTTGACGAGGAATTTGTGCCCGATTTCATAGTCGTTACCGGCAAAATGGTAATGGTGTTCATGAAAAAGATCGAATGCAAAGCTGAGGGGTATGGTGGCCATCAGCACCCACATCGGCGCCGGAATCAACTTGATCCACTTGTTGTCAATCATCGGGTACACGATGAGAATCAACAAACTCAAGCTTGCAATTACCACGATCTCCGGGTTAAGAGATGCAAAAGCGATCGGAAGGTGGGCGAGCACCTCCAGGAATTCGCCTTTGGGGGCTTGCACGCCAAGCGCCACGTAGGATTGTTTGACCATGATGATGATACCAATCGCGGCGAGCATCCCGTGGACGGCTGCGCTTGGGAAAAAGTCTCCCAATTTACCCACCTTGAAAATCCCCATCACCACGACGAGCAATCCTGCAATCAGGATTGCTGCAAGGGCATAGGGATAGCCAACGGCGTGGTCATCTCCGCCGAGTGTCTCGACGGCAGCCAAGGTTGTCGCGATCAGTCCGGCTGCCGGACCACTAATGGTTACGTTGCTCCCCGCTACGCGGGAGGCAAGCATCCCACCGATGATTGCTGTAAAAATGCCGGCAATCGGCGGCACGCCGGAGGCGAGTGAAATCCCCAAACACAAGGGGAGGGCGATCAAGGAAACCGTAAATCCCGAAATCAGGTCTGCTTTCCAATTGTTTTTTAAGCCTGCCAAACCCCGTTTGGGGGTAGTATCGACGCCCGAGGACGCCTGATGAATCGAATTTTTTCCCATTGCAACACGATTTGAAATACCAAAGGATTGGAATTGTGATGCTGTGCTTGCGGACCGTTCCAGGAATGAATGCAGCGATTGGACGCAGCAATCCTGTTGGTTACCAACAATCAAGCATAACTTTGATCGGCAAAACGCTCATTCGGCGTTTGCCAATCACCTGGATTGGCTCCAGGAAATGGGAATACGATCTAAATCCGGATGGACCGATATTCAAGAAAGACTTCTGTGGAAAGTCCGATATCGGGATTTTTTGGGTTTCCGGCTAGTTCAAGGGGTTCTTCGGTCGTAAAAAGCTGGAATTCGGGAAGAATCGCAACAATCGCAAGTTGCAGTTCTGATAGCGATTCTAGTTTTTCCTGTTCTTCAAAGTCCGTGAGTTCGGCAATGACGGAACATTCAAATTTGCTGGCAAAGCTCGTGAATAGGGGGAGGACAGCAACTTCCATGAGCATGGTCAGCCCAAAAAGCATTACGATCAACCAACCAATTTTCCTTTTCATTGCCTTTTATCAAAAAGGTACCGAATCAGTAACGTTTACGAAGTTCGACAATTTCTTGACCAAAGTCAATCCATGCGACATCGGCATCCATTGCAAACCCGAGACGACGGCAAAGGTGGGGACAGTTGAGTGAATTGAGCAATTATAATGACGTTAAAAATTCGTAATGCGAACGTGAAAGCAAGAGGACGGGGTATTCGCCTGCTTTTCTATTTAACATAACATAAATTATAGGACAAACGGATAGGCAGCGAAATGGGGCTATTTTGTTCATCATCAAGAGTATACAGCAAGATCTGAAAAATCACCGCTAACCGTTGCGCAACTCCAACACGAGCATCTCCGACTGTCCGCCATCGTTGTCGGTCAACGCCAACATGCGCACGCGGCTTTCCACTTGTGGCAACAAGGCAATCGCTTCGATTTTGATTTGGAGAAATTCGCCTTGGTCGTCAACAACCGGAATCAAATGCATGTCGCCGCCATCCGTTGCTGTCGGTCTCACAATCCATCCAATAAAGCTGCCGAGTACATGGCCATCCTGAATCCAGTCTACAGTATCTTCGGCTGAAGCGCCAAAGTAAATCCGGTTCCGACGCAGGTCGGTACCGGCGCCAGAAAATCCGCTGTGGACGCCGATAATCTGTGGCAGCACATAAGATTTCAAGGTGACCGCCGGCATCGGCCCAATGCAATCCGTTTCAAGAAATTTCAGGAATTCTTTCAGATCAATCCAAAAAATCTGATTCGTTCCGCGATTGGCCAAGGCAACTTTGTTGTCAAAGATTGTCGCACCTTCAATGTTCAGTTGCTCCTCGGTAATCTTTGCAACTTGAAGCAAATGCTGATAGAATTTAGCTGCATTGTATTCCTTGTACGATTTCAAACCATCGAGCCACACGGCTTTCACCACGAAACCCCGCTGGGGCAATTTCGATCCGGATCCGAAAATCAACAAGTGTGTTTCCTTGCCTTGGCGATAGTCTGCGATGGATTCAAAGTCTCGTTTGTGCTTTTTTGGAACTCTACCCTCGACAAGCACTGGCGGTTCGGCGGATACCCGAATCGTTTGTAACAAATTTCCTTCGCCGTCGAGCAACAACAAGTCAGGCAAATCATCGCAAATGGCAAGCCAACCTTCGGCCACCTCCGCCAAACCTGAAGCGCCTTGAACCTGCGGTAAAAAATGCCGCTCGATCACGACAAACGACCTGGGTCCATAGAGTTGAGTGAGTGCGCTCAATGATTTGCTTTAATTTTCAGGGAAACCATTTTCCAGCCAACATTGCAATGCTGCCAATGAGGAATCCGGCAAAGTACCATTCTGAGGCATCGTGCGATTTTGCAGAACGGAGATTTCGAAGCTGTTATCCAAAAGATAGGGCTCAATACCTGCATAGGAATTGAAATCCCCACGAGAAGAACCCGAGCCATGACAGCTAGACCCCAAACAGGTGGCAGCCACGATTTCAAAGACTTCACCGTTCCAAACCGGACTGCTGCCGTCACATGGAATCCTGACCAAATCCTCTTTACAACCGCTCAGCAGGCCAATCACGACCAAGGAAGCAAACGCAACGCGCATCAATTTCATGAATTCAGCATTTTTATCGAGATCAAAGCTAGAAACAATTTCACCGAAAAAAAATACGTGTTGCTACATTGTTTTTGCCCCTGACAGGCAGACAATTCGAAGACTTAACAATGTTTAACCAGTTGCTATCTGCCTTATTGGCTCATGGTTTGCTACCTTTGTCTATCGAATATCTGATTTCAAAAATGAAAAAAGTTCTGTTTTCCTTGATGTTGGTGCTTCCGATGGCCATTTTCGGTCAAGTTGCCAATTCCGGTGTCATCACCTATTCCGAAGTAACCAAGACCGATTGGACTCCGCCTGCGGACATGGATCCTGCGATGCGCGCTCAAATCGAGGAAATGCGGAAGAAAATGCCCAAAACCTTCACGAATTTCAGGGAATTGACCTTCAACCCTGAATTCGCCTATTATAAGGTTGCTCCGAAGCAGGAAAAAATTGATGCTGAGCGTACTGCCCGTGCCAATGCCGAAGGACATGGCGGCGGCGGGATGCGTCGCATGATGTTCAACAGCAACTCGATCCACTATTGGGACATCAAAAAGGGGAAATTTGTAGAAAAACGGGAGTTCTTTGAGCGTGAATTCCTGATCAAAGACGAAACCCCCAAGCTCCAATGGAAAATCATGGGAGAAGCCAAGCAAATTTCAGGTTACGTCTGCCAAAAGGCGGTAACCATGGTGGATACCACGGAAGTTGTGGGTTGGTTTTGCCCGACGATTCCGGTTTCAGCGGGTCCGAACGGCTATGGCCAACTACCTGGATTGATCATGGAGCTCGTTTTGGATAAAGGCCGCACGACGATCACGGCAGATTCCGTTGCAATGCAGGATATCAAAATGGCCGATTATGAGCAGCCAAAAGGTGGTAAAGTGGTTACCAAGGCCGAATATGATGAAATGGCCAAAGCAAAAATGGAAGAAATGCGTGCCGAATGGAAAGCAAGAATGGGTGGTTCCGGCGGTGGTGGTCAAGTGATCATTCGTCACGAATAATCTGAGTTGGGGCTTCCATTCATGTCAATTCCGTTGGAGCACCCTCTCTCCCATTCTTTGGTAGTCAATTTAGTCCCTTTTCAGGTATGCAAAAGTTCGCTTTGCTGTTCGTTTTCATCGTTTTCGGTGCTTTCAACCTGCTGAATGCCCAAAACAAATACACACTTTCCGGTAAACTTACCGACGATGCCGGCGAACCGCTTGTTGCTGCGAGCGTGATGCTCCTGCAAGCCTCTGACAGCATTCTGCAGAGTTTTGCGATTACAGGCCCAGATGGAAAATTCAGCTTTGCCGATGTCCCAGCTGGCGAATATGTGTTCAAGGCGATCTATTTGAAGCACAGGAATTTAGCCAAGCAATTTACCGTAGGCGGTGAATCGCCAACCATGGATATGGGGCAACTCAAAATGACGCCCGAATCCTCCAAAATCGATGATGTGGAAATCACCGACGAGCGAATTCCCGTCCGATTCAAGGGTGATACCATTGAATACGATGCAAAAGCATTTACTGTGCAGCCCAATGCGAGTGTCGAGGAGCTGTTCAAGCGACTGCCCGGCATGGAAGTCGACCGCGACGGAAATATCAAGGCGCAAGGTGAAGAAGTAACCAAGATTCTTGTGGACGGGAAGGAATTTTTTGGCGACGATCCCAAGGTTGCTAGCAAAAATTTGCCTGCCGAATCGGTTGACAAGGTGCAAGTTTTCGATAAAATGAGCGATGTCTCTGAATTTACGGGCATTGACGATGGGACAAGGACGCGTACCATCAACCTCACGCTGAAGGATGACTACAAAACCGGATACTTCGGCAATGTTTCAGCGGGTTACGGGACCAAGGAGCGTTTTGAATCCAAGGCCAATCTCAATCGCTTTGGGGACAAGTCGCAGCTTTCATTTCTCGGACAGGCCAACAATACCAACCAACAAAGCTTCACAATGAAGGATTATATGGGATTTGTCGGCGGAATGGGCAATCTCATGAACAGCAGCGATCCGACACAGGCGATGTCGGCAAGTGACCTTGGACTGAACCTCTCCTCCAATCCCAATTCGGGCTTTTTCACCACAGGCGCAGGTGGCCTGAATGGCAACTGGACTCCCAATGAAAAGACGCAGGTTACGACGAGTTACTTCTACAATTATCTGCGAAAGGACATCAGCCGCGACCTTTTTAAGGAAACCATTCTGAATGAAGGCTCTTTCTTGACGAATCAAAACGGAGATCAAACCGATAAAAATCAAAACCACCGGGTTTCCTTGTATTGGAAACAGGATTTGGACACGCTCACCAAACTGAGCTTGCGCGTGAATTATAAAATGAGCGATGGGAATTCGCTGGTCAATGACACGGTCAGCAGCACCCAAGTCTCTGGATTTGAAACACAAAGCGAGCAACATTACCTGTCCAATTCGGGACTGAGCGAAATCAATCCGACCTTGAGTTTGATGCACCGATTCCGTAAACGCGGCAGGTCTGCGACGGTGACGGGCTCGTTTCGGTACAATCCACAAGACCAAGATGGTGATTTGACCTCCGCAAACCAATTTTTGCGGCCTGATACGAATCTGCTTCAGTTGGATACCCTGCGTCAAAACCAACTGCAAGATCAAGGATTGCTCAGCTACAATGGTCGTATCGGATACACTGAACCGGTGGGATTGCACAATGCCTTCGAAGGGTATTTCCAGTATCAACAGACCGACAATACATTGGACAAATCCTTTTTTGACTTGGATCCAGACGGCGCGAATCCCGTTTTGAATCCATTTTTGACCAGCTCCTACGAAACCACTTACCGCTATGAAAAGCTGGGAGTTAACTGGCGCTATTACAATCAAAGCTTGAATGTAACGACGGGACTTGCTTTCCAAAATTCGGATTTGAATGGTGAGATTTTCACGACGAATACCACCATTCGCAAAAATTTCCGGAACATCCTTCCATCGGTTGCGCTTCGGCTCAAAATGGCCAAAAGCCAAAACATCCGGTTGAACTATACCACTCGGGTCAACGAACCCACCGTCGCCCAATTGCAGCCGGTCCCCAACAACAGCAACCCTTTGAATATCACCGTCGGAAACCCTGATCTCCAGGCTGAATACGCCCACAACCTGCGTTTTCATTACAACTTGTTCGACCAATTTTCATTCACCTCGTTTTTTGCAATGCTTTCCACCAACTATACCACCAACAAAATCAGCCAAAGAACCACGGTTGACAGCCTTTTGCGTCAAACCACGATGCCGGTCAACGTAGACAACGATTTGCAAGTCAATGGCTTCCTTTCTTTCAGTACCCCCATTCGGAAGCTCCAAATGAAATTTTCAGTGAACGGAAACAGCTCGGTTGGTCGCAGCTTGGTTTACATCAATGAAGATTTGAACATTGTGAACCGCTTTACCAATGGCGGCGACATACGGTTCGAAAACAAGATCAAGGATCATTTTGACGCAAGTGTCGGTGGTCGTACTTCCTACACCGTCACGTCCTACCCCAATGCCACCAACCTCAATCAAAGCTATTTGAACTCAGGTCTTTTCGGAGAAATCACGGTTTTCCTGCCAAAGAAATTTGTGGTGATGACGGGTATGGATTGTTCAATTTATTCAGGTGCCGGATTTGATTCGAATCAAATTGTTCCCTTGTGGCGTGCCTATGTTTCCAAGAAGATCTTCAAAAATGGACGCGGGGAGCTCCGCATCACCGCCAATGACATCCTCAACAAGAATATTGGCATCTCCAGGACGGCGCAGTTCAACTACCAACAACAGGAGACTGTCAATACCCTGAGCAGGTATTTTCTAGGATCGTTCAGCTATGCCATTGTGAGCGTGGGTAACAAGCGCTAAGTGGTAGTGGCCTTGATATGGAGGGCTTCCCTCCTAGCCCAATTGCCAGTTAGAGCGCGACGGTGATCCCCAGTTCCAATTTGGTGAAATTGGGGTATGAACGACTCGAGCCGTCCTCGTTTCCAAACCTGCGGTAACCCAAAAACGGATCGCTCAAGCGATAAAAGCCGTAAGCCGACAGCCAACTTGTACCGATCCTGACATAAGGGCCAAAGCGAAACGGGGCCAAATCTTCAATTCGGTTGGATTTTACCGTCACTTTGGGCAAAACAGGAGCTGCCAATGTCCCGCCGGAATAATGACGCGTTTTGTAGGTGCTTCCCAGCCTCCGTCCAAAAACGAAGCCCATTTCGAAGAGGAATTTGTACTTCCCGACCTTTGCTTCGTCTGATTTCTCATCCACGTACTTGCTCCGCGCAAGCTTGAACTTCAGCGCAACGGGGATTTCGAAATAGGAAATCCGCTGCTTTTCGTACACCAATGTGGCGCTGCTGTCACTTGATGGAAACCACTTGTCAGGCGTGTTGGAAAAGTACATTTTGTGCCAGAGTACGCGTGGCTCTAACTTCAACTCCAGCGACTTCCCGATGGGGAATCCATATCCGATTCCGAAGCTGTAGGCACCTGAACGACTTGCATTAAACGGTACGCCATCCGTTTTGCCGACAAGGACTGAGCGCGTGAAGACAAAGTCAAATTTTTCACTGCCGGTTACGGGGATTTTTTTGTCAATCTTGAGTCCGGCATCGGCTTGACCTTTGGTCATTTCTACCGAACCCAGGAATAAAAGCAGTATCAAAGGAAGGATCTTATTCATGTATTGTGTTTGCGATTCCCGCAATTGGCACTAATTTAAGGTTTCCAAGGCAATTGTAAAATCAAGACGCGAATTCATTCGCATGTGAGATGGCTCCTGAGCGGTACAACATTCGAGTTTATGGAATTTGTTGCGATCAACAAGGTCGGGTTTTATTGACCGATGAGCGTCGAGGGGGCTATTTGATGACAAAATTCCCCGGAGGCGGACATGATCTTGGAGAAGGCTTGGAGGAAGCTCTAAAACGGGAATTTATTGAAGAAACCCAAACCGACATCAATGTCTTGGGACTTTTCTACATCAATGAGTTCCTTCAAATTTCGGCATTCAATCCAAAGGATCAGCTTTTGAGTATCTACTATCTGGTGGAACTAAGTACACCGCTGCAAGTGCCGGTTGTAGAGGAAGTGCATTCGTTTGAGGAGAATTCAGGCGATGCGCAGACATTTCGGTGGATATCCATGGAAGAACTTGACTCGGAGATGTTCACCTTCCCCATCGACAAAGTGGTGTCGCAAAAAATTCTCGCCAACAAAACCTACTTGATGGATCTAGCGCATCAAAGCAATTTTCCCGGCGAAGGCGCCGTTCACTGATCTCAATTGGTAGATATACAACCCTGCAGGGAGCCGTGAAGCATCAACGCTCAAATTCCCCATGCCTGCTGCTTTGCGGCCCAAGGATTGTTCCATGACCACTTGACCGTTCAGATCCGAGAGTAAAAAAGTCAATTCGGAGGCTGTCTTCAAATCAAACTGCACCTGAAACTCAGATTTTGCCGGATTGGGCCAAACATTGACGTTTGAAATAGGGGAAACAGCTTCTGTCGAGAACACAGCTCCATCAGCATTCATTCGCAGCACGTAAATGTCCTCTCCCCCCAAAGCGGTTGCAGAAACTTGTCCAAATTGTCCAGTGCCTGCAAATGTTCCGACTGCGTAGATATATCCTGCTGCGTCTTCATCCACGGCAACACCCAAATCGGGGCCGGATCCGCCAAGGTTTTTGGCCCAAAGCGCATTCCCAGCGGCGTCAAGTTTCACGACATAGGCATTTTGATCGAATGTGTCTGCGATTTCCAACTGTATGCCCGATCCCAAATCCATTTGGCGTTGGAAATATCCTGTGACCAACAAATCCCCTGAATTGGTGATGCGAAGGTCACGTGCAACGTCAAAACCCATTCCACCAAAGTGCTTGAGCCATAACAAATTGCCATCCACACTGAGCTTGCCGACGACACCATCAAGGTGTCCCGTTCCGACCAGCGTTTGGCCAGCAATCGTAAATGAGGAATCGTATGCCCCTGAAAAATAGATATTTCCTTGTGCATCAGTTACCAATGCGGTCAGATCGTCAATGGCTTTGCTGCCACCTTGAACTGCCCATTTGAACCGACCGGTATCAGAGTAGCATGCAATGAAAACATCATCTTCAAAGCCGGTGATACCGTATTGGCTTGAATGCCGAAAGTAACAGGTATCCTGAAAAGTGCCGCCCATGACGACCAGGCTGTCTCCCACCAAGGCAATTGCGCTTGCACGGTCGACGTACCGACCAGCGGCAATAGCCTTGTGATCCATAAAGCCCGAGGAATCTGATCTTACCCAAATGGCATCATCATATCCGCTTCCAAGACCTTCCAAGTCATCAGGGTTTGCAAAAGTCCAATTGTTGAAGGTGCGGTACAGTCCCGCGAAATAATAAAGGCTGTCCAAACCCACTTGAACCTCGTTGAAAGATTCGCCGCCAAACCATCCGCCACCCCAAAATTTGTCCATGGTTCCCGAAGGGGTCACGCGTACCCAGAAAACGTCATAGGTCTCTGCGGGTGCTCCATACCAAAGCGAATCCCCAGAAAACAAGGTGTCTCCCTCAAAAATCGTTGAATCTTGGTATTCGCCAACCATGATCACATTTCCCATCGCATCAAATGCGAGTCCATGGGCAAATTCATTCGAATTCCATCCATAGCGGTTGATCCAAGCCAACTGACCATCGGGTGCAAATTTTGCAAGGAAAACATCATTTTTGCCGCTTGCAATCAATTCGGTTGTGCCGATCCAAAGGGTATCACGAAAGTACCCCGAAACATAGCTGTTACCAGCATCGTCGACCAGGATATCCTCAGGTGAGTCTGCCAAGCCGGATCCAAAATGGTTGACCCAAGTATCTTGCTGTGCCAACAAATGGCTTGCAGAAAGCAAACAAATAAAGAAAGTCGCAAGCAGCAGTGGTTGAAATCGATACCCTTTTCTCATTCCCGGATTTCTATTGCAATAAAGCTAGTCAAATATAGCCAATCAGAACTCAATATCAAAGCCAAACGGCAAAAGCGAAGCTGCAATTCCCGTCACACGCAGCACTTTTCCGACCTTCCCCTGCATCAAAACGATGACGGGTTGGCCTGAGAGACGCTCATATTCCAGCATCACCTGACGGCATGCGCCGCAGGGTGTCACCGGGGCAGCGATCAACTTTTCAGGGCTATTTGCCCGAATCGCCAGTTTGCGCACCTTGTCGCCTTTGCCCTGAGAACCAAGGTAATACAAAGCGGTACGCTCAGCACAAAGACTTGAAGGGAAAGCCGGATTTTCTTGATTGTTTCCCGTAACAACTTCGCCATCTGCAAGTTGGACGGCGCAGCCTACATGAAAATTGGAAAATGGCGCATAGGCACCTTCACTCGCTGACATTGCTGTCAAAAGCAAGGCCTTTTCATCTTCGGGCAACGTGCTCGCATCATCGAGCAACTCAAAAGCGATGTGATATTCCTGTCTCAAATTCTTCCCCCTGAACGCACTGGAGTCCACGAAAATAGCAAAAATCCCGCTCCAATCACAGAATGTAGTGACTCAGATCCTTCTTGCCGCTAATCCGTTGGATTTTTGTCCTTACAAATTCGCCATTGATCACAAAATCCTTCTCGTCGATACGGTCAGGCACATCAAAAAGGATGTCGTTGAGAATGTTGCTCATGATCGTATGGAGCCGCCGCGCACCAATGTTTTCAAGCTCTTGATTCACGTTGAATGCAATGTCTGCAATCGCTTCAATGGCGTCGTCGGTAAACGTCAACGAAACGCCTTCAGCCGCCAACATGGCAGCATATTGCTTGGTCAGGGCATTTTTAGGCTGACTGAGGATCTTTACAAAGTCGTCCTTGGTCAGCGAACTCAGTTCGACACGAATCGGAAAACGGCCCTGCAACTCAGGAATCAAATCGCTTGGCTTGGCGACGTGGAACGCGCCTGCTGCGATAAACAGAATATGATCCGTTTTGATCGCGCCATGTTTCGTGTTGACGGTGCTGCCTTCGACGATCGGCAGAAGGTCGCGTTGCACGCCTTCGCGCGACACGTCCGGGCCCGAGCCTTTGCCCGCGCCTGATGCGATTTTGTCGATTTCATCGATGAAAATCATGCCGCTGTTGCTCGCACGCTCAAGCGCCTCACGCGTTACGGCATCCATGTCGATGAGTTTGGCGGATTCTTCCTCGATGAGATATTCCCTGGCTTCTGCCACCGTAAGCGAACGCCGTTTTGTCTTTTTGGGGATCATGCCGGAGAGCATGTCTTGCAGCCCATCGAAGCCTTCCATGCCGCCTGGACCCATGATGTGCACCTGCGAAGTGGGGGCATTGACCTCCAATTCGATCTTGCGATCGTCCAATTCGCCATTGCGGAGCTTCTCACGGAAGCGCTCACGGGTGCGCTCGTTCAGTTCTTCTTCGTTGCCTCCCTCCTTCTTTTCCGCATCTTCCAAGGCAGGCTGGCTGGTCGAGTCCGGACTTTTTTTCCGCACGGGAGGAATCAAGACATCCAAAATGATCGCATTCGCATTTTCGCGCGCTTTGACTTCGATCTCCTTTTTCTTTTCGGCTTTGACCAAGTTCACGGATTGCTCCACAAGGTCACGGACCATGCTCTCGACATCTCGGCCGACATAACCGACCTCGGTGAATTTGGAAGCCTCGACTTTGATAAATGGAGCATCAGCCAAATGCGCCAAACGGCGGGCGATTTCAGTCTTTCCGACACCGGTTGGCCCGATCATCAGGATGTTGTTGGGGATGATTTCGCCCTTGATGTCATCGGCCGAATTCATGCGTCTCCAACGGTTACGCAAGGCAATCGCCACAGACTTCTTTGCCTCGCCTTGCCCGATGATGTATTTGTCCAATTCCTCGACAATCTTGAACGGTGTCAAGTATTCGCTGATTCCCTGCATATTCCTATCGATTGCTGTTGATTCCAGATGAAAGTTGAGTTTTCGTTTTTCTGCGGCCCAAATATAAGGAAAAGCCCATGCTCACAAAGCCCAAGTCTTGATCCTAAAATGCTCCTTCGCCTGATTCCTCTCCAAAAAGCAAATCCCCAAGTCAAACAAATCGATGCTCACCGTCACCTTCGGATGGTTCACAATTGCCTGCCAAGCCTTGGTCATGCCTTGGCTCCAATAAATATCGTCCAAAACCACGATCGCTGCTGCCCCCAATTTCGGCAACAAAAAATCGAAGTAGGCCAATGTGGCTTCCTCCCGATGGTTACCATCCAGCAACACAAATTCCGGCCGAAAGGTTTTCCAGTCGATTTGGTTTTCAAGTACCTCTGTAAATTCGCCGACAAGCAATGACGGCTGCATGCCCATGGATGCGAGATGCGTTGCTGCGCGCTTCGACAATTGCTTTGAACCTTCTATGGTAATCAATTGACTCTCTGAACCCATAGCCTCAGACAAATACATGGTTGAGAATCCAAGATTGGTTCCCAATTCGAGCAGGTGCTGCGGCGCATAGTGCCTGACGATTCTACTCAACAATTCCCCTTCACCTCTCCTTCTTGCGGAAGATTGAATCACCTGCCGAATGGTTTTCCGGATGACAGGTCGTGCCTCGCCACGATAGCCGGCACCAAAATCTTCGATCTCCAGGATATCCTTGCGATGAAGCAGTTGCCTGCGCAAGGCTTCGATGCGATTTCCGGAGGCACTTGGGTTTCGAGGCAGGACATTCGTCACAAAATCAAAAACAAACGGAGAATGCACGCCGTGTTTGGTTTTGGCCTGCCACCGATGCTTGAGGAATTGAACGATCTTGTACATGCTCAAAAAAAAAGGGGCTGATCACAGCCCCTTTTTCTATTTCTCAAAAGGTATTCCTTATTGGTGGGAATACTTGTAGTCAAATGTCATACAGCCACATCCCAAGACACCTTCGGTGGTGTTCACGCGGATCACGGCATAGTGCGGTGCAGTTGGCATTTTCACGATCACGATGTCTCCAGGGGACAATGGATCACTTTTTCTGCCGATGCGATTGCTCGTCACAAATGCCTGCCATGTTGTCTCGTAGGTCAACTCATCGTAGTTGAAACGCGTAGCGTCGGTGGTGACGATGGTGCTGTCCAAGCTGCCTTGGATTGGCGTAGTCAACTCCCAAGTGATGGCAGGTGGGGTTGAGCTCTCGCGGATGTACTGATTCGGCAGCGGCATCGTCTGATTGTTGCCGGATACGCGGTTAATCAAATCAAAAGCATAGTCATGACCCGTAGTCACACTATAAAGAGTGTCACCTGTGTAGGAGGTAAACTCATAGGCGGTGCTGTCATCGACATCAGGGATGACGTTGATGCGAAACTTGCCTTTGGCGACTTTGCCTTTATTGTCGGTGGCATAGGCTGCAATTTCAATTGTGGTGTAGATCTGAATCGCATTTGGATCAGAAGGCACAGTGTAATTGATTGTGCGCAAGCTGTTGTTGGTCGAAATTGCAGCGAGTTGCGCTGGAATGGCCACTTCAGGCTGATACACTACACCAGAAACCGAAGTCCACTTTTCAGTAGCGTCCCAAGTGGTGAGCAACTCGTTATCGTGAATTTCAAATACAATGGAGACCGTTTCACCCCGCTTGGCCAAGGCATAGCCATTGGCAGGCGAAATCAACGTGACTTGTGGGTCACTGTCGATGGGGGGATCTTCCGGATTGTCGTTGCGATCGGGATCGCAGCTCGTCAAAAACAATCCAGCAACAAGTGCAAATGCGGTAAATACGTACTGAAGCCTCTTTTGCATTTTAAGTTTTTCTAAAACTAAGGGCTAATATAAGGATTTTTAGAATTCAACGCCAAATCCAAGCAGGATATTGTTTGGATATCCACGTTGTATGAAAAAAAGGTCGGACCCAAGATGCGCCTCATTGACGGGACCAATTTGGTTGCCCAATCCGGAATTCTTCCGCATGAATACCTGAATTTCAATGCATTTAACCTCGCTCGCCAGGCAAGGAAACGGCTGGCCCTCCAAGGTTTTTTCCCATTGTGGCGACCTGCCTTGGTCTCAAGAATGTTGGAAATGAATTTCGGGATAATTGGCTTGCCGTTGCCACGCTATCCTTGAAAAGCGATTCGACCAATCCGCGAGGCCTAGTTCTTTGTCAATGCCGCAGTGCAAACATCAAAGGCAACAGTCTGCCCCGTATTGTAAACACGGTAAGTCAAGTTCAATTCGTCTTGTGATGCATTGGCAAGGCCCTCTCCTGCTACTTCTACCGCGCCAACGGCTTGGCGTGCGATACTGACATCCAGACCATTGGGTCCAACAGTTGCACGAATCGTGTCATCAACAAAATCCCACAATCCGACCAGGCTTACTTCCGTTTTGCTCGCGCCTGATACTGCGACGGCTACCGACCCACCATCTGAACCTGCAGTACATGCCTCGGTGCTTGTCCAGGTTCCGACGAATCCTACGTTGATTACCGATCCGCAGTCCTCTTGAAAGTACCCCGAATCGCAATTGCATGTGCCATCCACACAGGTTCCATTGACGCAGGTGACGCGCTTGCATTTGTCCCGGCAACCCAAAAATGCGGTTACAAGCAGTAACATCGCGATGGCTGAAGCGAGAAAGTTGAGATTCCGTTTCATTGCAATTTTTGCATGGTTGCTGTACATTGATCCATCGCCACGGTATCTCCGGTTTCAAAGATGCTGTAGGTCAAGTTGACGGTATTGCCATCTGAAGAAATCGTTCCGACAAAGGCCTCCACTTCAAATCCTGTGATGATGGCTTGACGTTCGAGGACAAAGGAAGTCCCATTTTCATCGATGACGGCTGTAACCAGATTTTGTGGTGCCCCCCAAAGTCCGAGGATGGTGAAATCGCGGGGGCCGCTCGATTTGGCAGCAAGCGTGACCGTATCGGTTTCGTTCCCTGGAATCAGGCAATTTTGGGTCAAGGCGAAATCACCATCAAACCGGGAATTCAAAGCGCTTGCGCAATCAGGTCCACTGTACCCAGCTGCGCAGGAACACTCACCATCTGAGCAGGTGCCATTGACGCATTGTACATCCTGACAAGCGTCACTGCAAGCCCCCATCGAGCTCACCCAAGCTAGCGAGAGCAATATTAAACTGATATTGAAGGCCTTACGCATATCTATATTCACCATCGTTGGAGGACATTTGAAGTTGAAAGTTAGGGAATTTGGGGAATGCTGCAAAAAAGACATTGAAATTCTAAGTTCGACCCAAGGCGTAGTGCCTGCGAAGATGAAGGCGGCATCACAAAACCTGTGAAATGTATGTGCTGCCACAACAAAAAATCAAGGCACAAAAAAAGCCCTGCGTCTGCAGAGCTTTTTTTGTTATCAAACTTGATCGAATTACTTCGTCAAAACTGCAGTACAAACGTCAGCAGCGGTGGTAACACCGGTTTCGAAGACGCTGTAGGTGATGTTGATGGTCGAGCCATCAGCATTGGATGTACCAGTGGCAGAAACATCAAAGCCAGTGGTGATCACTTGACGCTCAATTGTGAAAGAAATCCCGTCAGTTCCGACAGTTCCCATTACGATGTTTGAAGGAACTTCCCAGAGACCAACAAAATTGACCTCGGTTGCGCTACCACTTTTTGGATTCAAAGTGATGGTGTATGGACCAGCAGGGCCTGAAGGGTTGCAAGTTTCGGTGTTGCTGTAAGATCCGGAGAACTTAGCATTGAGTGCTGCGTCGCAAAGTGTGCCTTCGTAGCCAGCGTCGCAGACGCAAGCGCCGTCAACACACTCGCCGTTTGCGCAAACGATGTCTTTACACTCGTCAGCACAACCTGTGAAGAACATTGTTGCTGCAATAGCAAGGGCTCCGATGAAGCCGAATTTCATGTTTTTCATAACTTTTTTGGTATTAATAACTGGATTAAAAAAAATAACGAGGCAAATATACTAGATTTTATTTTCACAAGCATCATTTCAGCGCACAACTTCTTTCCACTTGTCCTAGAATCGAGACATTGCCTGATTTCCAAGTCCTTGCTGCGATAAAAGCGGCAAAACCCGTCGAAGATCCACAGATTTCTATCAAGGCTGACGTGTCAAAGTAGCGGTACATGTTTCGGTCGGCGAACTCGAGGAACTGACAAACTTGTAGGATAGATTGATTGTGGTTCCAGCTTCATTGGATGTACACGCTCCTGAAGAAACGAGTTTGCCACCGCTCACGCTTGTAGAGTCAATCGTGAAACTGACACCATCATTGCCAATCAACAAAATCAGTTGATCTGGTTCGCGGTAAAGATTGGTGAGTTTAGCGCGGGACGGATTGGTGGAGTCTGGCGTCACGACTACATCATAAGTGTCATTGCCGGTCGTGGTGCAAGATTCGATCAAAGTATAGGTGCCCGAGAATTTTGCATTGAATGGCACGCTGCAATCCAGGCCTTCATAGCCGGTATTACAGACGCAGTCACCTTCCGCGCATTCGCCTTGGACGCAAACGACGTCCTTGCACTCATCTGCGCAGCTTGCGAATACCATTGACACCAAAATAACAAATGTGGCAATCCAGCCAATTTTAATGTTTTTCATACCTAATTGATTAATTTTTTGGACTACTATCAAACAGTGTGACAATATAGATAGAATGTGAATTCGGAATGCATCAAAGGCGGCAGAATTTTATACAAGGTCCCTAACCTTGTTGATTTCCTGATTTCAAAACGTTTCCAAGCAATAAAGAGGCATTGAAAGAACAAGATTTCGGATGATCCTCGCAGAAAATTGAGCAGGGGCGGAACCGACGATAGAGCAAAGCCGGAATCGGTTTGCATTGAACGTTGACGGATAGCCACTTTGCCGATGAATAAATCTATTGACCAGTAGTTGCATAGAGAATATTTTTTGCATTACCTTTGTCGCCGGATTAAATACCGATCAATTTTTAAGTTGTTTTTAATTAAAAGCTATTTCCGATCATGAAAAAAGCACTCATTATGACCTTTGGCCTCTTTGTGGCCGTGTTGGGCATCATGTCTTGCGGCGACAGCGCTGCTGAAGAAGCCCGTTTGAAAGCCATCAGGGATTCGATCTCGAATGACTCCTTGATGCAAATCCAAGCTGCTGCTGAGCAAGCACGTATGGATTCATTGGCTGCTGTGGCAGCTGCGGACTCTGCACGCGCTCAGTTTGTTGCTGACTCTTTGGCTGATGCTGAAGCGGCAAAGACCGGCAAGCCACGTCCGAAAGTTGTGAAGCCAGCTCCAACCCCTACCCCGCAGCCAACCCCAACTCCAACCCCAGATCCTAAGACTGGCAAGGACGCGATCAAAGGCGGCACAGGTACTCCTACCTCTGGCAAAGATGCCATCAAAGGCACCACCGAAACTCCTAAGTCAGGCAAAGACGCCATCAAAGGCAAATAATTTGCTGACTGACTAAGACTTGAAAGCGGCCCATGGAAACATGGGCCGCTTTGTTTTTGCACCCAGCCCAATTGCACCAGGTACAACCGAGTTTTCTTGGGCGTGACGAAGTTCCATATTGAAGTTACTGTTCATCGTCTGCACAGCCCCATCACGCATTTTCTTTGCTCGTTGCATTTGAAATCATCGGTTGTCGATGCGGGTAATGTTTTTATCCACCTCTAGCAATCCAAAAACCGGTCGTTTTTGAATGCTGTTTCAAGTTGAGAAACAGCATTGAGCACCAGTGACTTGCACTCCAAGCCTAACCACTTCTGATCGCCTGATCATTTCCGAACAATGCTTGGAAAAGCACGTGACACCTGCCTTGGATAACTGACCTTCGTTCCAAGAGGAATAAAAAACGCGATGAATCGCCAGACTCATCGCGTTTAAAATGTTGCGCAGCAGGCTAAAATCAAAGATTCGCCTTCAGAAATTGCGTCATCCTGTTGTAAAGGTGGAACCGCGTAGCGCCTCCGTAGATCCCGTGATTTTTGTTGGGATAAAACGCCATTTCAAAGGGGATATTGGCGCTCACCAATGCATCGACCCAAGCCATTGAGTTTTGGAAGTGGACGTTGTCGTCGGCCGTACCGTGAACCAGCAAATAGGATCCTTTCAGTTGCTTGGCAAATTTGATCGGGCTGTTGTCATCATAGCCACTGGCATTCAGCTGCGGTGTTTTCAGGTACCGCTCGGTGTAAATCGTGTCGTAAAACCTCCAAGTGGTCACCGGCGCAACCGCAATGCCCATTTTGAAAATTCCGTTGCCTTTCGTGAGACAAAGCGAGGTCATGTATCCGCCAAAGCTCCATCCCCAAATACCGATTCGCTCTTTGTTCACGTATTCCAGGGTTCCGAGGTATTTCGCTGCTTCGATTTGGTCTTCTGCCTCCAATTTCCCCAGCTGACCATAGGTGCATTTTTTGAAGGCCTCTCCCCTCGCTCCGGTACCGCGGTTATCGACGGATACCACGATATAGCCTTGCTGCGCCAACATCTGATGCCAGATATAGTTGGAGTTTCCATATTCGTTTTTGACGGTTTGACTGCCCGGACCGCCGTAAACATGCATCAACACGGGATATTTGTTGGTTTTGTCAAAGTCGGCAGGCTTGATCATCCAACCATTCAGCTCGGTTCCGTCACCTGTTTTGAAGCTGAAAAATTCGGGTTTGGAGATGTTCATTTGGCCCAAAACTCCTTTGAGTTTGGCGTTGTCTTTCAGCATTTTGATCTCGCTGCCTTTGTGATCGTACAAGCCTGTGTAGGGCGGCGTATCGATGGTGCTGTAGCTGTCGAGATAATAGCTGTTGTTGGAACTGAACGAAACTCCATGAAAACCAGCTGCTTTCGTGAGTCTTTGCGTCTTTTTTCCATCCAATGAAACACTGTACAACTGCTTTTCTGTCGGGCCGTCTGCGGTCGACAAATAATAGATCAATCCGCGCTGTTCGTCTAGCGCACAGAATTCGGAAACGTCAAAATTACCTTTGGTGATTTGGCGGAGTTGCTTGCCTTCAAGATCGTACAAGTAAATATGCATGTATCCATCGGCCTCGCTTTGCCAGAGGAACTCCTTGCCGTTTTTGAGAAAAAACCATTGGTTGTCAGAGGGTTGCTCAATATAGGTATCCTCCTTTTCGCTGAGAATGACCTTTGAGCTGCCGGATTTGGAATCCACCAACAATACATCCAACTGGTTCTGAAGGCGGTTCATGCGCATGACGGCCAACTTCTCTGAAGATTGGGTCCAAGTGATGCGTGGGATGTATTGATCAACTTCAGGACCGACATCAGCCTTCACTTTCGCATGGGAGGCCAAGTCGAAGATGTGGATTTCTACTGCGGCATTGGCCTCGCCTGCCTTTGGGTACTTGAATTTGTAATCCTTGGGGTACAAATCGCCGTAGATGGCCATGTTGAATTCGCGGACCTTGCTTTCGTCGAAGCGGTAGAATGCGATCTTTTTGCTGTCAGGCGACCAAGCGAAGGCCTTGTCGAACGCAAATTCCTCCTCATATACCCAGTCGGTACCGCCATTGATGATGTTTCCCCAACTTCCATCGTTGCTCAACGTGGATTCCTTGTTGGTGGCAAAGGTGTAGGCAAAGAGGTTGTTGTCGGCCATGTAGGCCACCGAAGAGCCATCTGGAGAAAAAGTCGCAAAGGAAATGGGTCTGCCTTCGTGTAGGCGATAGACCTTATTGGACTTGCTGTCCCATACGAAACAAGCTTCCTTGGTACTGTGGCGATAGATGGGTGTAGCCTCGCCGATCAGGAGCAATTTGCTTTCGTCATCACTGAAACGATAGCTGGCGACTTGGAGTTCGCTGCCATCGGCTGGATTTTTGAGGGTCGCGATATCCAAAATCGTCGCGACTTTGGATTGATCCTTGATTCCGAACTTTTCGATTTTGGTCCCGTCGAGCTCGGTATAGAAGTTATCGTCCTTCATCCAATTGAATTCGGAGGGGAAGTCGGGTCTGAATTTCCCGTTGAGCCAGATGTCTTCCAGGGCGATTTGCTGTTTTTGAGCAGACACAAGTTGACCTTGGCCCAACAGCATCAATGCCAGGATGGCGATTTGCAGGAAAGGGGACTGAATTTTCTTCATTTTCGCTGAATCGGAGATCACAAAATTGTAATGCTCAAAAGAAGCGAAAATGAGTCAATCAGACAAATTCGGAACCAAAATGCGGCCTAATTAGCAATTTTTGGAACCAGCAAGATGGGCTTGTTGAGTTTGTGCACCAGAAATCCCGGATCGTCATCGCGTTGATCGAGTCTGGGGTGGGTATGACCATTTGTGCCAATCACCACCAAATCGACATCCTCTGAATTTGCGATTTCTGAAATCGAATGGAGGAACCCGTCAAACCTGCTGTAGGTCTTCAGAATGACATTGCCCTCATCGATCAATGGCTTCAAATTCAGGACTTCCTGCTGCATCAGGCGTTCTGATTTTTCACGCAAAATGTCGATCAATGAAATCAAAGGGGCATTTCCGGGGCTATTTTCCTTGTAGGCATGGAGCAGAAAAAGATGTGTCAAGCGGCTACCGAATGAATTCAGCGCAAATTCCACTGCATACCTCGAATGTTCGGAGAAATCGATCGGCACAAGGACTTTATAGCTTCGCTGTTTCATAATTGTCGGCACTCCTTTGGAACGGCCCAATAATCAATTTCTTAGAATACGACCCCTGTTATGTCTTTTGGGTACTGAATTTGACTCCACAAAGCTGATCCCAAGTCGGTAAAACTGATATGAAAACGGTCAGCGAAAAAACTGATTTCTCTCATGGAATTTCAGCGAATCAATAGTACTGACGCGCACGTTCAAGCCCGTGGGTATCCAGAACGGTGATTTCGCGTCCTGAAATTTCAAGCAAATGCTCGTTTTTGAATTCAGAAAGCGTGCGAATCAACGATTCTGTCGCTGTGCCGACCATTCCAGCAAGGTCATCTCGGGAGATGCTGATGCTGAAAGGTCCCGTTGATTTCTCCTGATATCTATCACGCAGGTGCAACAGTGCCTCGGCGACACGCGCGCGCACGCTGCTGTAGGCGAGGCTCAAAAGCTTCTCTTCTTTTTCATGCACATTGCTTGCGAGCATCTTGATGAACCGGTAAGCCACGTCGCGATCACGATGAAACAACTCCAAAAAGTCATCTTTAGGGATCAAAGCTGCCTCAGTCTCCTCCAAGGCGGTGGCAGTTTCAGTAAAGGGAACATTCGTAATCAAAGGCAAATAGCCGAGAAATTCACCGGTTTTGTAAAGGTCGGTGATCAATTCCTTGCCGTCCTCATTCATCCGCCAGCCTTTTACCTTGCCTTTGATGATGAAATAGAGATTATTGGGATATTCGCCTTCGTAATAGATATTCTCTTTGCGCTTGAAAACCCTGGTTTTGCGGTCGGCTGAAAGTTTCCCCAAGGCTTCTTTGCCCTTGGCCTCATCCAAAAATGCATTTAACCCTGTCAAGTCATTGGTGAAGTCTTTCCGCACGATTTCACTGCGCTTGAAACGGCTCTCGATGGCGTCGAGCAGTTCCATTTCCTCATAAGGTTTGGTCAGGTAATCATCCGCGCCAAGGTTCATTCCTTTGCGCATTTCGCTCTTATCTGCCTTCGCGGTAAGGAAAATGAACGGAACTCCAGCCGTTTTCGGGTCCTTGTTGAGCAAGAACAAAACCGCATAGCCATCCATCTCGGGCATCATGATGTCGCAAAGAATCAAATCAGGATTCTCCTCCCTTGCCTTTTGAATGCCTTCCCGTCCATTCACGGCGGCAGAAACCTGATAGCCTGCAAACTCCAGAATCTCAGCGGTGTTTTCCCGCATTTCTGGATTGTCTTCAATCAGCAAAATCTTCTTCATGACATTAACTTTTGAGGTAACACAAAACTAAAAACCGAACCCCTTCCTGGTGTGCTCTCAAACCAGATATCCCCGTTCATCAAATCGATGTACTTCTTCACAATGTTGAGGCCCAAGCCAGTGCCTTGAATATTGATGGCATTGTGCGCTCTGAAAAAGCGTTCAAACATATGCTTTACATCCCCTTCGGGAATCCCGATTCCTTCATCGCGGACATCCATCCTTATCTTTCCATCGCTTACATGTACCTGAATTTCAACTGTTTTCCCATCCGGAGAATATTTGATGGCATTGGAAAGCAGGTTCAGGATGATGTTGCGCACCATGTTGCGATCGACTTTCACTTGCTTTTCGCCCTGATAAACATGTTTGATGACCTGCCCTGATTTGCAGATGGACTGCATTTCATCGATCAGGTCTTCTACCATGGAAAACAAGTCAAAATCCTCTGCGTTCGGCGCCAACATGCCGCTTTCCAGCTTGTCAAGCGACAAAAAGTCATTCAGGATGGCAGTGAGATTGTGGACTGATGTGCGAATTCTGGTAAAATGTTTAATCCGCTGCTCCTCATGTTCGGCACCTGTGTATTTGTTGAGCAGCGAGATGGAAGTGAGAATTGTGCTGAGTGGGGTGCGGAATTCATGCGAAGCCATCGAGACAAACCGCGATTTGAGCTCATTGAGCTGTCTTTCTTTCTCCAGCGCCTTGATGATGTCTGCCGCGGCGCGCTTTTGTTGCGTGGTATTGGTTTCCACGACCATGATACGACTGATAAGTCCATCGGAATCGCGCAGCGGAACTGCATGGATTTCAAATGTCTTATCTTCGAGGTCCAGGTCAAAACTAAGGCTATGGCCTTCAAAAACTGTTTTCAGCTTGGTGCCAACCGTTTCCCGTACTACGGGAGAAAGACGGGCAAGATAATTGGTGCCGACCAGTTGGTCACTTGTTACACCCATTCTGAACAATTCACGCCCTTCTGCAAAGATGTAATTGAAGTCCCTGTCAAACACATTGATGCTTCCGTTGGGGAAGTTGCGTGCAATCACGCTATACAGATGCTGGCTCTCCCTGAGCTCATGCGTGCGCTCTTGTACCCGACCCTCCAATTCCTCGTTGAGCTTGGCAAGCTGCTGCTCGACCGCCTTCCGACGCGTGATATCTGAAATCAGCGCCATGGCATATTGCTCACCTTCCGATTCGAAGTAATTCAGTGAGATTTCGACGGGAAAGGTTGTTCCGTCTTTGCGCCGTGCCATAAGGTCCAGCCCCATGCCCATGGACCGTGTGCTTGGGTTTTGAAGATAACCCTCCTTGTTTTTTACATGTTTGGCCCTAAAGGCTTCAGGAACAAGCAGTTCTACCGGCTGCCCCTGCATTTCCTCGCGGGTGTATCCAAACATTTCCTCGGCGCGGAGATTGTACAATTTGATAATTCCACGACGGTCCACCACGACGAGCCCCTCGGCGGCGGAGGAGAACAAAGCCTCACAGATGTGATCGAACTTTGCCTCTTTTGGACGGGTATCTTGGCTTTCAGTGGATTTCATCCGGTCTTTGAAAGGTATAGCCGATGTCTTTGCGTTGGTTGGATTTTCCGTCAATGGAAAGCCAGCAATGGCTTTCGTGCATGTACGGTGAGGCGCCTGGTAAGGCTTGGGTGGAAAAGTTTGTCAAAAAAGCTCCGGTGATGCGTGACCATCGCAACGATCTCCACAGCATTGGAATCCATGAATTCTTCAATCATCGTCGCCACAGACTTATCCTCGGCATAAGCTATGTGAAAGCTTACCTTACCATACTTGGCAACCTTCTTAAATTGTTCGCGAAAGCTATTGGCCTGCTCTGTGGAGAGCTCATCAGCCTTGGTCAGAATATGCAGAACATTGATTTCGGAGTGAAAATGGCTGGCGAAATGAACCAAAGTCTGTATGGCTTTGGCATTCACCTCGTGCATGTCGCTGGCATAGGCGATCCGGTCAAATCCGTGAAACTCGGCATCCTCAGGAACCACGAGCACCGGACAGGTGACATTTTGTACGACGGAGCTTGCGTTGCTACCGAGAATCATCCCCTCAATCGCACCGGTCCCGCGCGTGCCCATCACTACGAGATCAGCTTCCATCGCCTTGGCCTTTAGTGCAATCTCCTCAGCTGCAAAGCCAATGGCAACCTGATGATGGACTTTCAGCTTGCGAAAGCGTTCCTTGTCCAGCCAATTCGTGATTTCCTGGGCAAGATTCCCAATTCGATGCGCGGCTTCCTTTTCGAGGGCGTCCAAGGGATAGGTTGCCATTTCGGCAGCCTGAAGCGGCACCTGTACGCTATTGAATAGGAAAATCTCTGCACCCGTACGAATGGCGATTGCCACTGCATACCGAATCGCGTTATCAGAGCAGTCAGAAAAGTCCACCGGGACGAAAATGCGCTTCAGCAAATCATCTTCTCCCAGCAGGTCCACCTTTGCTGCCAACGTTTTGTAAGAATATTCTGTGAAAATCATAAACGACTTTGATCAGTGTCTGGAATGCAAATAAAGCCACCTTGTTTACCCTGATGCGTGAGTTCCATCAACCTATTTACTGACTTTCGTCATGTTTTTCAACGCAAGCGAATTTCTCAAGTGACCGAAAAATCTACGGTCCAAGATCGGAAATGAACAGCTCAGGAACAATTTTTCTCAAAACTTTTATATCTTGTCCATTGTGATTTTGAAAATCCATTCCCCTTCCCGTAATTTGCCAAACCTTTAAAAAAGGCAGCTAAAAGCTACGTTTTTTGAATTTTGGGCCTATAGCTCAGTCGGTTAGAGCACCTGACTCATAATCAGGTGGTTCCAGGTTCGATCCCTGGTGGGCCCACCGCTGGTTTGGGTGCGCGAATCGGGTTTGAGAAAGTAGTCCAAATTGGCAACTTCATCCCATCCCCATAGGCAAACCAAAACTGCTTTGGGGCGTTAGCTCAGTTGGTTCAGAGCGTTGCATTCACACTGCAAAGGTCACTGGTTCGAATCCAGTACGCCCCACAAAAAGATCACTTCCGAGTGGTCTTTTCTGTTTTCAGGGGGGATGCATTTCCTTGTGAATGGACTTGTCATCTTTGGCTACCCATGAAAATGGCCTCAAGATTTCTTGAGGCCATTTTCATGGGTAGAATCCTTACAATAAAGAGATTACGATACGCGAACGGCAGCAAAGCTTTCAATCTTTGCCAATGCCTCGTCCACCTCTTGAAGCGTATTTTGCATTCCGAAGCTGAAACGAACGCTGTTGGAAGCGCGCGCAGCGGTGCAACCTATTCCGTGCAAAACATGGCTGCCCTTGACACTGCCACTCGTACATGCCGAACCGCCCGATGCACTGATGCCGTTAATGTCCAAATTGAACAACAGCATCGATTCCTCTTCCACGGATGGGAATGCAGTGTTCAGGACGGTCGGCAATGAACGCCCTCTTTCGGTGGCTCCGTTGAAGGTGATTCCAGGAATCGATCGTTCAAGACCGGCCTTCATGCGTTCTTTCAGTGACCAAAGATGGTCGTTTTTGGCTTCGAGGTTGCCGTAGCATTTACGCAAGGCGTAGGCCATTGCTGCGATGCCAGCTACATTTTCGGTTCCGGCGCGCATGTTGCGCTCCTGCGATCCTCCACAAAGCAGCGGCGGAATCCGCGTTCCCGACTTGATGTAGAGGAATCCAATCCCGTGCGGACCATAAAACTTGTGCGCTGATGCAGTCACAAAGTTGACTGGAATGTCGCTGAGCTTGTACGGAACATGCGCCATGGTCTGCACGGTGTCGCTATGATAAATCGCTCCGTAGCGGTGGCAAAGTTCAGCAACTTGGACAAAATCGATCATCGTTCCAAGTTCATTGTTCCCATGCATGAGGCTCACCAAGGCTCGTGGACCGTTTTTGAGGCGGTCTTCCAGCTGATTGAGGTCGGGGAAGCCTTCCTGATCTACATTTAGCCAAGTAACCGGGACACCTTTTGCAGCGACATGCTCCACAGAATGCGTTACGGCATGGTGCTCAATTTCGGTGCTGATGATCTGTCCCAAGGGCGAATCGGCACCAAAACTGCATTTGATGGCGAGATTGTCGGCTTCTGTACCCCCACTTGTGAAAAATATCTCGGAAGGGGCGGCGCCTACCATTTCTGCAATCTCTTTTCGCGCTTTTTCGATGATCGTGCGCAGCTGGCGACCGTGCGCATGTACGGAAGAAGGATTTCCGTGAAAGTCGCGCAAAACCGAAACCATGTGTTCAAGTACTTCCTGATCGATGGGTGTACTTGCAGCATTGTCCAGGTAAATCCTATTCATTATCCTTGCGTTTTTTCAACCATTGATACAATCTCCGCCTTGAAATTGTCGGCAAGAAGATCAGCCTCGGCCTGTGTTTTGGCCTCGGAATAAATGCGAATGATCGGCTCAGTATTGGATTTGCGCAAATGAACCCAAGAAGCTGGGAAATCGATTTTGAGTCCATCGATGTTATTGGTCTCCTCGGCGCTGTATTTTGCCTCCAACTGGGTCAGCAATTCCTGCATGTCCACGCCTTGGTCGAGATCGGCCTTTTGCTTGGACATGAAATAATCGGGATAGGTAGCACGCAATTCGGATACTTTTTTGCGCGATTTCACCAAATGGGTGAGAAAAATTGCAATACCGACGAGCGCATCGCGCCCGTAGTGCAGATCAGGGGCGATCACCCCTCCATTACCTTCGCCACCAATCACGGCATCCTTCCGCTTCATGATTTCAGTGACGTTCACCTCGCCTACTGCCGAGGCAAAATAGGCGCAGCCATGACTTTCTGCAAGGTCGCGCAAAGCACGGCTGCTGGAAAGATTGGAGACCACCACACCTTTCTTCTGTTGCAACATGAAGTCGGCTACGGCCACCAAGGTGTATTCCTCTCCAAACAACTCGCCTGTTTCATCAATCAAAACCAACCGGTCTACGTCAGGATCCACGACGATCCCCAGATCGCAACCATGCATCTGAATGGCAGCGCAGGTATCTAGCAAATTTTGCTTGAGCGGCTCCGGATTATGTGCAAAATGTCCGTCAGGTGTACTGTTGACCTCGATGATGTCGGTAATCCCCATTGCGCGAAGCAATTGGGGAACAAAGACGCTTCCGCTGCTGTTGACACCATCTACAAGAATTTTAAGGCCAGAGGCTCCCACGGCAAATGAGTCGATATATGGCAAGTCCAGAATCTTCTGGATGTGAACATCAACAAAACCCTGAACCTCAGTGACTTTTCCGATTTGATCAATGGTCGCAAAGTTGAAATAGCCATTCTTGGCAATTTCCTGAATGTCAATTCCCGCCTTATTGGTCACAAACTCGCCTTTGCGATTCAAAAGTTTGAGAGCATTCCATTGTTGCGGATTGTGGCTTGCAGTGAGCACGATCCCGCCTGCTGCTTCAAATTCGACAACGGCCATCTCGACCGTCGGCGTGGTACTGAGCCCAAGATTCAGCACTTCGAACCCAAGCCCGACGAGTGTGCCTTTGACAAGGTTTTCCAGCATTTCTCCTGAAGGGCGTGCGTCGCGGCCAATGACCACTTTGCGCGAAGAGGACTTCGTTGTCATCCACATCCCGAAGGCTGAGGTGAACTTCACGATGTCGATAGGCGTCAGATTCATTTCACTTTCTCCGCCGATCGTGCCTCTGATACCTGAAATGGAAGCAA
The DNA here is from genome assembly GCA_016718825.1 of Bacteroidota bacterium. Taxonomy (NCBI): domain Bacteria; kingdom Pseudomonadati; phylum Bacteroidota; species Bacteroidota bacterium. The sequence goes on along the minus strand of JADKCL010000002.1, from coordinate 242,208 downwards.
TCAATGTCATATCCAACCCGTTTTACCTGCTGCAAATATGCGAACTTTTCGGGAGACACACGTTGGAAATAGCTAAGAGGTTGGAAATGAGAAATTAGAATTGCGAAGCAATCGCGCAAGCAAATGTTAAATGAGAAATGGGGATTCAAAAGGAGGACTCTGAAACAACGCGACAAATGGATTCGTGGCGACGCACAATAGCAAGGACCCGGAAAGCGATTCTACTTCTTGCGCATCCACAACCCAAAGGATACCCAGAATTCTAGGTTGGATAGGCGATTGGAAGGTCGATCCACCTATTTGCTTCCGCTACCACTTCTCATTTCTAATTTCTCATTTCTAATTCCCCGATGGTGCCTATACTTGTACTTGTATGAAGGACCCAATCATGGACGCGGGAAATGCGTTGGACAAAGACGAAGACATTGTCTTGCGTCCGCAACGGTTTGAAGAGTTTACCGGGCAGTTGAAACTGGTGGAAAACCTTCAAATCTTCGTAAAGGCGGCGGCAATGCGCGGTGATGCCTTGGATCACGTGATCCTGCATGGCCCGCCGGGATTGGGAAAAACCACGTTGAGCTATATCATTGCCAACGAACTCGGCTCCAACATCAAGGCGACTTCAGGACCGATTCTGGAAAAGCCAGGGGATCTTGCCGGCGTTTTGACCAATCTCGAACCACGGGACGTGCTCTTCATTGATGAGATTCACCGCCTGAGCCCGATCGTCGAGGAATATCTCTATTCAGCGATGGAGGATTTCAAGATTGACATCCTGATAGAATCCGGCCCGAATTCCAGGAGCGTGGAAATCGCCTTGAACCCGTTCACGCTCGTGGGTGCCACCACGCGCACAGGCTTGCTCACCGCCCCGCTCCTCGCCCGTTTTGGCATCAACTTCCGACTGGAATACTACGATGCAGCGACATTGGCAAGGATTATCCGCAGGTCGGCGCAGGTATTGGGCGTTCCCATCGAGAAGGATGCTTCCCTCGAAATCGCAAGGCGTAGCCGCGGGACGCCCCGTATTGCCAACCGATTGCTGAGAAGAAACCGTGACTTCGCCATGGTCAAAGGCGATGGTGTCATTACCATGGAAATCGCCAAATATGCGCTCAATGCATTGGATGTCGACGAATCCGGTTTGGACGACATGGACAACAAGATCTTGAGAGCCATCATTGAGAAATTCAAGGGAGGACCCGTCGGGCTGAGTACAATCGCCACGGCCGTGGGCGAGGAAGCCGAAACCATTGAAGAAGTTTATGAACCCTATCTGATCATGGAGGGTTTCCTCAAGCGCACTGCGAGGGGAAGAATGGCGACTGAGAGGGCATTTAAACATTTTGACATCCTTCCCTCAGGAGATCAGGGAACTCTTTTCTAACTTGTGAAGGGATTCAACCCCAACAGAAAACAGAGTATGAAGAAAAACTACGTGTTGGCGATGATCGCCTGCTTGTCCCTCATGGTAAGTTGCGGGGACTTTAACGAGGAGCCGGTGATCACGAAAGCAGACCCTCGCGGGGCGATTGTGGCCACATCCTTGATGGAAACGTGGAATGTGGACCAAGTGGATTCGATCATCAACACGTTGGGAGGCGGAGCCTCCTCCTTTCTGGGGTCAGAATACGGAGTGGCCGTTTACCGTATGATTTACCAAACGGTCGATCCCTTTGGAAAGATCATCCTTGCTTCGGGTGCATTTGCGGTGCCGACCGGGGTTGATTTGGAGGCGATGCCACTGGCAAGTTATCAACACGGGACGGAAACAGCCGATTACAACATGGCGAGCCAACGCGGCAGCGAGGTGATCATCGGCATCGTGATGGCCACAAGCGGCTACCTTTGTGCCTTGCCTGACTACCTTGGCCTTGGCGAAGGTCCTGGACCACATTACTATATACATGCAAAATCGGAGGCAACCGCAGCCATCGACATGTTGCGCGCCTGCCGGGACTTTGCGCCGACGGTTGGTCGTGAATGGGATGGTCGCCTGTTCCTCTTTGGGTACAGCCAAGGCGGGCATGCCACGATGGCGACCCACCGCGAGATTCAAAACTACTACGGAGACGAATTTACCGTTACCGGTTCAGCACCGATGGCCGGGCCCTATGATTGTTCGGGAGTGCAAGAGGCCGTGATTGTCGGGTATGACCCCTATCCCACTCCCGGATACCTTCCTTACGTAATTTTCAGCTACAACTACATCTACCATATCGTCGATGATCCGACCAAATTGCTGAAACCGCCTTATGACTCGATCATTCCGCCGATGTTTGACGGTACGCATTCGATTGGCGAAATCAACAATGTTTCCAATCCTGTACCGCGCTACATGATCGTGGATTCCGTGATGGAAGCTTACGAAGCCGATCCCAATCACCCGTTGAAGTTAGCCCTTCGCGACAATGACCTCTACGATTGGATCCCCAAAACGCCGGTGAAGATGTTCTACTGTAGCAGCGACGATCAGGTGAATTATCAGAATACCATCGTGGCCTACAACCACTTCATCGCCGCCGGTGCGACCACCGTAAGCATTTTCGAGACTGCGAATAACCTCAACCACGGGGATTGCGCACTTCCGACGATGTTGTTTGGTAAATTCTATATGGATTCCCTGAAGGCTTTGCCTCACTGACGCCCTGGCGTCAGCACTGTTCACTCACACTCGCACTCACACTGTCCTCCAGCATCACATCCCAAATCAAGCAGCAACTCACGTTGCAGGGATTTGACTTGGTCGGAATTTCCAAAGCAGGTTTTCTGGAAAAGGAGGCCAAGGACTTGGAACAATGGCTGCACGAAGGCCGGCATGGAACGATGTCTTGGATGGAAAACCATTTCGACAAGCGGGTTGATCCAAGGTTGCTCGTTGATGGCGCCAAGTCTGTGATCAGCGTCTTGCTCAATTATTTTCCGGATCCTTCCCACCATCAACCTGCGGATGCGCCCAAGATTTCGACGTATGCCTGGGGCGAGGACTATCACAAGGTGATCAAAAACAAGCTCCACCGCGTTTTGGAATGGATTCAGGCGAATGTCGGCGAAGTCAATGCACGGGTATTCACCGATTCTGCCCCAGTCATGGACAAAGCCTGGGCAACCCGTGGCGGATTGGGTTGGATCGGGAAGAACACCAACCTCATTCACCCCAAAATGGGTTCTTGGTACTTCATTGGCGAAATCATCCTCGACCTTGAGCTAGAATACGACGGTCCGATGAAGGATTACTGCGGCACATGCACCAAATGTATCGACGCCTGCCCGACCGAAGCGCTGACCCCCTATCAAATCGACAGCCGCAAGTGCATCAGCTACCTGACCATCGAGCTCCGGGAAAATATCCCACCCACACTTCGCGCTCAAACTGAAAACTGGGCTTATGGCTGTGATATCTGCCAACAGGTATGTCCTTGGAATTCGTTTGCGACCCCCAATGGCGGCGATTTCAAGCCATTGAGCCATATTTTGGAATTTGGCAAGGCGGAATGGGCGGCCTTGGACGAAAAGCAGTTTAAGAAGCTGACGAAGCATTCGGCGATGTCGCGGGTGAAATGGGACAAAATGGAGCAGAATTTGCAGAATTTGCAGAATCAGGATTTGGGTTGAATTGGTACATTTTCATTTGGGGAATTGAATTCAGGATTGAGCGATTCGACTTACTGTTTCATTTCCTCGAATTTGGACAATCAGGCCTATTCACAATCAAGATGTGAACATTTTCATTCACTCCGATTGGTTATTCCCAAATGCCTTTCTAACTTTGCCCCGTTTTTGAGATGGCTTAGAATACACATTACTTATAGTAAATGGCACAGAATAAAGGAAAAGTCGCGCAGGTCATCGGCCCAGTCGTGGACGTCGAATTCAGCGGCGAAGGGGTACAACTCCCCAAAATTCTTGATGCATTGATCGTGAATCGCAGAGATGGATCGATCCTTTACCTCGAAGTGCAGCAGCACTTGGGTGAAAACAAGGTGCGTACCATCTCCATGGACTCCACCGACGGTTTGGAGCGTGGCATCGAGGTCATTGACCTTGGTCACACCATCGAGATGCCAACCGGCGAAGGTATCAAAGGCCGCCTCTTCAACGTGGTCGGTACCGCCATTGACGGACTTGCACAGCCCAATTCACCCAAAGGATATCCTATTCACCGTTCGGCGCCTAAGTTTGAAGACTTGAGCACCGAGGCTGAAATCCTCTATACCGGTATCAAAGTCATCGACTTGATCGCTCCTTACCTCAAAGGTGGAAAAATCGGTCTCTTTGGTGGTGCAGGTGTGGGTAAAACGGTTTTGATCCAGGAATTGATCAACAACATCGCAAAGGCACACTCCGGTTTGTCCGTGTTTGCAGGCGTGGGTGAGCGTACCCGTGAAGGTAACGACTTGCTCCGTGAGATGATCGAAGCGAATGTTATCCGTTACGGTTCGAAATTCCACCATGCGATGGGCGAAGGCGGTTGGCCGCTTGAGGCTGTGGATATGGAAGAAATGAAGGAGTCCCAAGTGACCCTGGTGTTTGGCCAGATGAACGAGCCTCCAGGTGCACGTGCACGTGTGGCCCTTTCCGGTCTGTCCATCGCCGAGTACTTCCGTGATGGCGATGAGAAATCAGGTGGCCGTGACGTGTTGTTCTTCATCGACAACATCTTCCGTTTCACCCAAGCAGGCTCCGAAGTATCCGCACTTTTGGGTCGTATGCCATCCGCTGTGGGTTACCAACCAACCTTGGCATCTGAAATGGGTGCCATGCAGGAGCGTATCACCTCGACCCGCCGCGGTTCGATTACTTCGATCCAGGCTGTGTACGTCCCTGCGGACGACTACACCGACCCGGCACCGGCAACCACCTTTGCCCACTTGGATGCTACCACCGAATTGTCACGTCCATTGTCTGCATTGGGTATCTACCCTGCTGTGGATCCATTGACATCGACTTCCAAAGTGCTTTCGCCAGACATCGTCGGCGAAGAACACTATCTCTGCACCACCCGCGTGATCGGTATCTTGCAGAAATACAAAGACTTGCAAGACATCATCGCCATCTTGGGTATGGACGAGCTTTCGGAGGAAGACAAACTCACCGTTTCGCGTGCCCGCAAGGTGCAGCGCTTCTTGAGCCAGCCTTTCTTCGTTGCAGAGCAGTTCACCGGTCTCAAAGGCAAGTTTGTGAATGTGTTGGACAGCATCAAAGGCTTCAACATGATCATGGACGGCGCCCTTGATCACCTTCCAGAAAAGGCATTCTACCTCAAAGGAAGCATCGAAGAAGCGATTGAGGCAGGTGAGAAAGAATTGGCAGCAGTCAACTAAGCGACGATTATGCAACTTGACATCATCACACCAGACAGGAAAGTCTTTTCGGGCGAAGTCTCGTCTGTGACAGTCCAAGGCTCCGAAGGTCAGTTTCAGGTGCTCAACGGCCACGCCGCGGTCATCTCGACCCTCGACAAGGGACCGATCACTGTCAAGACCACCGCTGGCGAGAGCCAATTCCAAGCCGAAGGTGGCGTGGTCGAGGTTCTCAACAACAAGGTCATTGTATTGGTCGAAAAGGTTGAAGGCAATGTAACTGCCGAATAATCTGTCTAGAAAAATACTGAAAGAGCCGGGTTTCCCGGCTTTTTCAATTTGAAACGGTACTGAATCACTATGCGAATCGACATTATTTCAGGCGTTCCTGCCCAATTGGAAAGTCCCTTGAAGACGAGCATCCTGAAACGGGCGCAAGACAAAGGGCTCTGCGAGATCCATGTTCATGACTTGCGTGATTATAGTACCGACAAGCACAAAAGCATTGATGACACTCCCTACGGTGGCGGTGCAGGCATGATCCTGATGGTAGCCCCCATTGCCGCTGCGATCCGGAAACTGAAATCGGAACGTGAATACGACGAGGTGATCTACCTGACTCCGGATGGCGAAGTCCTTAATCAGCAAATGGTTAACGGCATTAGCCTCTACAAAAACATTATCCTGCTTTGTGGACACTACAAGGGAATTGACCAGCGTGTGCGGGATCTTTTCATCACGCGTGAGATCTCGATTGGTGACTATGTGCTGACGGGTGGCGAGATTGCTGCAATCGTTTTGACCGATGCAATCGTGCGGTTGTTGCCGGGCGTCTTGGGCGACGAGACTTCTGCGCTTTCAGATTCGTTTCAAAGCAATTTGTTGGATGCACCGATGTATTCGAAGCCGGCATCCTTTGAGGGGCATGAAGTCCCGGCAGTGCTTCTGGGTGGCAACCATGCGCATATCGAGCGTTGGCGCGATGAACAGGCCTGGGAAAAGACGAAAAAGCGACGTCCAGACTTGTTGGATGAATGATTGCATGAATATTTTTTATTCAGAGTTTGTTCGGTACGGAAATACCATTACATTTGCATTCCTTTTTAAAATTCTTGGACAGCATCAAAAGCTAAAAGCTCAATAAGATGAACGATCTTATAAAATTGGTAGAGGCGGAGTTCCGCAGGGAGGATTTCCCAAAATTTGGCGCAGGTGACACCGTCAACGTGCATGTGCGTATCAAAGAGGGTAACAAAGAGCGTATCCAGCAATTCCAAGGAGTTTGCATTCAGCGTGTAGGTAAAGGTGGCACTGCTACTTTCACCGTCCGCAAAATGTCAAACGACGTGGGTGTCGAGCGTATCTTTCCTGTCAACTCACCTAACATTGACAAGGTTGAATTGGTCAAACGTGGTGTTGTGCGCCGCAAGCGTATCTTCTATCTGCGTAAGCTCACTGGAAAGTCAGCAAGGATCAGGGAACGCCGCTAATACCGGCCGTTTTCCAGCAAAAATAATTAAGCGATTCTTCACAAAGAGTCGCTTTTTTGCTTTTAACGCTTTTTGAAATTTCGGCTTTTAGTTTTACTTTTAGCTTCGATCAATTATTTAGCAGATATTCAAAAAACGCAAAATGAAAAAGCTCTTTTTTACCTTGGGCTTGCTGCTTTTGGCTATATTTAGTACTTGTTCTCTGGGCTACGCAAACGAATCAAATCCGAGAGGAGCCTTCCGCAAAGGAAAGCGTTTTTACAAGCGGGCCGACTACATCAAGGCAGCACCATACCTGAAAGCCGCATTCAACCTTGATCCTGAAAACGCCAAATATGCCTACATGCTGGGCAAGTCAGTATATGAGGGTGATCAGCCAGCGCAATCACTTCCCTATTTGGTCGCAGCGTTCAATCTCGACCAGAGCATTGCCGAAGACATCAACTATTATTTGGCGCGTGCCATGCACATGAACCTCAACTTTGAGGAAGCGATCACCTATTACCAAGCAGACCTGTCTCGACTTGAGCCCGAAAGCTGGCTCTATACCGATACAAAAATGCGGATTATCCAGTGTCAAAATGGTCCAAAATCCATTCGGAAGGTCGTCAACTACAAAGTCGAAAACCTCGGGGAATACGTCAATACCTCCTATCCTGAATACTCATCGACATTTTCCGACGAATATCAATACATGATCTACACCACAAGAAAGCCGCGTAGTGTAAATCAGATCAATCGCCGTCGCTTCCATGTGGAAGACATTAACGAGGAAGTTTACGAGGCGAACTACAGCAACAATGTTTGGGCCAAGTCGAAATTGTTCATCAAACCGATCCCACGGTGGACGCATGATGCCTCGATCAACCTGTCTGAAGACGGAAATACGCTCATTTACTACGTCGACAATCGTAACCAAGGTGACGTCTACGTTTCCCATAAAGAGGGAGAAAACGGCGAATGGAGCAAACGCGAGAGTATTGGTGACAACATCAACACCAAGGAATACAACGAGTGCTCGGTATTTATCACTGAAGGCGGCAAAACTTTGTATTGGGTCAGCGACAAGCCCGATGGGCTTGGAATGAAGGACATTTACAAAAGCACTTTGGATGCCAACGGCCAATGGACTGCTGGAGAAAACCTGGGTGCATCCATCAATACGCCTTACGACGACGATGCTCCGTTCATCACCCCCGACGGTAAAAGGATGTATTTCGCATCCCGTGGCCATAACAGTATGGGAGGATTTGACCTTTTTGTCTGCAAAATGCAGCCCGACGGCTCATGGGGGAAACCAGAAAATCTCGGATGGCCGCTCAATAGCGTTGGAGATGATATTTACCTTGTTTGGAAAGAAGGTACGGAAGGGTTCTACTTTTCCTCCGACCGTCCCGGCGGCTATGGCGAAAAAGACCTCTATTTCGCTTCGCCATCCACCGATATCCCAGGAACCAACGTGATCGCTGGCACAGTTTTGGATAAGGAAACTGGAAAACCGGTTGCGGCTGATGTCATGTTGATAGACCAGGAAACGGATGAGGTAATTGAAACTGCCAAAGCGGTAGTCGAAGATGGGGCTAAATACCGCTTTGTATTGCCCGTAAGCGGCAGGGAATACAAAATCGAAGTGAAAGTGGATCAATGCGATCCCAATGTGGTGCCGGTTGCTTCCTCCGTTGGCAAATACAACGTGGTCTCAGGAACCATCAAAGATGCTGTTACCGAAAAACCCTTGGATGCGGTCGTCGAACTTGTTGACCCGGTTACCAATGAAGTCATCGATGTTTTGCCGACGAATCCAAAAACAGGAAACTACATGTTCCCGGTTGAAAGCGGACGGAAATACATGATCAGGGTCAAGGCAAACGAATATTTGCCTTATTATGAGGATTTTGGAGTAGCTCCAAGCGGTCAATTGCTCAGCCACTACGAAGATATCGGCCTGCAGAAACTCACGGAAGCCAACAAGCTCGTGATTACCTGGCAATTTTTTGATGTGGACAAGCATTTGATCAAATCAGACTACATCAAGGATTTGGAAAACGTCGTGACCGTGATGAACAAAGTCCCGCACATGAAGCTGAATGTGATCGGCCACACCGACTCCGATGCAAGTGAGGACCATAACTTGGAACTTTCTGAAAACCGGGCCAAGGCTGTTGCCAAGTACCTGACTGATCGCGGAATTGACCCCAAACGACTGAATATCTCGGGAATGGGTGAGGCAATGCCGATCTATCCCAACGACAGTCCAGAGTCCAAAAAGTGGAATCGACGTGTTGAATTGTTCATTATTGAGTAATCGCAAGTATTACTCTCACCAAGATTGTTTAAGTTCCTTAGAATGAATAGAATATCGATAATAACAGTGGTTCTGATCCTGGGGATCGGAACCACTTTCGCTTTCGGCCAAAATGAAAAGAAGGCACTCGCGAATGCGGAAAAGGCTTTGGGATACGACGAATATAAAACGGCGATCCCATTCTTGAGAGAAGCTGTTGGATACAACCCCAACAATTCGATGTCTCAGTTCCTTTTGGGCAAATGCTTGTTTCAGAATTATGAGAAGAAGGAGGCTTTGCCGCACTTTGAGAAGGCCTTTGGCTTGAACAAGGACGTGGATCCCGAACTCAGCTACTACTACGGCAGATGCCTGCATTACACGCTTAAATTTGATGAAGCGATCGTGCAGTACACCCGTGGGATGACAAAGATTACGAACAAGGACCCCGCCATGCTGAAATGGCCCGCGAAATCGAGCATTGCAAGTATGCCAAACAAGCAGTCGCCAATCCCGTGAAGGCAAAAATCGTGAACGTTGGCCCTCCGGTGAATACGCAGTTTTCGGAACACAGCCCTATCATCGATGCCGACGAAACCGTGTTGATCTACACCACTGTGCGCCCGGACAATGTCGGCTGTAAAGGTGACCCCACCTGTGAACTGGAAGACGTGTACATCGCCGACAAAGCAGGAAAAGGCTGGGCAAATCCCCGCCCCATCAAGGAAATCAACACCAATGCCATGGACGCCTCCATTGCACTGTCCCCGGATGGTCAAAACCTCTTCATTTACCGGAATCCACCGGCTGGAGGAGACATCTTCGAATCCCATTTGGATGGAAAGAAGTGGACCGATCCAAAATCGGTCGGGGAACCTGTGAATTCCAAGAGCTACGAAACAACAGTGAGCATCTCGCCAGATGGAAAACGGATGTTTTTCACCTCGGATCGCGCTGGAGGCTTTGGGGACACCGATATCTACATGAGCGAACTCCAACCCGACAAAAAATGGGGCGCTCCCAAAAATCTCGGCCCGAAAATCAATACGTTGTTTGCCGACGACAGTCCATTCTTCCATCCCGACGGCGTTACCCTCTATTTCTCGAGCACCGGACGCAACGATTGTTTGGGTGGCTTTGACATCTACAAAACCACTTTGCAACCCGATGGCAGCTGGTCGACACCCGAAAACCTGGGTTACCCGATCAACACACCCGACAATGACATTTACTTCGTGTTGTCGGCTGACAAAAAAGACGGCTACTACGCATCGGCCAAAGAGGGCGGCTACGGGGAAAAAGACATCTACAAAATCGAAATCGAGGAGGAAAAGCCTGCAGTCGTAGTGAAGACAGAGGATACGCTGAAGCCGGTTGTTGTAGTCAATGCCTTGACCATTCTCAAAGGCGTCGTCACAGATGCAAAAACGGGGCTTCCGCTGGAGGGTGCAATCACTGTGATCGACAACGACCGCAACGTCGTCGTTTCAACACTCAATTCGAATTCAGCCTCTGGAAAATACCTCGTTTCATTGCCTTCGGGCCGCAACTACGGTATTACAGTGGAACGTGAAGGATACCTGTTTAAGTCCCTGAACGTGAACATTCCTAAGGCAGAAGGATTCCAAGAAGTCGTCCAAGATGTAGCGCTTGATAAAATTGAAATCGGTGTAGGTATCGTGCTCAACAACATCTTCTATGACGTCGACAAGGCAACTTTGAGGCCTGAATCTGTCTCGGAATTGGAGCGCCTCAACAAACTGATGCTGGACAACCCCACACTCAAAATCGAGATTGGCGGACATACTGACAGCGACGGCTCGGATGAGCACAATGAAACACTTTCACAAAACCGCTCGCAGAGCGTGGTGGACTTCCTTGTGAAGAAGGGCATTCCCATGGAGCGCATGGTGGCAAAAGGTTACGGCGAAAAGTCACCGGTTGTCGCCAACGACACAAAGGAAAACAAGCAACTCAACCGGAGAACGGAATTGAAAATTCTGGAGAATTAACCCTTCCAGATTTTTGTGAAATACCAACGAAGGCCCGGGCATAAAAAGCTCGGGCCTTCTCTTTTTAACGATATTCTTTCAAAAGAGAACCATTAGTCCATTTCCGACTGCTTTTCATTTCAAATCCACTTCAATCTTGAATTTCGGCGTAGTTCGTTGGTTTGCAGAACGCTAACACCATCCACTTCAACAATTACCCACATTGATCCAAAATGTGTCTATTTCGCTAGAAGATTGAAGTTATTGTTGAGTTATCAACATATAAACATCTATATATCAAGAATAAAATGCGCTTCGAATCAAGTGAATTGAAAAAATTTCAAAGATTTTACTTGACAATCGGAAAAATTCATATCTTGCAATCGAATTTTATCAACATATCCACAGTTGATGCAGTTCGGGTCCTTGCGACCGCCTCTGAGTACGGAAGACGTGGAAATCCTATAAGTTTTCAACAGCAGTCCTTGATGGGCTGCCAAGAAGAACGGATGTTTTAACCTCCTCGTATTATGAAGTTCAGATTCCTCGTATTTTTCTTGCTGGCTAGCTCGTCGATTGCCTTTGGTCAAGGCAAAGGCGGGAGCAACAAGGAGTACAAGAACTCCTTGAAGGCTGCTAAAGAACATCTTCGCTACGAAGAGTTCCAGCAGGCCTTGCCCTATGTTCAGGAATTGTTGAAGGAAGACGCCAACAGCGCCTACTACAACTTCTGGATGGGAAAATGCCTTTACATTACCTACAAGAAGAATCAGGCCCTTCCCTATTTTGAGAAGGTCGAGAAACTGAACCCCGACATTGACAAGGAGTTTTACTACTGGTATGGTTTGACGCTCCATTACAACCTCTACTTTGACCGCGCAGTAGAGGCCTACCACAAGGATTCGGAACGTTATGAGCCATCCAGCCCTGAGTATGTATGGGTGAACAACAGGATCACGCAATGTCTGTATGCCAAGAAACTCGCCAACAAGGCCGATGCCGAGCAGGTGAAGATCGAAAACATGGGAGACATGATCAACAGCGAATTTTCCGAGCATAGCCCGGTGATTTCAGCCAATGACAGCGTCTTGATCTACACTGCCCGTCGTCCGGAATGCTTGGGCGCCAAGCCCGAAATCTACTTTTATGACGAAGACATCTATGTCTCTCACAAAGTAGACGGCCAATGGGGTCCTGGAGAAAATATCGGGAAACCGGTAAACGCTGCGGGGCATGATGCGACGATTTCGCTCACTGCCGACGGTCAGACGCTCTACATCTACCGTCACAAAAAGGCCGGTGGCCTCTATGTGACCAAGTTTGATGATGTCGAGCAAAAATGGCGCGAACCCAGCACGGTGGAACGTCCGCTCGACTCAAAATTCTATGAAGCGAGCATCTGCCAAAGCGCAGACAGCAGTGTGATGTTCTTTACCAGCGATCGCCCAGGTGGGTTTGGTGGCAGGGACATTTACATGGTGAAAAAGGAAGGCAAGACCAAGTGGACGGAACCGATCAATTTGGGTGCAACCGTCAACACGGCCTTCGACGAAGATGCTCCCTATTTCCACCCCGATGGAAAGACGCTCTACTATTCGAGCAATGGTCCCGGAAGCATGGGTGGTTTTGACATTTTCGTCACGGAATTTGCGGATCAGGACAAAACAGCATGGTTGGAACCGCTCAACATGGGTTCGCCCGTGAATACACCTGACGACGACATCTATTTTGTGTTGGCGTTGGATGGCAAAAGCGGATACTATGCCAGCGGAATGGAAGGCGGCTATGGTGAAAAGGACATTTACCACATTCGATTTCCTTATTACCCCTACCCTCGTCGCTACCATATTGTAGAAATCGCGGGCTTAGTACAAGACGTCCAAACACTGGACACCCTCAAAGCAATGGTGCGATTGGTCGATGTTGAGACCAATGAAGTATTGGATTCGGTGCTGACAGGAACCGATTCCAGCAGGTATTATTTTATGTTGGAACCGCAGCGAACGTATTCGCTCGTAGCAAGTGCTGAAGGCTACAACTCTGTTTCTGAGTCGATCATGACTCCGGTTCTGAACGAAGATGATGTCTTTCTGGAAAAGAACATGTTCCTGGTCAAACCAACTGAGGTGATTGAAGAGATACCGCGGGCGGCGGTAGAACTTCAACACATCTACTACGACTTTGACCAAGACTTTATCCGTTCTGATGCGGCGGATGAACTGGATCGGGCCATCGAGCTGCTGTCCCAAAATCCAGATTTGAAAGTCGCGTTGATGTCGCATACCGACTGGTTTGGCACGTTTGACTACAATGTGGATCTCTCCAATCGAAGAGCAAGAAATGCACGCGCCTATTTGATCAAAAAAGGTATCGCACCCGATCGGATTGTGCTCGATCACTTCAGCGAAAACCGGCCAATGGAAACCAACGACAACGATGCGGGCAGGCAATTCAATCGGCGGACTGAATTGCGCATCATCCGCAACGACGAGGTCGTGCTCCAATCGGTACGGCTTCGCAAGGGTGTGGAGGGAATTGTCGTCGACCATACATCTCCGAGGGGATTGCCTGGTTTTGACAACCCAAGTGGTCTTGAATTGAATAGAATGGTGGACGCTGGAACCGGCGAAAGCAGTACTTCCTTCTCCCCTTCTACTTCTAAAAACGATATCAAGACCGGACTCAGCGGTAAAGATGAAATCAAGGCGGGTTTCGAAAGCGGCAAAGATGAAATCAAGGCAGGGAATGCCACTGTAAATGCCACAGACGATGACGCGGCATTTTACAAGGAGCTGAATGCACTCGAATTCCGGAACATCTATTTTGATTTCGACCAATTTGATCTGCGGGATGTTTCCAAGAAGAATCTCGATGTTTTGGCCAACTACCTCGCGCTTCATCCAGAATTGTCACTTGAAATCGCCGGCCATACCGATGCGATGGGTTCGGTGGATTACAATCAGGCGCTTTCAGAAAACCGTTCGCAGATGGCCTACAACTACCTTCAAGACAAAGGATTGAAAAACATCAAGTTGATGACCAAGGGCTTCAGTGAACTTGACCCCATCGACACCAATGACAATGCCAATGGTCGCCAAAACAACCGTCGCGTGGAGTTCAGGCTCCTGCGCAATGGCAAAGTGGTCGCCAAGAGCATTCCTTAATTTGTATACGGGCTACTCAAGAATTTAATACGAGGACGGGGTGACCACCGCAAGGTGGTTGCCTCGATTTTTTTTAGGCAAAGTGGAGACAATCCAACGCGCAACCTGTAATTTGGCGGAATGAAGGCATTGGAACCTAGAAACTTGGTCGGATTTGTATTGCTGCTGATTTCAGTTGGCTTGCTTATTCCCGGGCTGATGAATGATCTTTTGACGCTTGAAGCCTCCTTTTCGATACCGCTGCTTGGAAAGCAATCCGTTCTGGACGAAACGCGCAGTATTTTGGGCACCATCGGAAGCCTCAATGAAAACGGAAACGGTTTTGTAGCCTTCCTCATACTTCTTTTCAGCGTATTGGTGCCTTTTGCAAAAGCCTTGATCATGGGATTTGTCGCACTTTCGCCTTCCCGCAACGCAACCTACCGCATGCATAAATTTGTCGGACTCATCAGCAAATGGAGCATGGCAGATGTTTTTGTGGTCGGTGTATTCATCGCCTACTTGAGCTTGAAAACCAATGAAAACATGCATGCAGAGCTTCGAAGTGGATTTTACTTCTTTACAGCTTACTGCATTACTTCCATTATTGCCGTTCAGCTCATTCAATTTCCAAAAGGTCCGTCCAGAGAAATCACCGAAAGCAACTGAACTGCTGCTTGCCTATCGTAGGTTCCCTTTTTCACCCAGAATTATCACGTATCATCTTATGCAACAACGACTCATCGAAGCCGCCCAAAACGCAGGAATCACCGTTCAGGACCTCTCCGTCGCCTGGGGACAGGAAGCTGTCAAATTCACCCATGCCGGTCAGACGGAAATTGTATTCCAAGGATCCATCCTGGGCAGCAATTCCCATTTGGGAACAACGATTTGCAGCGACCTCCCGATCACACGCTTTTACCTCGCGGAATTGGCGATCCCCACTCCTGCCAGCAAAGTGTTCAAGTTGGATTCCGAGCAAACAAGTACAGCGCAGTTGGAGCGCCTGATTGGCGAATTCTGGATCGAAGGCAAGATTTACCGTTGTCTACCGGCATTCAGCGTTGATGGGCATGGGGTGGCCTCCAATCTCAAGCATCTCCAAGACCTCGAATTGCATCTCGATACCTTTGCCGATGACTATGCTACTTGGCTCCTCGAAGAGCAGGCAGAGGGCGAGGATCTTGAACTTTTGATCATCGGTGGAGAATTGGTTTCAGGAATTACAAGGACAGCCTTGCGTTTGACGGGAGATGGCGTGCAAACTTTGGAGGAACTCATTGACCGTCATAACATAACTGCCTCGGAATCAGATAAGGTTCAGATTGATGCCGAAACAAGGCAACTGCTACGTGATCAAGCTGCCTACCTCAGCGAAGTGGTGCTGCAAGGCGTAGCGATCCAAGTCAAGAATCCTGGAGGCGGTGGAGGCGGCGCAACCGATGTCACCGACAAGTTGCATCGCACATACCTTGAATGGGCCAAGAAAATCTCCGACGCTACTGGCCTCAAAGCATTCAGCGTCAAGCTTAAATGCGAAAGTGTTTCAAGTGATGCCTCAACATCTGCAAAAGTACTTTCATTGAATGCGAAACCGGATTGGATGGCATTTCAAAATGCTTTGGGAAACAATCAGGACTTTGCCAAAATCCTGCTTGCGGAGATGTTTGCGATGGTTAGCCGCGGTTGATGCGCGCAATCATGGGCGCTTGAGCGAGACCGTCATTTGATCGTCCTTGGCCCCGTCACCGTCCCAATCTATCCGGCTGTACAACTTGAGCCCATTGCCCTGCTTGGCGGCTTGGAATGCGATTTTAGGACTTCCTGTGACATCCAAGCGCATGAACAGGCTATCTTGGTAAAAGTGCCAAAAGCCTGCTTTGGACTGCACCAATGAGTCGCTTATCGAGAAGATCTCCTCCCTGTAACTTCCATCGGCGTTGTAGATCGTCATGGCCGGCTTCCGGCCCTGTTGTGCTGCCAATTCCTTGGACTCATAATGCAAGTGATCATCCCCGCCAATTTTGTCTTTGGAAACGATCTCCACTTCCACGGTACTCGCTACCCAAGGCCCTACAAAACTTTGCGTAGAAAGTACATCTGACCCGATATTTGTCGGTGAGGAAGCTTTGCGACAGGTTCCACTCAAGAGTATGACCGCTGACGAAATCAACGCCCAGAAGGCAATTGGAAATATTTTAGACGATTCGGTAGCCATTGAGATTATAGTGAATGTACCATTGTCCTGCGCAAACTTACAGAATGTCGAAACGTCTTGACAGCTCTCATTGAAACCTGTTGAAGAAATTGATTTTCGCTGATGCCAAAAGGTTCTAATTTTGAGCAATGATTTCCTTCAAAACGTTTTTGCGTGCTTCCTTGATGATCCTGTTGCCGGTGGCAATCGGGTTCCATGGGGTTGCAAAGGCGCAGAAGCCGATCAGTGAGAGCCCTGGCATGGTTTTGAAAATCAATCCATTGAGCCTCTTTGTTTCGACTTTCAATGTGCAAATGGAGCGACGTTTGGGAACCAGATTTTCCGGTCAAATTGGATTTGCGGTCGGCGCACCAACGGTTGCCGTTTATTCGCCGAACCTTCCGGAACCCATTGACTACAAATTGATCGGTCTCACCCCTGAATTGCGCTACTTTTTGGCGTTTCAAAGGCGTCAGGTGCCCCGCGGCCCCTATCTTGGGACCTACCTGCGCCTGCAGCATGTAAAAAAATCCTATGGGATTGTTGCCTATGATCCCGACATTTTCCAGGAAGTGAACGCTGAAGTCAATGTCAACATCAATTCGTTGAATGTTGGATTTGTAGTCGGATATCAATTTTTCATCAAAAAAAGATTGGCAATCGACCTTTTTGTTGGACCGCGTTATGGCTTTGCAAAATCGGTCTACACAATGCAATGTGCAGGTTGTGATGGCGATGAATCGGTCGCGCAGAAACCAGGAATGAGATTTGACGGCTTGGATTTGCGCGCCGGAGTCGGTGTCGGCTACGGATTCAATTAAGGTTGAGTTCTTGCCTTGGATCCACGAAAAAAGGCCCTTGAGGGGGCCTTGATTCTTTTCATTCCTTCAAAACGACAATCAGTCGTTTTTGGCGTTTTGCACTTCGATACGAATCTCTTGTGCCAAGTTTTTCAGATCCTGCATGCCTTTGCGCACGCGGGTACCAGCTGCTTTGTTGCTTTTTTGGTAGAATTTTGCGAAATCTTCTTCCAGCGACATCACGAGCGACTTCAATTCATCAAATCTGTTTTTCATCTCTAAATCAGAATTTATGGTACAAACCTTAGATAACCAATTCGAAGCTAGCTAATTTTTCAATGTTTCAAAACCTGCATTGATTCGCTCCAAAGGCATATTTGGAGGATAACTTAGTGATTACGGAGTTTCTTGAATGATCATGTTATGCCTAAATAAATGATTATCAGATGATTAAGTTGAAATGCGTTTGTATTGGTCGAAATGGCGTTCCTGTTCATAACTTGTCGACTTTTTCGACGAAAATGCGTGGATTCTGTTCATTGGGGGGCCATTAGAAGAAAAAAGGTTCATGTTTGGCGTATGGAACGCTCGCCAAAATGGCCTCATTCATTGAACTTCTGAAGATTGGTTGTCCAATCATATTTCCTGAATCGAATGCGCTTTTGTTCGATCTCGAGTTCGGCCCCGTATTTTGTCAACCATTTCCGCAACCCTTTCAATCCGCCGAAGTCACCCAGATACATTTGGAAGAGCGATGAAACCCAAATAGTGTCGGCTTCCAAGAATACCTCTGAATGAAAAAAGCCCATAGTGGCCAATTCCAGCTCTTGTTCGACGCCTGTAGCCGTATAAAATCGTATTGCAGGGCAACCATTCGCTCCGCAATTCAACGCAAAATGGATCCGCGGATCGTCCTTTTCCAGTTGCAATCGCTTTTTCCAGCCGACGGGAAACGGATTTCGAAGCCATCCTTGTGCCCACCAAAATTTGGATCTGCGCAAAATTCCATGTTCAATGTCATTCAGGCTCATTGCAAAACCTGCCACAGAAAATTGCCGTCTGGAAAAATGTTGCCATCGCTCCCATTTGGTTTGCGGGATCCGCTTTCGCATAGCTACCAAATTGAAGATATTGTAGGCATTGATCCAGAATGCCTTACGCATTCCATCCTCCAAGAAGCATGCGAGGAATTCCTGTTGCGGAATGGATGCCAATTCACTCAGTCCCTCATCTACCGGTATTCCCATTTGCAAATCCGCAAGACATTGGCTGATCAATTGCAAAATTGACAGTGCCTTTTCTTCTGGCAGGGTCTTTGCTTTGTCGTCCAATGCTGGCGGATTCATTTGTTTTCAGGAATCTTCCCCTATTTCTTGAGATAATCTTAAATTTGGCCCAATGCCCAAATCATGAATGGCAAAGATGAATACAAATTCAATGCTTAAGAAAGGATTGTTGCTCTTGGTTTTGTTCCTGACGATCGGAAGTGTGCACGCTGCGAATGTCAAGGAATATGATTACAGTTTCAAAGTCAAGGGTTTAAAGGAGGGCGATACCACGATGATCGCCTACTACCTTGGAACCAAGCAGTATATCAAGGACACGATGATCGTCCCCAAGACCGGGATCGTGAATTTCAAAGGCACGGAACTTGAAGGCGGAATCTTTCTGTTTGTAGTGCCCGGGATGAAGTATTTTGAATTCCTTGCCGTCGAACCCAAGATTTCGATGGAGACCGACCTCGCCAACATGGTTTCCGCGATGAAGGTCAAGGTCAGCGACGAAAACACGATTTTCTTTGATTATCTGAAATTCATCGAGACCAAACAAAAGGAATCAGAAAAGCTGAAAGCCGAAAAGGACAATCCGGCGACGGTCGAGGGTCGCAAGACGGAAATCGACAAGCTCCTCCAAGACCTTGACAAGCAGGTAAAGGCCTACCGTGACAAGGTGATTGCCGATAACAAAGGTAAATTCGTATCGAAATTGCTTTACGCCTCCCAAGAACCTGAAGTCGCGACTGCCCCCACCGGCATGTCTGCCGAAGAAGCTAAAATATTTCAGTTCAGGAAATACAAGTCTGAGTACTTGCAATTCGTGGATTTTAGTGATGAGCGGTTGCTGCGCTCCCCGATCATTCAGAACAAAATCAAGGAATACCTGAATCGGCTCACGGTACAGCATCCAGACTCCATCATCATGAGCATTGAAGATATCATGGTGAAGGCGCAGGCGAACAAAGATGTGTTCAAATTTTGCGTGATCACGATTACCAACATGTGGAGTGGCAGCAAGCAGATGTGCTTCGACAAGATTTACGTACACATGGCGGGCTCCTACTACGTCAGCGGACGCGCAGATTGGGTCGACAGTACGCAATTGAGCAAAATCAAGGACCGCTATTACAAGATGCGCTACAACAATTGCGACGAGAAGGCAGTCAATTTGATCATGGACGATATCAATGGCAATTCGACAAGCCTTTACAAAATGGACGCAAAATACACTGTCTTGGTGTTTTGGGCCCATGATTGCGGGCATTGTAAAAAGGAAATGCCGCAACTCGCCGAACTGCTGAAAGAATACAAGCAATACGGCGTCAATGTATTTGCCGTATCCACCAAGGAGGAACTCGACAAATGGAAGGCGTTTGTCAAGGAAAAGGGAATGGAAGATTTTGTAAACGTGGCTGATCCGCAGAACAAAACCAATTTCCGGATATTCTATGATATCTATAGCACACCGGTGATCTACCTCCTTGACAAGGATAAAAAGATCATGGCCAAGCGTTTGGACATCTACAACCTCAAGAAATACTTGAACCACGAATTGGGCTTACCTGAGCCTCCAGCACCTGATCCGGACGAAAAGCACGATGAGGATGATGGCCACCAGAGATAGCCTTCACGTCAATTAGAAACGGAATATTGATTGGTTTAGCGCCGACGTTTGACCGCTTGGGTCTGGTTGGCAAACAACCATTCGGCGACATTGGGCTCCGTGAAAACAGCGGGCCAAATGTCGTGACGTCCATTGGGGAACTCTGTATATGTCACTGATTTTCCGGCAGCTTGCAATGCTTCATGCATTTCACGCGAACGCACCACGCGCACAATGGGGTCACTTGCGCCATGGAAAATCCAAACGGGCGATGCAATGCTACGTTTCGCCTTGCGTGTACTTCCTCCTCCACTGACGGGAATGCCCGCCGCGAAGGTTTTAGGATACTCGGCAAGCAAGGCCCACGTTGCAAAAGCGCCCATGGATTGCCCGCCCACATATACCCGGGTAGGATCAACAGGCAATGTTGCAAGGGCATTTTCGACCAACGCCATTGCCATTTTCAGCGGTCTGCGAATGCGAAGGTTGGTGAAATTGATCCAAAATTTCCCATCGGGACATTGTGGGACCAACACATAAGCTGGAAACTGCTTTTGTACCTCCGGATTGGAGAAGAAGGCTGGTGCATGGCTGTTGCCGGCTGAGATTTGCCGCTGATTGTCATCACCACGGCCTTTGACCCCGTGCAACCACAGGATCAAGGGGTAGGTTTGACCTGCAACCACCTCAGGTTCATACAGACGAAAAGGCAGTTGCTTGGAACCCTGCTTGAACAACCCACCTTTAAACTGGGCCATCCACGCGGGATCCTTCTTTCCCTGCGGCATCGTCTCAAGCGGAATTTTCTCAAGCATACTGAATCAATCGGCAATTTGACTGCAAAAATAATCCAGTTTTTCCCTGAAACCTGATTTTCAGGAAAAATTGTAGGTCAAATTACAGTCAGAAGGCAAGATTCTCCAGCTTGGAATTGAACATCACGGAATGATCAAGGTATCTCGTGTGAAAAGGTAGCCTGTAAACACACCGATTCCGCCGGAAACCGTCGATCGAATCACGCCAGGTTGTGCAAATGGATTGCCGTTTGAACTTGCCGCATCGTCCAAACTATTGATGTATCGCCAATAAGGTTGGTCGATATGGTACAATTGGGCGATGATTGTATCGCCTGATTGATAATCAAACAACGTTCCAACGGTGAACATCTCCCCGTCCCCAATGCGGTCATCGAGCGTGAAATCGAGCAATTGGGTATTTTCATTGTCAGGATTCGGATCAAAAACCTTGCCCTTGAACAATGCCAAACGGTAGAAATTCTGTTGCCCGGGCTCATCGAGCCACCTGACGAGCACGGAAGCGTTGCTGTCTGCATTGAAAGAGGCTGTCATCGGCTCCAACTGAACCGGAGGCATGATTTTGGCCGCGCCCGTGACATGCCTTCCATCCGGGTACTTGACAGAAATCGAATACTGAGTGGTATAGTCGGCCGGCACGACTTCGCTCGAAGCAAAGTTGAATATCTTCAATCCCTCCGGATCAAAAAACAAACCCTGCGGCAAGGTATCATGGATTCCATTGTGGGAAATCACCACCTCGGCACCTGCAATAATCGGCGTGTCCTGTGGTTCAAAAAAGCCGATACTCTCGCTCAAGCAGCCTGAACGGCTTTCCGACTTCCATGTAACATTCGACGACAAGCTGCCGGTCATAAGGCGGAATCTCGATTTCAACTTCCTTTTCAGGTAAACAGCCAAAAGCGAGCATCCCCAAAATGCTGCTGACCAATACGATGAATCTATTCTTGTGCATGGATTTAGAATTTGAAGTTCCAGGTAAGCGATGGAATGATCGGGAAAAGCGACACCTGTTTGACCTTGAATCCAGTCAAAGTAGTAATCCCTGTGCCGGGTAGCGTCTCCGTTTCCGTATCGAAATAAAGAAAATAGGCGTTTCGGCGGCTGTAGGCATTGTAAACGCTCAGGGTAATGTCTGATTCGCCCCATTTTGGAAGGATGTTGTACACCATGCCTACGTCCATGCGATGGTAATTGGGCATCCTGAATGAATTGCGCTCGGTGTAAATTGGGATAATGTTAATGTCATTTCCTGGCACGGGATCCGAGGAAACCATCCAAGCGATCGGCAGCGTCACGGCATTCCCGGTTCCATAGACCCATGTTGCAGAGACACTGAGACGTTTTCCAAGATCCTCGATGAGGACGACGGTAATGTCGTTGCGGCGGTCAAATCGCGGATGAAACTTGTTTCCATCATTGATTTCAGCAAATTGACGCCAATTCCAAGCAAGCGTATAGCCGACCCAGCCGCTCAAACGATCGAGCAAGCCTTTGCCAGGCCCGCGTTTCTTTTCCAGATAGATTTCGTTGCCGTAGCCCCACCCCTTCCCAAATACGAATTCACCATCGAGGTCGTCGTTGAAAAAGATCTGTGCGCCATCCCGGAAATCGACCTGACGGTTCATCCATTTATAGTATACCTCATCACTCAGCAGGAATTGTTTTCCCAGGAGCATGCTCACGCCTCCGGCGACTTGGTCGCTCCGTTGCGGGCGCACAACCTTGCCCGATGGGTACCACATATCCGTCGGCAATGAGGCCCCGGATGTCGAAACCATGTGCACGTACTGAAACATCCGCGCATAGGCCGCTTTGATGCTCACTTTGTCACTGATGCTGTATTTCGCAGATGCGCGTGGCTCCAATCCGAAGTAAGAAGTGTCACCGCCGACCCAGCCTGAAAGCCGCAAGCCGCCATTGATAGAGAGCTTTTTGCCCGCTACAAATTCGTCGTTGATATAGGCTCCGAGTTCATTTCCAGTAAAATTCTGGCCACTCTCGAAATTGACCGAATTGTCTTCACTTGAGGCATTGAAGCGGCCCACAGCAAATGCATGATGTGTATAGGCGATTCCAGATTTGATGTTGTGGCGGTCCGTCGGCTTCCACAACAACTGTGTTTGCCCGGCAAAATCTTGAATCCCAGAGCTCAATTTGAATTTGAACTGTGAAAATACATTGTCAAATGCGTAGTCATAGTCGGAAAAGGTGCCCATCACCTTGAGCAATAGCTTGGAATTGAAGGCGTGGCTCCAATCGACAACTCCTGCCAAGTTTCCCCATCCCAATTTGAAGTCAAAATCACCGGCATTGAACCGGAATTTATCCCGACCGCCATAAAAACTGGCGTTGATTTGGTCGCGTGGTGAGGCTTTGATCGTCAGCTTGGCATTGAAGTCGTAAAAGTAGTAGTCCGGGATCGGGTTGTAATTGGGATTGTCCTTTTTGATGATGTTCAGTTGGCGCGTAAAGACATCAAAATAGGTGCGTCTACCTGCCACAATCAAAGATACTTTGTCCCGGATAATGGGCAGCTCCAGCGATAGGCGGCTAGAAATCAAACCAATACCACCGCTTCCAGAGAACTTCTTCATGTTTCCTTCCCGCAGACCAATGTCGATCACCGAACTGAGCTTGCCTCCAAACTGCGCTGGATATCCGCCTTTGTAAAGCGTTACGTCCTTGACGGCGTCACCATTAAACGTGCTGAAAAGTCCAAAAAGGTGGCTTGGATTGTAAACAGGGGCATTATCCACAAGAAACAGATTCTGGTCAGGTCCTCCCCCGCGCACGTACAATCCCGAAAGCCCCTCACCGCCCGATTGTACACCCGGCTTCAACTGCAACGTCTTGATGATATCGACCTCGCCAAAAAGCGCCGGAATCTTCTTTGCCTCGACAATCGTGAGGTTATTGGCACTCATTTGGGTGCTATTGAGCTTCTCTTCCAGCGAATTGGCTTCGATGACAACATCGTCCATGGTGGAACCCGTTTCATTGATCTTGACATCCAGGTTGCTGTTTTTTGTCAAGGTTACGACCTCTTTCACAGTCCCATATCCTGTGAAGGTAAAAACCACCGTCACGGTATCGGCCGGCAATTGAATGGAATAATTCCCTTTTTCATCCGTGTAAGCGCCGACCTTTTTCCCGGGTGCGTACACACCTGCGCCTGCAAGCGGATCGCCGGTTTCAGCGTCGCGGACTTTTCCACTCAGCGTAAATGTGGACTGTGCAGAGGCAAGGGAAAACAGAAGGATGAAGCCCAAAAAGGTAAGTAGCCGACGTGTCATGAAGCAATTAGAGTAACAAATCATCTCAAAATAGAGTCCAAATTTACCGATTAAGAATAAGATTCCTTTTGTCAAAAGCAGCAGTTATGCCGAATTGTTTGTACTTTCGAATTAAGTTTACATGAAAAAGAAGGATATGCGTATCAAAATGTTGGTGGTTTGCGTCGCGGCAGTGCTTTTTCTGAAGTGGGAAAAGGTCAATGCCAGCCCAATTTTGACCTCCGAAAAGCAATCCTCCGAGGTAAATTTGACCTTCGGTGGTGGTGGGGATGACAAGGAGAAGAAGGAAAAGAAGGAAAAAGGTGGGGGTCGGAAAGAAAAGGACGAATCCACCAAGGATGCCAAGACGAGTGACGTCTCCGCAAAACCTTTTCAGCATGCACGGTATTCGGCAAAAACAGCCAAATACACGTCCAAAATGGCTCAAAAAGAGATCCTTGGCCGCGCCAAAGTCAGGAACTTCTTCCATTCCACATTCAACACCAAGTACGGCAAACCCGTCAATTTCAGAAGCACACGTCAGCGCAACCGCTGGAAACACGGCCGCTGAGATTTCTGGAAACTCAAAAAATGATCATTGAAGCGGGCCTTGGCCCGCTTTTTTTTAGTCTCTATTCGGCGGCGTTGCATATCCCATCGCGTCAAACAATGCGATGCATTTGCTTATTTCCTTGATCGATTTGGAACCTTGGACCTGATAGCTGATCGAGAATGCCTTTGCTTCCACCCTTTTGATTCGAACGTTTGATGCAGTCCTATCCTATCAACCTTTCGATCATCGATGCAGATGGTTTCCCACCTGGTTCATTGACGCGCTACTTGCTTCCAACATTGGATCTCATCTGTCCGAGCAGCATAACAATGCGTAACAACAAAAATCCCTCGGGGTCACCGAGGGATTTTTAATATTTCTAGACCTCAGTAAATTACCTGAGGATTACAATCAATGCGTAGATCAAACCTGGAATGTAAAAGAGAATGGTCAGCAACAGGCAGATCCAAAACTCAGTGGTAAGGCCATTCATGTACAAACCAACGGCCAAAGGAGGAAGCAAAAATGCCAAAATCACATACAGCAACAACTCAGAGTCGTTGGGTGCGTCTGGAGAATCTGATTTCTGCGCATCTCTGTAGCTTTTCAAGGCTTGCTTGAGTTGGCTGCGCACCTCTTTCTTGCGTGCATTCTCGGAGGCGATCTTTGCAAATTCTGCTTCATTGAATTCGTTGCCTGCCTGACCCTCTGAAGAAGGCTTGCCAATGGCGACCTTGCTTTCAGGCTGCCCCTGCGTGCCTTTGATCGGCGTAATGTCCGAGGCTTCCATTTGACGTGTATCCGTAGCAGACGGTCCTGCTGCCTGAGCCGGCTGGGATACGATGGCACCTTCTTGTTGTGGGTGCTGTTGTGCGGATTTGCCGCCGCCTCCAAGGGCACCGCCCGGGGCAATAGCCCAAGCTCCCTCTACGAAGCAGAGTGCTAATACAGCGGCGATGACAATTTTGAACTTTTTCATATGCTTCCAATAAAAGGAACGACATCAGGCCAACCCATATCTTTCCATTCATCTAATTAAATACAATCCATTTTCCTTCCCAAATCCTCGTCCTTAGAGTTATCCACATCACCCTGTGAATTTGTAACAAATCGAAGGTCAAATACCAAGTTTTTCTGAGGGTTTATCGGAACTGGAACGATTTAGCTGATAGTATCGCCGTCAATCTTGTGGATTCAGCGCCTTTATCCCTACAATTCCAATGTGGATAACGTCTTTGCCGATGTAATGAATCTGCCCATTTTCGACAATGAGAATGATTGCTTTGTGGATATCCATCGGATCACCAGGGTTTTGCACACCATGAAATGGATGGTATCTTTGACCATTCGATTTGAAAATGGATTCCAAAAGTACCGTATCCGCCAGCGCGCTGCCCATTTCTGCTTCTATTTGGAGGTGGATTTTTGTGGTATTGGGGCTCCTGTTTGTGATTGTCCCTACGGTTCAAATTTACATCATCCTGCAGCCTACCTTGGAAATGTTGGCTTTTATGCCGCTTTCTTTTTACCTCAAGGAAATGGCAGGCACGATCCTGTTGATGAACGCGACGCTGCTGTCGACCATTGCATTCCTGGTGGGCGGCATCCTGCTCTGTTTTGGCAAACGGTGGGGGTATATTCTCACGCTTTCAGCTTCGGGGTTTGCACTTCTAGCCATGATCGAAGTGGTGGTTTCGTTATTCGTCGTGGATCTGAAAAACGATTCTTCCTATTTAGAGATCGCCTATTCTGAAATTTCCGGACTCATGGGATTTTGGATCGCTCTTCTTGTATTGATGGAGGTATCATCCATTATATTATTGAATTTCAAGACTCCAAGGGAATTGCTTTCGATCCGAAAACGAGAAATATGGATCACGGTTGTCATGGGAATCCTGCTACTCTTGGATTTGAATCTCTGTCTCCTTCTGCAATTTCCAATCGGGGCCTAAAAGTGCTGAGCAGAATCTTCACCGTTGCCATGTTGCTCCTTTCCGGGTTTTCCTGGGCAGTTTCGCAAGTCGAACCCATAGGAATTTGGCAGCAATTGGAGGATGGTATGGAAGTCGCCACATTGACCGCGAAACAAGCCTCTGAGGTAGGTAACCGCAAAATTCAAGTGGTGCGAATTGATCCAACCAAGTGGGAATTCCAGCTACTTGCCGCCGCCGACCATGGAGGGAAGGCCCGAACAGCCAAGCAATGGTCCACTGAATTTGGGCTTGTAGCGGCAGTGAATGCAGGAATGTTCCAAATGGATGGTCTCACCAATGTCGGCTACATGAAGTTGGGAGGCAAAGTTTATAACCCGCGGATCAACGATGACAACACTTTCATCGCCTTTGGAACCAATTCACCCAAGCTGCCCTCCTTTCAGATCATCGACCGGGAATGTCAGAACTGGAAATCCTTACTGGATCAATACCAAAACGTAACCCAAGGCATCCGGATGATCGATTGCAAGCAGGCCAATCGTTGGTCACAGCAGCCTCGAAAATGGAGCATGGTGGTAATGGGAATGGACAAATCAGGCAAAGCCTTGTTCATTTTCTGCCGGTCACCCTATTCAGTCCACGATTTCATCAACGAACTCTTGGATCTCGACCTTGACTTGCACAATGCCATGTACCTTGAGGGAGGTCCTGAAGCTTCGCTATACCTCCAAACCAAGGACTGCAACATCGACCTTTTTGGAAGCTATGAAACCGGATTTTTTGAATCCGACGCCAACGACCGTGCTTGGCCAATTCCTAACGTGATCGGCATCAGGCACCGGTGAGCCAAATCCTCAGCTGCCAACCGGATCTTCGCAGAATTTTCAATCCGCCGTCAGAGTCCATTCAGGACAATGATTCGGAAAAGGCGACAAAGTCAGACTGTAATTTGGAGAAGAAACCGGAAAATTCATCGAGCGATTCCTGCGTTTTCAGGTCTCCGCCGGTGAGCTTGACGTGGTGTTTCAATTGATCAAGCCGGTTTTTTTGGATGATAAATTGGTTCTCAAAATGCGCCACAAGCTTTTTGTCTATTTCCTGATGCGCAAAGAGGACCACTTGTCCATTTTCTGCGATCAAGCTGTCAAGTTCCCGCTCCCAATTTCGGATTCGGGCCAACAATGCCTCGCGCTCAACCTGAACTTCTGATGTACTTTGGGTCATAATCATCTGGAATTTAGTGAAACGAAAACATCGCATTCGCCGCCCAGTCGCCGGATGATGTTCCAATGCCCCTCAATTCAGCGGCAAAACCAACCTATGGATGGAGGTGGTAGCACTGAACGAAAAGGACCAAGAGCGAACTATACCTGCGACAGGTAGGCATTCGGAATATAGAAACTATTCAACTGATTCGCAAGCGCATAGGCTTGAATCTTTCGATTTCGGTCACTTTCCTCCAAAGAAGGAAAAAGGAAGGATCAAATCCCTACCTCAAAAGACTTGATGGAGGCAATAATGATATCGCAAGCCTCTTGTACCTGCTCTTCGGTAATGACCAAGGGTGGTGCAAACCGGATGATATGATCATGCGTCGGCTTGGCGAGCAAACCATTTTCCTTCATCTTCAGGCACACGTCCCAGGCCTTGAATCCACCAATCGGGCGAATGCCGATCGCGTTAAAAAGCCCCTTTCCGCGTACAAATTCAAGCATTGGATGGTTCAATGCATCCAATCTTGCCCGGAAAATATGTCCCAACCGCTCCGAATTGTCGGCAAGTCCTTCATCTTCCATCACCTGCAAGGCCTCCATCATGACCGCGCAGGCAAGCGGGTTGCCACCGTAGGTGGAACCATGCTGCCCGGGATGGAGCATATCCATGACATCCCGATCAGCAAGCACCGCTGAAACCGGCATCGTCCCCCCGGAAAGTGCCTTCCCCAAAATCAATACGTCTGGACGCACATTTTCATAGTCACAAGCAAGCTTTTTGCCCGTGCGGCCGATGCCTGTTTGAATTTCGTCGGCCATCATCAGCACATTGTGGCGGGAGCATTGCTCACGGATCGCCCGCAGGTAGCCATCGACAGGGACCTTCACTCCTGCTTCGCCCTGAATCGGCTCAAACAGGAATCCGACAACGTTGGGATCTTCCAATGCCATCTCCATCGCAGGGATGCTGGAATAAGGAATCACCTCAAATCCAGGCGTAAACGGCCCGAATCCGCCGCGTGAACCATGGTCGGTCGAGAATGAAATGATCGTCGTGGTACGGCCATGGAAGTTGTCACTGCAGACGACAATTTTGGCCTTGTGGGGTTCGACACCCTTCACTTCATAGCCCCATTTCCGCACGATTTTGATGGCGGTTTCAACAGCCTCAGCTCCTGAATTCATCATCAAAACCTTCTCGAAGCCGAAGTATTTGGAAAGGTATTCCTCCGCGACGCCAAGCTTGTCCGAATAAAAAGCCCGTGAAACCAATGTGAGGTTCTTGGCTTGCTCCACGAATGCATTGATGATTCTTGGGTGGCAATGACCTTGATTTACAGCAGAATAAGCACTCAAAAAGTCGTAGTACTTCTTGCCTTCCAAGTCCCAAACATGGACCCCGTCGCCCTTGCTCAGTACCACAGGCAATGGATGGTAGTTGTGAGCTCCGTACTTTTCCTCAAGGGCTATTGCCTCTTGACTGCCAATCCTTTGTTTCTCATTCACCATAACCACCTGTGTTTCAAAAATTTTGTCAAAACTCAGAAAATCAGTCGGAATTCACAACCCTCTACCCTTCTATTCGGTCCACACTGTTTTGTTCTTTGGACAGTTTTTGAGAAATTGCCTCATTGATCCGAAATTCAACAGTATCCCTCGATCAACGCTCGGGTCTCCATCAAAAATATAGATATGAAAGTCAAACAATGGTTGGCAGGATTTGCGATGAGCGCAGGAGCGCTTGCCGGAACAGTTACCGCTCAGAATGTCGGAATTGGAATTGCCACGCCGCTTGAAAGGCTCCACGTCGCTGGCAACGTGCGCGTAAATCCATTGGCTGGAATTGGAACGAGAATCGTTGGGGCAGATGTGAATGGTACCTTGACGGTGATTCCGGCAGGAATCAATGGACAGGTGCTGACGCAAACCGTTGGTGGACCATCCTGGCAAACAGGAACCGCAGATTGGGCACTTTTGGGTAATGCCGGAACAAGCCCGGCAGCGAATTTTGTTGGAACTACCGATGCGGTTGATTTGGTGCTGCGCACCTCCAATACGGAACGGTTGCGGGTCTTATCCACGGGCAATGTGGGAATCGGAACCCCTGCCCCGCTTTACCGGCTTGACTTGGCGAGCGGAACGATTGGCTACGGAAACAGCAATTCGAGGACGGAAACGAGAAATGATGCCGGCTTGCAAGGCAGCGCAGGCGCACAATCCGGTTTTTTTGAAACGAGTGTTCCGGTAAACTATCCAGCAGGTGCCAACTCTTGGTGGCATCTGATTGATACACGCCACAGCAATGCAGGTAACAACTACGCCTTGCAGATTTCCGGCAGTTTTTTTGACCAGGAATTGTACTACCGCAAGACCGACAACAACCCTGCAACGCCTTGGAGCAGGGTGCTTTCCACTACCAACCTGAATACGCTTGCCTGGACATTGAATGGAAATGGCGGGACCAATGCAGCAACCAATTATGTAGGCACCACCGATGCCGTTGATTTCGTCACAAGGACTGCAGCAACGGAACGGATGCGCGTAACAGCTGGCGGCAACGTGGGTATCGGCACCAATGCACCCAGCGTGCGGTTGCATGTTAATGGTGATGTACGCGTCGGAATTGCAAATCCGCCGAATACCGGTGTGCTTCCTTCCTTTGGCAATGTCATCAACTTTGCCGGTGCCAACGCCGGGCCGACCTTCAACAGTGAAAACAGCGATCCATTGTGGATGGGCCGCTACAATGCAGGTTCAGATGCCAGCGAATTGCGCGTGAATCTCGGCGACAATTGTAATGGTGTGGATGCTTTTGTCATTCAGGCAGGCGGATCGGGTTGCGGTGCCAATACCGAATTTTTCCGTTTTGACGCCACCGGCGCGGCCTATAAGCCTGGTGGAGGTGCTTGGGCTACTTTGAGCGATATGCGTGTCAAGCGCAACGTCTTGCCATTTGCTGATGGAATGGATTTGCTTAAAGCGATTCGCCCTGTCACCTTTGAATACAACGGGGTCGGCGGCACAGCAGACATCGGGAAAGTCTATGTAGGTGTGATTGCCCAAGAGTTGCAGCAAGTTGCACCTTATATGGTGGATGCATCGGGTGAATATTTGAAAGTGGACCCTTCGGCCTTCACCTACTTGTTGGTCAATGCCGTGAAAGATCAGCAAGCTCAAATTGAGGCAATGCAAGCAGATCAATCGGCTTCGAAGACAGAGATTGAAACCTTGCGGGCAGAAATCGAAGCTATCAAAGCCTCCTTTAAAAGCAATTTGACGGTAGGTCAATAAGATTTTCATCATCTGGTATAGCATGCAAAAGGCGCAACCTGGATCCGTTGCGCCTTTTGCATTTTTCAACCAATAGGAATCCCTTAGTTTCGAGGATAGTATTTTCCTTTGACCATTGTTCCCAATACAATTCCCTGCAATTCCCTTCCGATCAATGGATTGTATTTTGACTTGGAACGGATGTCGCTCAATTGGGGAGTCCAAGTGCCAAATGGGTCGAAATGGGTCAACTCGGCATCGGCACCTTCGGCAATGCCTGCATTCGGCAATCCCAGGATGGTTCGCGGCTTTGTGGACAATGCTGCAATGACCGCTTCCAACGAATGCGGAACTTCTTTCATGCCTGTAACGATCGCAGCAAATGCCGTCTCCAATGTATCGGCACCAAAAGAAGCATCCACAAAATCGTGTGTCTTTTCTTCTCTCCCTTGCGGATGATGCCCACTGCTCACCACGTCCAGCGTGCCGTCGGCCACCGCTTCCCTGAGGGCCTGCACCGCCAATTTTTCACGCAACGGCGGATAAACCTTCGTCACCGCGTCAAATTCCTCATTTTCAGTTGCATCCAACAAAAGGTACAACGCAGAAGTTTCGGCAGTGAATCGGATTCCTTCTGCCTTTGCCTTCCTGATGACCTCCAAGCCTTCGACCGTAGTCACCGGCCCGATATGCAAGCGGCCAGCAAAATGCTGCAAAAGGCGCAAATCCCGGTCAATATTGACTTGCTCTGCGATCGCCGGAATACCTTTGAGGCCCATACGCACCGCACTGATGCCGTCGGCCACCATACAGTCTTCTGCAAGTGCCTGATCCAGCGGCGAGTCAATCACCAAGCCATTAAAAGGGACAACATATTGAAGACCACGCAATAGCAATCCAGCAGTTTGGGTGCCTTTGCGGCCATCGGTGAAGGCCACCGCGCCACTTTGTGCCATGTCGTACAATTCTGCGAGGTCTTTTCCCTGCGCACCTACGCTCAACGCGCCTGCGACGTGTAGGTGGATGGGCAATGCAGCTGCGCGTCCGACCAATGCGCGTACCTGCCCGGCATTGTCCATGACCGGAACTGAATTGGGCTGGGTCAGCAATCGGGTAAATCCGCCGGCCAAGGCAGCGGCAGACAAACTTTCCAAGTCTTCGCGCCATTCATAGCCTGGATCGCTGAGTTGGCAACGCATATCCACCCAACCGGTTGAAAGGTATCCTCCCGCGGTCGTTTTTGAAGACGTAAGGGAATGCGGATGCGCGATTTTCTGGATTTTCCCGTTTTCAATCAGGACGTCGGCCTTTTTTCCATTCCAGGTGGAGTGGACATCGACAATTGTTACATCTTGAAATAGAATACTATCCATCAAGTGGTTGCGGGTTTTGTGCCTACACGCAAGATCAAAAATTCGGCGATCAAAAACGCCAAAGCTGCGATCAGGAAATACTTCCAAAGCGGAACGCCATCGTTGCGGGCTTGAATTTCCGCGCCAAAGCTCCCGCGAATCGCGGCGCTTACCTGAATCGCCTCATTGCCAGTTTTAGCCAAGAAATCGCGGATTTCCTGTTCGCTCCGTGCGGCAAGTTGCGACTCGGCATCCGGGACGTTGAAGCTGATTTTTTCCAGAATGCTGTCACCTAAAACAAGGTCGAAATTGCCTTCTTGGAGTTTGAGCTTGTCAAACTTCAAAACTACTGCACCGCTTTGCACAAACTGCTCGGGTGTACTTTCATCGCCTTCTGTCCCGCGCATTTGAATCATGTCCTTGCCTTCCGTCGTGATACGTAAAATCGAAGTAGCACCAAGATCCATCACTGCTTCGACGCGCTGCGTCTGATTCATCATCCTCGCCAATTGCACCATCAAGGCCAATCCGCTCGTTTTGATGGTCAAATCCGTCCAGCTTTCCGCGGGATTCATTGCGAATGTGAAAAACAGGCCTGTTTCCGGACGTGTCTCCACCAAGATCGGCGATCCGTTGCCCAAGCGAAGGATCACGTTTTGAATTGCGCCATTCGATGGGCGATAATCATAGTACTGGTATGCAGTAGGCGCATCAAATTTCCGTCCCGGTGTCTTTTTGGCAAATACACCTTCAAATACAGGATGCTCGAGGTCCACTCCCGCTGCCACTTGCCCTACCTCATTTTTGACCTTTTGCCCGAATTGGCCCAAGTTCATCGCCTGGAAAAATGGATTGACGGCCGCAGGGTTCATTTCTTCTCCGGGGAAAAACAAAATGCTGCGCCCGTCTGCAAGGTGGGCTGTGAGCTTTTGCTGCAATCCGGTGGTAATCTCATTGAGCCCAACCAGCATAATTGACTTATAGTCACTCAGTTGCTCACTGGCAATTTCTCTGGAGGAGATGAATTTGACCTCAAACTGATCCACCACTTCACCCCCGAACATCAGGTGAAGTTTGGGGTTCACCTTTTCCTCGACGATCAGCATTTTCTCGCGAAAAGGCACGTAATAGCTGAAAAAACGCTTGTTGTCAAATTCAATCGGGCGATCATCGATTTGAATATAACCTGATTGCCATCCCGGAGTCTTGGGCAACAAATTCACATTCACGTCCAAACGTTGGCCCGGTTCCAGGTCCTCAGTAGCTACAGGACGGTCTTCCCCGTTGGTGACCACGCGTAATCCGACGGCTTTGAGCGGTTCCGGACTGTCATTGACGAGGGTCATCTTAAGGGTGACCGGCTTTTCCTTTTCAATAATCTGCGTGGTGATCGCGTGGTCGGCGATGTAGGCGTTTTTCAATTGTCTGGTCGTCAATGGCACCAAGGTAACATCCACGCCATCAGCGATTTTCAAGGTGAGTAAACTGTCAGGCAACACCGTAGAGGTCTGGAAATCGCTGATAAAATACAGCGAACGTCGTGCATTCGAAGCATTGGAAAAAATGTCTCCTGCGACCGAAACCATGTCAGCCATCGACCTTGTATTTTGGGCGATTTCGAGCTTCCGAATCTCTTTGACTGCCGCTTGCTGCTCTCCGAAGCTGAAATGCAACTTGGGCTCATCGCTTCCCATGACGAGAAATTCGTCGTTGCGGCCGTAGGCTTCAATGATTTCCCGCGCAAATTCTTGGGCTTGAACCCAATATTCGCCTTTGTCGTTCCCGCCTTTCATCGAGTAGCTGTTGTCAATGATCACGGCAACGGAACTATTCCCAACTGCGACGACAGCATTGTCTTTGCGCCAGACGGGATTTGCAAAAAGGAAGACCAAAGCCAAGATCGTCAGGATACGCGCAGCAAGCAAAAGCCACTGTCTCAACCGCATACGCTTGACAACGGACTTTTTGACCTCCTTGACCAGCGAGATGTCAGAAAAGGAAACGCGCTTGGGCCTCCTGAAATTGAACAGGTGGACGATGATCGGTATTAAAACCGCAAACGAAGCCCAGAGGAATATGGGGTTGAGAAATGTCATTCCAAGGGTCGAAATTAAGGAAAAATGATTTGTCGCAGGGGGAAAAAATGGGAATTTGAATCAATTCGTTTTCAGCGACGTCGATCCTTCTCGCGATGATCACATACAATTGATTTATAGATTGATAGCTCAAATCATGCTCAAAATGGAGACCTGCCCGGCAGGTGTATCCTTAAGCCTATTCGCCACCAAAAACAGCCCGGAACACGTCCTCCAAACGCGAAAATCCTTTGATTTTCAAGCCTTTGAATTTTCCTTCCAAGCCTTTGAGCTGACTTTCGGCGATGAAGATTTGTTCGAATCCGAGTTTTTCAGCCTCGGCGATTCGCTGCTCGATGCGGGAAACTGCCCGAATTTCACCTGTGAGGCCGATTTCGGCGGCGAAGACGACCTTGCGGTTCAAGGGCATGTCGAGCATCGACGACACGACGGCGCAGACCAAACCCAAGTCCAAGGCAGGGTCATCGACCCGCAATCCGCCGGCGATGTTCACAAAAACGTCCTTCTGCCCCATTTTGAAGGAACAGCGTTTTTCGAGGACGGCCAACAACATGCTCAGTCGGCGCAGGTCAAATCCCGTCGCCGAACGCTGTGGCGTGCCATAAGCCAACGGCGTCACCAAAGCCTGTGCCTCAATCAGCAAGGGACGTAAACCCTCCAAGGTCGCTGCAATCGCAACTCCGCTCAATCCAGAATCCGCCGAACTGAGGAAAATCTCGCTCGGATTGGTGACTTCACGCAATCCCTGCTCGTTCATGTCGTAGATGCCGAGCTCCAGCGTCGAGCCGAATCGGTTTTTGTTGGTGCGGACGATGCGGTAGCTGTTGTGGCGCTCGCCTTCGAAGCTCAAAACGACGTCCACCATGTGTTCCAGCACCTTTGGACCCGCCAAAGCGCCGTCCTTAGTAATGTGTCCGACCAAAAAGACCGGCGTCTGCGTGTCCTTGGCCAGGCGCATAAGGCGTTGCGCGCACTCACGTACCTGCGAGACCGATCCCGGCGCGCTCTCCATCGTCGCCGAAAAAACGGTCTGAATTGAGTCCACGATCAGGATATCTGGTTTGTGATCTTTGTGAAATTGCAAAATGCGCTCCAAATGTGTCTCCGCAGCCAACAGCAAGGATGGATTGTCGAAGGGAATGCGGGTCGCGCGCATCTTGATCTGCTTTTCTGATTCCTCTCCAGAGACATACAGGACCTTCAATCCGCTGAGCTGCAAGGCCAATTGCAAGAGCAAGGTCGATTTTCCGATACCGGGCTCCCCTCCCAACAAGACGACCGAACCCTCGACAATGCCGCCGCCCAAAACGCGGTTCATTTCCTTGTCCGGCGTCAAGATGCGCCGCTCGCGGATGTCGTCAATCTCATTCAAATGGCGAGGTTGCCCGCCGGTATGGCTGGAAACGAAGGATTCGACGACACGGGCCTGCGGACTTGCGTCGATCACGTCTTCAACAAGCGTGTTCCATTCGCCGCAGTTGTTGCACTTGCCTTGCATCTTGGGATGCTCAAAACCGCAGGCGGTGCAGACATAGATCGTTTTTAGTTTGGCCATTTCTTGAATTGAGAATTGAGAATTGAGAATTGAGAATTGGGGATGCTTATATCTTCGGTTTTAGGCTCTTGCGAGGAATCGTTGAATTTCAGGATCCTGACTGTCAAGGAATTCCTTGGGAGTTCCATGAAAATGCAACCTCCGATCATGGATCATGGCGACTTGCGTGGCGATCGTCTTGACGGTGTACATGTCGTGGGTGATGATGATACTCGTACGGCCTTGCTCCTGCGCGAGGCTGTTCATGAGTTCGTCGATACGGCCGGAATTGACGGGGTCGAGGCCCGTGGTGGGCTCGTCGTAGAAGATGTACTTGGGTTTGTTGACGATGGCGCGGGCGATGCCGACACGCTTTTGCATGCCGCCCGAAAGTTCTGAGGGGTATTTGGTCAGAACTTCATTCGGCTCCAAACCGACCTGTTTCAGGGATTCCGCTACCCTTTCCTTGATTTCGGCGGGTTTTGCGCTCCTTTCCTCGATCATGCGAATGCCAACATTTTCCAGGACATTCAACGAATCAAACAGTGCTGCGCCCTGAAAAACCACCCCGAAATCGCGCAAAATCGGCGTCCAATCCTTGGGTCGAAATTCGGTGACATTCTGCCCTTCGATCCAGATTTCGCCTTTGTCGGGCTGCAACAACCCTACCATCAACTTCATCATCACCGATTTTCCGATTCCGCTTTGACCAATTACACATAGCTTTTCGCCATTCGGAATGGACAAGGAGATATCTTCCAGAATCGATTGATCCTGAAAACCTTTCCATACCGACTTTAATGTGATCATTGAACTGATTTACTATTTCAATTCGAGGTCGAAGGCTTGCGTTTCGGGCAATCTTTCAAGCCCCAGCAGCAAACGCGCTGCCGATTTTCCCAAAACCGGACCGAGCAAAATCCCATGCCGGTAGAGTCCATTGAGGTGGAAAATAGCCGAATCCTTTTCTTTCGCAAGAATCGGCAAACGATTCAAGGTCGAAGGACGCAGCCCCGCCCAAATCTCCTGTACGTTCATTTCGTAGATCGCCGGGATCACCGCATGGCATTTCCGCAGGATGTTCAAAAGCCCACCCGCTGTATTCACCATTTCAAGGCCCTTTTCTTCGGATGTGGATCCACAAACAATCCGATCCATCTTGGGTACGACGTAGGCATTTCCCAAAACCTTGCTCACGATGCGCACCTGCGTGCTCGGAAAGTCATCTTGTGGGGTTTCCAGACAGACCATTTCGCCGCGAACTGGATAAATGCGGTAGGGCAATTTGGCTTGGATTTCGGCAGAAGGCACTCCCAAAGCAAACAAGACCTTGTCAAACACTTCGCTTTGACCATTTATCCGCAATTCTACCTTCTGATCGCCATTTACCGACCAATGTTGAACATCGGAATTTGGTCGAATGGTCACGGCAGCCATCCGAAGTTGCTCCACCAAACGCTTGACGAGCAGCCAATTGTCGACTTGCGTATCCTTGTGGCTCCAAATCGCCTGCCCGATGTTCTTGGAAACAAAGGGTTCGACTTCTTGGATCATCGCCCCGCTCAGCCATTCGACATCGAGGCCGTGGCTTTGCTGAAACTCGAATTGCCGGCGCAAATAGGCAGTATCGTCCTGACTCAGACCGACTTCCAAGGAACCATAATGCCGCAGCCCGATTTCGCCGAGCGCAGGTGCGACTTCATTGAAATAGAGATCGCGGCTCGCGATGCCCGCTTTCAGGAGATCCAACTCTTGAAATTCGATTTCGTGGACGGGCGCCAGCATGCCCGCAGCCTTCCAAGTCGTTCCGTGGCCGGGTTCGCCGCGGTCAAACAGGGTCACATCAGCGCCGTGGCCCATTTGAGAGAGGTACCAAGCGGTGAAAAGTCCCGCCGAACCAGCGCCGACAATTGCGATTTTCATTTCAATTTGTAGTGGGCAAGCCACCATTTTTCGGGAATTTCATCCTGCCGCGCCAATTCATAGTCGCTTTCGCTGCAGGGCACAAGTTCCGTCCGCCCTTCTCTCCTGCCCATTCCTTCGGAATATGGCACTTCCATCCACCAACGTTCCGACAGCGGATTTTTGTAGAACACCAAATTTTGGATGCCTCCTTGGAGGCTTACGCTGTATTTGATCAGGCGCGACAGGTCTTCAGGTTCGTCGATGCGGCGGCTCAAAAACCCTTCGATGAGGTACCAAACGAGCATCGACCCGAGCAAGGTGGTCTGCGCATTGAAGTCGCGCATCGGCAGGATTTCCGTAATGGACACACTGCTCACGCGGTTGCTCATGCCCGTGTACCGTGCCAATTGGCAGATTTCCTCCGCGGTGAAGCCCGCAGGAGATGGATTTGCAGTACCAGGCGCATCGCCGGATCGAACGGCGCTCATATCAAAGCTCACCATGCTTGCGTTGCGCAAAAATGGCTCGGCTTCACGCAGGTTGGTCCGCAATTCACCGAGTCTGAGACCTTGAAAGTAGAGATTCCTGAGCCTGACCTTCTGCGAAAGCGGTACAAAATAGCTCTGATACCCCAAATTGGTGAAGTTGCTCAGGTAATTGGGGCTGTGAAGGAAGATTTTGTGGTTGTAGCTCGCGTGGTGAATGCCAAAATCACTGTCTTCGACGTCCAATTGCGAGTCAATGCAGACATATTCAACGCTATCGGTCAATTTTTGGTAGCCTTTGTACTGTCCGTAGACAATATCTTGGCTTCCACCGAGGAAAATCAGCAATTTTCCGGCCTTGACCACCTCTTCGACGACGTCCGCTATACGGTCGTAGTACTGAATCATGCGATCAGCCTTGACCATGTTGCCCAAATCCACGATTTTCAGGTCGCGTTTGGGGGCGGCAAGGGCATAAAGGTGCCTACGAATCTGATCGGGAGCCATGGCAGAACCCGTCAAACCACGGGCGCCGCGGTCTTCGGGACAGCCTACGATGACGATGTCTGCCCCCTGCCAATAGGGAAATTCGCCGAAGTTGAATTTGGTGAAATCACTGAGGCGATGATCGTCGAGCGTGAGCCTTTTTTGGATCAATTTGGGCTCGAGCGGCCTGAAAAGCGATTCTATATCCATGCAAGACGATGATTGCGCGTTTTGTTCTAAATTTGCGCAAATATACTGCAAAAGCTGAATGATTTTACTCACAGGCGGCACCGGTTTTCTGGGCCAATTCATCGTGAAGGAGCTGTTGTCGCGCGGCGAGAAGGTGCGCCTGTTGGTGCGCAATCCTGCGAAAGTCAAGGCGGAGCCGGGCGTCGAATTGGTCGAAGGTGACGTTTTGGACACGTCAAGCCTTGAAGTGGCCTTCGAAGGCGTGGATCAAGTGATTCACAGCGCCGCGGTCGTGAGCTTCTGGCCCCGTCGCAAGGATGAAATGACGCGGATCAATGTCGAAGGCACGGCGAACATCGTCAACTTTGCACTCGAAGCCGGGGTCAAAAAACTTGTCCACATCAGTTCGATTGCAGCCTTGGGCCGCGTCGCCGGCGCCCCGAAAATCGACGAAAACAGCAAGTGGATCAAGAGTTCGCTGAACTCGGCCTACGGTCGGAGTAAATACCTGGCCGAACAGGAGGTTCAGCGCGGCGTGGAGGAAGGCCTGCGGGCTGTGATTTGCAATCCCGGCATCATCGTCGGACCGGGGCATTGGGATCAGGGTAGTCCGAAGCTGTTCAGCAGCGTTGCGAAGGGGCTGAAGTTCTACAATCCCGGGAAAACCGGCTTTGTGAGCGTGCAGGACGTGGCGCGCGCCGCCGTGGACCTGCTCCAAAGCGAACTCTGCGAAGGGGAACGCTTCGTCCTTGTGGGCGAAAACATGCTTTACAAGGACTTTTTTGGATTGGTTGCCAAAAGCCTGGGTGTCAAACCACCCTCCATCGTCCCTCCTGCCTTCGTGGCCAATTTTGCTGGACAGCTCAATGAATGGATGGGCAATCTGCGCAACCGTGAACCGATCATTACCCGCGAAACCACGCGCAGTTCGCGGCATCATTTCAACTACGACGGAAGCAAAATCACCAAAACCATTGGTTTCCAATATACTCCGATGGAAAAATGCATCGCAGATACCGGCGAACTTTACCGCAAGGAACATGGAAATTAAGGTGAATGGCGAAGCGATCACGCTTCCCGAGGGAAAAAACCGCTTGGAGGACGTGTTTGAAGCCATCGGAATCCCTTTTCAGCAAACAGGCATTGCCGTCGCCTTGAACATGGAGTTGGTCCCACGTAGCGAATGGAATGACACCTTGGTGAAAGCGGGTGATGCTTTGGAGGTGATCACGGCCCGCCAAGGCGGGTGATGGGCTAGGTATCAATAAATTCGGTTTTGCCAACTCACTGACCACGCGATGTGAGAGTTGGCAAAGCCGCCACCGACCCCACTTATTAAACAATGCTTTGCCAACTCAAACACCCCGAACCGGGCCGAGGGGTTGGCAAAGCGTACCTAGCATTCGGAATAGGTTTTGCCAACTCTATTCAGAACGCGGTGTAGAGTTGGCAAAGCCGCCATATCATATTGATTGACACCAGTGCTTTGCCAACTCAAACACCAACCGCCGAGTGAGTTGGCAAAGCCGCCATTGACCATTTATTTGAAACAAAAAGCTTTGCCAACTCAAACACCAACCGCCGAGGGAGTTGGCAAAGCGTACCGATCAATTGGAATAGGTTTTGCCAACTCTATCCAGAACGCGTTGGGAGAGTTGGCAAAGCCGCCCTAGCCAATTTATTTGAAACCAAAGCCTTTGCCAACTCAAACACCAACCGCCGAGGGAGTTGGCAAAGCGTACCGATCAATTGGAATAGGTTTTGCCAACTCTATCCAGAACGCGGTGTAAGAGTTGGCAAAGCCGCCACGGGTCACTTAATTGATTGCCAGTGCCTTGCCAACTCAAACACCAACCGCCGAGGGAGTTGGCAAAGCGTACCGATCAATTGGAATAGGTTCTGCCAACTCTAACCAGCACACGGTGTGAAAGTTGGCAAAGCCGCGCGTTCCGAATACAATGATTTCACAAATTACCTAGTCATCTTCAATGAGAAGCCGCTTTTCAAGTTCCAATTTACCTTCTGCATGGAATCGAAGAAAGCCTTCCATGCCGCCAAACCAATCTAGTACTTCTGCCTTTTTGAGCTTTGAGTTTTTTGTGTCTAGAAATGAATGGTAAGAGGACCATTTGTATTCTCGAAAATCTTTGGCAAATCCGTGTTTTTGCGGATTGGCGTGGATATAGTACACCATTTGCGTGAAATACTCCGGGGAATCAACATGGGCTCGCTTGAAAGGCTTTTGAAAAAGGGCGCCATGACGCTTTTCCTGAAGATTGAAAGCAACTGCGTAGGACTGGAACAACTTCCGAAAACGAAGGTGAACTTCCTCGACGATCAGTTCTTCTTCCGATCTTTCAGTTTTGATGCGTACCAGAAGGTGGAAATGGTTCCCCATCAAGCACCATGCAAACAATTCCAAAACAGGAGAAAGGTAAAAATCTAGCTTTCGAATGAAAAATTCATGGTTCTTTTCATCCTTGAATAACGACGATTCACTAATCGAACGGTTGTAAATGTGATAGAAATTGCCTGGAATTAGCTTTGTGTAGTAATGCTCAGTTTTAGCCATTTGTATTGGATTGGTATTTTTCAAAGATAAAAACGATCGATGAATTGGCAATGCGGTCTCTCCAAGTTGAGGGAGGTTTTGCCAACTCTCTAGCAACGCGGTGTGAGAGTTGGCAAAGCGCGCAGAGAAGATTCGGAATAGGTTTTGCCAACTCTAGGCACGCGGTGTGAGAGTTGGCAAAGCCGCCACCGACCCCAAACCTTATCAACAGTGCTTTGCCAACTCAAACACCAACCGCCGAGTGAGTTGGCAAAGCGCACCTAGTCGATTCGGATTAGGTTTTGCCAACGCAGGGGACCAGATTATCACACTATGGATAAATCACATAAAACCTAAGCAATGAGGTTGCAATTGACGAAAATGAATCGATTGGCAATAGGAAAACCGAGCAACAACGACTTCACCACCCTCTGCCGATTTTGAACAATCGCCACCTGCAACGCCATCTTGCTTGTCTTTCCTTTTATCTTTGTTGTATGGCAAAGCACTTTCTCACGTTGTCGCTCCTTTTGTTGGTGCATTCGGTGAATGCGCAGCAGCTTTATCACCAATGGTTTGGCTCCAACGATGCCGAGAAAACATTGGTTTTCTTGCATGGTGGGCCTGGGTATAATTCGGCAAATTTCGAATTTGACATGGCGCCGAGGTTGGCAAAGCAAGGCCATCAAGTCTTGGTGTATGATCAACGCGGGTGTGGCCGTTCGGAGGCATTTACTGGCGAATATACCTTCGATGAAGCTGTCAATGACCTTCACGGCTTGCTCAAGGAACGCGGCGTGAAAAAAGCCTATCTCCTTGGACATAGCTTTGGCGGGGCAGTCGCAGTCAAATTTGCAGATGCTTATCCGGAAATGGTGACGGGGATTGTACTCATTTCAGCACCGATGGATTTTCCCGCATGCTTCCGGTCCATACAAGCCAATTGCCTGGTAGCTATGGACATCCGCGAAGACACCATTGGACCGAAAAGCATTTTGGCCTTGGCAAAATCGGATTCGACTACCCTGGAATATTCCAGCACGAATTTCATGTATGCGATGATCAGTGGGCTCTACAGTCCATCAGAATCTTTCAAATCGGGAGAAAAGATCAAGAAAAAATTTAACAAAAGTCCGCTTGGAAAATGGGCTAAAAAGAGCAGTAGCGCGCCGGTGAAGGGCTTTTTTGACAAGGAACACTACACCATGGCCAACCATTTCCCCTTGTTGGAGGAAGTATCAAAAACGGTCCCGACCTATGCCATTTTCGGAGAAGATGATGGGTTGTTTGATGAAGCTGCGATCACCAAATTCCGAGAAGTCCTGGAAAACGATGTTTATACGCTTTCTCTCGCGTCGCATGCTGTCTTTTTGGATGATCCCTACGGGTTTTTGGATGCTTTGGGGGAGATTTTGAGTAGGCAATAATTCTTGTGATTGAAGGGTACGATTGCACCTTCAAGGAACTACTAGATTCTATTTCCCTTCCCCCGCAGCCAAAAATCCACCATTACCAGGGCCGCCATCGCCTCTACGATCGGCACTGCACGCGGCACCACGCAGGGATCATGGCGACCTTTTCCCTTTAAAACGACCGTTTTCCCGGCTTCATCCACGCTTTCCTGGTCCTGCAAAATCGTGCTTGTGGGCTTGAATGCGACCCGAAAATAGATTTCTTCCCCGTTGCTGATGCCGCCCTGAACGCCACCGCTGTGGTTGGTGCGCGTTCTGATTTGGCCGGAATCGTCGGTATAAAATGCGTCGTTGTGTTGGCTGCCGCGGAG
This sequence comes from Bacteroidota bacterium, assembly GCA_016718825.1. Lineage (NCBI taxonomy): Bacteria > Pseudomonadati > Bacteroidota > Bacteroidota bacterium. Next base: position 198,678 of record JADKCL010000002.1, on the reverse strand, counting down.
TTGGGTGCCTTCGAATCCACTTCCGATTTCGAAGCCTTTGACCGCGTTGATCCCCAGCATGGCGTAGCCTAATCTTGCCTGGAGCTTGTCAAAAACAGGTTCCCCAAGGCCCACCGGCACATTTCGGATGCAACAGGTGATCACGCCACCCAGCGAATCGCCAGCTTTACGTGCCTCATCAATCGCCGATACCATTTTGGAGGCCATCGTCGGATCAGGACAACGCACCATTTCGCAGTCGTCCGTCTCAAATTCGAAGGGGAATTCCAATCCAAAACCATCATTCGAACTGTTGCTCGAACTCAAGCTCAAACTTCCAACAGCACTGACCCAAGCTTGAAATTGCATTCCACAGACCTGCGCAAGCACTTGGCGTGCCACCGCACCCCCGATCACGCGCGCGATCGTTTCACGTGCACTGCTGCGCCCGCCGCCACGCACATCACGGATGCCATACTTCGCGAAATAGGTGTAATCCGCATGACTGGGCCGGAATTGCTGCGCGATATGGTCATAATCCTTGCTGCGTTGGTCTTCGTTGCGCACGAGGAAGGCCATGGGCGCTCCACTTGTCACGCCATCGACCACTCCCGAGAGCAATTCAAATGTGTCGCTTTCCTTGCGTTGGGTGGTAATGCGGCTCTGTCCCGGCTTGCGCCGGTCGAGTTCGTGCTGAATCGCCTCCAAATCCAGCTTCAATCCTGCGGGACAACCGTCAATGACGACGCCGATCCCTGCCCCATGCGATTCACCAAATGAAGTGATCCTGAAAATTTTACCGAATGAATTCATGCGTTCGCAAGTTAGCAGTTGGCAGTTAGTAGTTAGCAGTGATGGATCAGGCAAAGATTGATTTTTGTTGGCAATTGCTACTTGATAACTTCTAACTGCTCACTATTTTTGAAAACAAAGCATTTTCTTATGTGTGACCTCCAACGGCAATTTATCCTTTGTTCCTGTGCCCTGACCAAACCTGAGCAGCGGGAGCCCGGTGTTTTGACTTGGACCTTGAGTCAGCGCGTGGGAACCCATGTTTTTACGATGGACGGGATTTACGCCTTTCCTTCATCTAAAATTGAGCGTGCGTTCACAGCGGAATGGGTGGAATCACAACTGAATGCTCGACAGTGCTTTGACTTTGATTATCAACCCAGTGAATTCGATCAGCTAAAGATCTATCTCGGGCAGGAGCGAACTTACGAACCGGTATTTCTTGCGTTTCTCTTCCAAAACGGGAAATGGCAGCGCGAACTTGGGCATGGTTCGGAATATTCGCGAAAATGGCTGGCAGGCGGCAAGGTCGAATTTGCAGAGAAAACCAGGCGGAATACGCTTCGAAGCTACATTCTTGGTGAATTGAAAAAAGTGGATCGGCGATACTCTCCGATATGGTATTATCTGACGCTGACCATGTTGGAGGTGGAGGCCTACGATCCTGATGCCTTGGAATCCGAACCGGAATTGGAGTATCTACTCGAAATGATGCTTCAAAAAGCGGATGAAGGCTTGGGAAAAAGCCAACGACCGGATTCATCCTTTCTGAAACGATTTGATATTGGTTTGCAGAAGGCTGGAAAAAACCCCAAAATATTACCCACTGTACCGATGCGACGACCATTGGGCCTCAAGGAATGGTATGAGGTTTGGGAACGCTTTCAGAAGAAGCTTGGAGATGGCACTGGAGAATTTGTCTTCGACGATGAACGGATGGACCGTTGGAAATTGGCGATAGCACAAAAGGACCTGCAGCTCTATCAGCTTGATCGCTTCAACCATCAAATCAGTTACGAGCTCTCCTCTTATTGGCTACCTGAAATGGTTCACGGCGATGACAGCTTTTGGACGGATGCCGATTTCACATGGTCACTGAACCGCGATAGTGCAGGCTATGATCACATAAAAGGCGCTTTTAGTTGGTGAACGGCTATTTGAGTCCGATGGCTTCCCTCGTCGAAATCTCGCCTTCGTCGCTTTCGATCACCAAGTTGTTGACTTTGTCAAAGCTGCCTTCGGCGTAGGCGCGCGCACCAAAACCGCATTCCATGTTTCCGGATTGCTGCCCGAGGTTCACGCTTTTGCCGTCAAATGTGAAGGTCACGTGGCAAATTTCGCCGTCGTCCATGGGTGACTGCTTGTAGGTATACTCATTCGGAGCGGTCTTGGTCGCTGTTCCACTGAGGTAGGCACCGTGATAGGTTGGTCCGCAGGTGATCGAAAACGAAAAAGAGATCTTATCCTTGCCAATTTCCTGAATCGTGACGGTCCCACCGTTGAATCCGACCTCGAGATTGGGTTCCGACTCATCGTATTGGAAATCGTTGATCCAATAATACTCATGGACGTAGGTTCCAGTCAGCGCCGAATTGCATTTTTCGGTGTAGGCAGACAAATCGTAGGGTGCCAATTCTTCCATGTCGCCGCTTGTCACGACCAATTTGGCTTCCATCGCTTTGTTGTTGCCGATCCATTTGCCCGACCAATCGCCGTTGTCGTCCAATTCGAGGTAGAAATTGCCGGTTTCCTTGCCTTCAAATGACTCGGTCAGATGCAAAACAGAATGGTCATAAAGATTGCCCTTCACATCCATATAGGCCGTTTTTCCAGCATATTGGTAGCGTCCGCGTACGCCGTAGTCCTTGTCCACGGTCGACGATACGAGCTCCATCGTGAACTTGTACTTGCTGATGCTGCCGGAAAGCTTCACCGAGGCGGAGGCCATCGTGCAGGAAAATGCCAAAACCGAGAGGAGAAAATACCTGATCATATCTTGTTTCAATAATCAACCGATTGAATCTTGCCCCCAAAATCCGGGCCAACTTTGACCGAAAATTACGAAGCGATCCGCATTTTTCATTGGACTGGGTGCGAAATCATCGGGAATTTGGTCATTTCGGACCTCCGAACTGCCGTTTGCCAGCCCAAGCCAGTGCTTTGGGATAGGCAGACAAACGGGCGATTTTTCACTTTTCGCTTATCACTTTTCACTTTTAACTTTCTCCCCGTTGACCTCGATTGGGTCCTCCGTGAAGACCTTTTGCCCTTTGGACAGCGTCATCGTCACGTAGATCTTCTTGGTGCGAATGTGATCGAGGGTCTTGTCCAAATTTTTGAGGGTGCCATCCACCTGATTGGCAAATGCAGGGTCGTAGAGCAATTGCCCCGCCAAGGTGCTGCGATCCTGAAACTGCTTCAGAATCTTCTTGACGTCGTCGATCATGCCTTCGCTGTCACCGAGCATGTCGTTGACTTTGGCCATCATGCTGTCGGCTTTGGGAAGGGTCTTCTCAGAGATTTGGTCTGTGAGCTTGGTGATCGAATTCAACGAAGTTTCCGCCTTTTCAGCCAACTGATTGACCTTGCCGAGGCTTTGATCGATGCTCGCGACCAATTTGCGGCGCTCAACATCTGCCAAAATGTGGTTCAAGCTGCTCGCGGATTCCCGCAAATCCTTGACCATGCCATGGGTGTCGAGCGTGTCCAACTCCGCGCTCATATCGGAGAAGGTATGCACGAGCCTTGTGATGTCCTGCATCAGGGAATCGACGTCATTGGCGTCGAATTTGTCCAGAAACTCCCCGGTTTTGGCGAATGCTGATGAAAAATCCAGTGAGGTGCTACCGGGAATGGGCTGATCGTGTGGCAGCTTCTTGCCAGATTTGCCGGGGGTCAATTCGATGGTTTTTCCGCCCATGATCTCCTTGACGCGCAACAAAGCCGTGGCATCGGTCTGCACGGCGATATCTTCACTCAAATTGATCGTCACAATAGCTCCTTCCCCGTCAATCGCAATCGCGGCCACATTCCCCGAGGGATACCCGAAAACCGTCACCTGATCGCCGCCCTTGAGTCCGGAAACATCCTGAAAACGAATCTGATACGTCGAACGACTCACGGCAAACAGGTGCATGCTCTTCACCCAAGTCAAGGAAAGGTAAAGCAACAACACCCCGGCAAGGATCGCCAAACCGATTTTCACTTCCTTTTTCATGATTCGGTGCAGGTTTTGCGGCGAATAGAAGCTTTTGCGGAGATTAGAACACCTAATCGCCGCAAATTTTGCGGTGAATAGGCAGCTTTGCGGAGAATAGCCGCTTTTGCGGCGATTAGAACACCTATTCTCCGCAAATTATGCGGTGAATAGCAGGATTTGCGGAGAATAACACTACTAATCTCCGCAAAACATGCGGAGATTAATCCTGTCAGTTGAGCATGCAATGGATGCACGGACATTCCCGCGCAGTTAGAAAACGCCACTGCATGCCCAATTTCCATCGTATTAGCGCTTGGCGAGTTCGTTTTTGAGGAAATCGATCGACACCACCGGCATAGAATCCTCATTGTTGAGCAGGGCCAAGTAATAGCTCACCCAGTCGCCCAGGTGCAACAGGAAAAACAGCTGCGCCAAATGTGACTTGCCTTCCGCCTTCACCTCGACTACTGCGTCTGCATATTCCGTGAACATATCGCGGCAGATGTCCATGCGGATGACGTTGCGCGGATGGTCGTACTTGGAGCGAAACATGATCACCACCGTATCTTCCAACAATGCCTCAGGATTTTTCCATCCGACGAGTTCGTTGTGGTTCATCTCAGGGATTACGTGGTGAAAGGCGATTTGCTTTGAATTTTCTTCGATTTGCTGCCGCCAACGGATGGAAATGGATTCGAAGGCCGGAGAACTGTAAATGACCGGGATTTTCTTGACCATCTGCTCGGCAATGAGCTGCGCATCATCGTGTCCATCAAACTTGCCGACGATCTCCACCGCTTCGTTCAGCGCTTTGGAGAAGTCCTTGATCAGGCCCATACCCTTCAGAATGAACAGCTGCTGAATGATGGAGAATCCGGCGGCTGTGCGAGGCGGATAGCCGCCTGGAAGGAGAATATGATCATAGCCGTTTTCCTTGGCGATGTCGAGCACTTTGCCTCCCGAGGTAATGCAAACGATTTTGGGACCGCGCGGAATGGCAGCATGCAGCGCGGCAAGCGTTTCCTCTGTATTGCCGGAATAGCTGCTTGCAATCAAAAGCGTGTTTTTGGAAACATATCCCGGAATCCGGTAGTCGCGCACGATTTCGAAAGGGACGGGACAATCTGCCGAAATGAAGTTCTTGGCGACTTCTCCTCCGAATGCCGATCCGCCCATGCCGATCACGCAAACATTGTGAATCGCATTTTCGGGCTTCGTAAATGCAGCCTTGGATCCGATTTCAATCCCCTCGCGCATCTGTGCTGCAAAATCTTGTATCAATTTTTCCATCTTCTGTACTTGTCTAAAAGGCTTTTTCAACCTTCCCAAAATTCAGAAAACTAAGCGGAAAATGGAAATGACTTGAAAAATTCCGTGAAACCGTATTTTTTTGATTCACAGATTTTATCGATCTTCGAAATGATTTACATTCGAATTATTTCGACATCGGAATCAATATTCAATTAAGTTATTGGATATCAATACATTCATCCGTTCTTTATCACCCAAATCGGCGATCATTCCGAAAGAGATAATTTCGCTGACTGGCAAAAAATAATCGGTCTGGAAAACCGGACATTCACCAAAGCGCTGTTTCGCTTATGCCAAAGGAAAATGAAACCGGAGAACCCACCCAGCTTGAACGCTTGGAGGTAAGTCTCATCGAGTTGCGGGATGTCTTCAGAAGGCATCAACGCTATATCAAAGACAATTTCAAAGTCTCCGAATTGGAAATGGAGATTTTGCAGTACGTGGCGATCAATGGCCGTCGCAAAATGAAGGAGATTGGCGATGCCTTCAACATCAAGCTGAGCACCTTGACCTCCATCATCGATAAAATCGAACGTCAGAAGTTTGTCAAGCGGGTCAATAGCAAGACCGACCGCCGCGCGGTCTACCTTGACTTGACGCCCAAGGGCAAGAAGCTCTATGACAAATACAGCCATTATGTGCGTGTGATTGCCCGCCTGATGAAGCGCACGATCAAGGACGAGCACTTCGGCATGTTTGTCGATACCCTGGAAAAAATTACTCAAATGACCACGCAGTTGCGCCAAACCGAATCCAAGGATGCAGGGCCAATGGTTTGAATCATGGTTTGACTCGCCATGGTACCCGATTTTGTACAGCCACCGCGACTACGCGGAGGCCGAAGGCTTTATCAGCCATTTGCTGCAAGCCCTCGCTCCTCCCCCCGAATCCCGCTTTCTGGATTTGGCATGCGGACGCGGCCGGCATTCGATCTTCATCCATCAACATGGCTATGATGTAACCGGACTCGATTTGTCCGCAGCAAGCATCGCGGACGCCAATCTCTCCGCTACCGAAGGTCTGCGCTTTGCCGTGCACGACATGCGGCAGCCGCTCGATGGCGATTATGATTTCATTCTGAACCTCTTTACCAGCTTCGGCTATTTTGAAACGCTGGAAGAACATGTCGAGGTTCTGATAAATGTAAAGCGCAGCCTGGTGCCGGATGGAACTTTTGTTCTGGATTTCTTCAACATTGTCAAGGTATTGGCAGATTTGGTTCCCGCACAGGAAATTGACCGGGAAGGCATCCATTTTTCGATTCGCCGCTCCTTTGAAGATGGAATGCTGATCAAAACCATCGATCTCGTCGATGACGGAAAGGAATATCATTTCAAGGAATGTGTCAAAGGGTTCGACCTTGGCCTCTTCGAATCGCTTTTTGCTGCGGCAGAACTTGAAATCACGACCATTTGGGGGGACTATGCCGGCGGAAAATTCGAAGAAAACACATCTCCAAGGCTGATTCTTTTTGCGAAACATGCGAACCCCTCAGCCGTTGAACCGTCATGAGTGCATTTGCAGTTTGGTTGGATGATGCAGACAAGGGTACCTTCCGGTTCATCCGGACGGTGTTTCAAAGTGATTTTTTGGAACAGAATTCCGGGCTGCTGGGAGACATGAAGGCTTGGGTGCCATTTTTGGTGTTTTTGGCCATTGTGACTTACCTGACCAAGCCCGGAGCAGGTGTTTTCAGTCTTTTTTTCGGATTGGCCTCGTTTATCTTGAGTTTCCAGGCGGCGATGTTGCTGGCGAAGATCATTTTCCAGCCTTCTCCTGTGCAACTCGAGTACCTCCATCACAGCCTTGAACTTCCCGCTTATGGCCGCGCCTTGGGCGTGAGTTTGCCTGATTGGGGCATTGCTGCCTTGGCGGGTGTGTTTCACTTTGCGCGGCTAAGGCTCAAACAGCTTCAAGGCCCGAATCTGATGGCCATGTGGGCATTGGTGTTTGTGTTTGCACTGATGAGAATCTATGCCGGCTATACCTATCCCATCGGGGCTATCATGGCCGCACTTGTCGGCATCTTGGTCGGATGGCTCATGTTTCAGTTGCTGCGTAGCGTCGAATTGCTCACCCCGCCGCTTTCGGCGGAAAGCGGTAGCGAATCGGATGACGATCTTCGCTAGTTCTCCTGCATTTTCGGTGATTTCTTTCTAATTTCGCGGGCTAAATGGTTGGCCCAATGGAATATCAATTTATCCTCGTGGAGCGTGCAAAGCGCCCTTTTGTGAGTTTGATTCGTCTCAACCGCCCCAAGGAGCTGAACGCGATCAACTTGGAGCTCATGGATGAACTCGTGCACGCTTTCCGCGAACTCGACAACGACCCGGAGACGCGTTGCATCGTCATCACCGGCAACGAGCGTGCCTTCGCAGCTGGCGCCGACATCAAGCAAATGGCTGGAAAGACAGCCATCGACATGCACAAAACAGACATGTTCAGCAAGTGGGATGCCATCAAACGCACCAAAAAGCCCGTGATTGCAGCGGTAAGCGGCTTTGCATTGGGAGGAGGATGCGAGCTCACGATGATCTGCGATATGATCGTCGCAAGCGAAACCGCACAATTTGGACAACCGGAAATCAAAATCGGCGTCATGCCGGGTGCAGGCGGCACACAACGCCTCACACGCGCCATTGGCAAGGCAAGGGCCATGGAAATGGTGCTCACTGGCAGCTTCATTTCGGCCCGAGAAGCACATGCGGCAGGACTGATCAACAAAGTTGTAGCCCCCGAACTCTATCTGGACGAAGCCTTGAATCTCGCCGATCAGGTGGCTGCCATGCCCCCGATTGCCGTGCAACTTGCCAAGGAAGCCGTGCTCAAGTCATTTGACACAAGCATTGAAGATGGTCTGCTCTTTGAACGGAAAAACTTCTACTTGCTCTTTGCAAGTGAGGATCAGAAAGAAGGCATGAATGCATTCGTGGAGAAAAGAGCCCCGAATTGGAAGGATGCCTGAAAAATTGAGAAAGATCATGAAACCAAAACCGCAAACGGTGGTTAACCATTTCAAGAAGCCAAACGATCGTTAGTTGGTCGTTCCTTTGAAACTATTTGATTCCAAAATACAAGTACAGTAAAGAATATGGGAGTATTAGTTGGTAAACCCGCACCTGATTTCAGTGCAACCGCAGTCGTAAACGGCGGAGACTTCGAAGATAACTTCACATTGTCCCAATTCCAGGGCAAGTATGTGGTGTTGTTTTTCTATCCATTGGATTTCACTTTTGTCTGCCCCACGGAGATTTTGGCCTTCCAAGAGAAATTGGCCGAATTTGAGAAGCGCAACACGCAACTTATTGGTTGTTCGGTGGATTCGCATTTCTCGCACTGGGCTTGGTTGAATACACCCAAGAACAATGGCGGCATCCAAGGTGTCACCTACCCTTTGGTATCTGACCTGAGCAAGACAATTGCTAGCAACTACGACGTCCTTGCTGGCGAGTATGCCTACAGCGAAGACGAAAACGGCAACATGTCGCTCGAATTCGAAGGCGTACCGCAAGCCTACCGCGGTCTGTTCCTGATCGACAAGGCTGGTATCGTCCGTCACCAAGTGGTCAATGACTTTCCATTGGGCCGCAACATCGAGGAGGCACTCCGCATGGTGGATGCCTTGACACACAACGAAGAAAAAGGCGAGGTTTGCCCTGCAAACTGGTCCGAGGGCAAGGATGCGATGACTGCCACATCAGAAGGCGTCGCAAGCTACCTGAGCGCCCACTGATCACGCTCAAAGAGAATGTAAAAAAAGTCGCCCTCGCTGAGGGCGACTTTTTTTATGTTCCTAAGAATGGAATTCCCAAGTCCTGCATTTTTTGCAAGTTTTTTTGTAATTTTTTGAAAATATGTTGGGAAAAACCTTACGCTGCTTTATATTTGGATTGCTTTGTAAGGCGATGGACTTTCAGTAATGCTTCAGTTTTTATGTCACAAGCTTATAAATTCGTAATGCTGATCGATGAGGATGAGATTGATAACATCATCAATCAGAAGATCATTGAGTCAAATAACTTCTCCGAAAGGGTGATGGTTTTTCAGACTGGGACTGATGCACTCGACTTTTTGCGTGTGAACGCCAAAGTCGCAGAAAATTTGCCCGATCTCATCTTTCTGGACATCAATATGCCGATCATGGACGGGTTTCAGTTCTTGGAGGAATTTGAGAAGCTGGAATCGCCGATCCTTGACAAGAGTAAGATCATCATGCTTTCGTCCTCGATCAGTCCAAGAGACATTGACAGGGCAGCAAGCAACCGCTTCGTCAAGAAATACCTCAACAAACCACTCAACTCACGGTATCTTCAGGCCATCACCATTTGATGTTTTGGCTTGTTTTAGAAGTTAGAAAATGGGATCTTTTTGATCCCTTTTTTTTTACTGTCTTCCTAAGTAATTTTTGATTGAACGGAGTAAATGAAAAAGCGCTGACAATTTTGAATTGCCAGCGCTTTTTCAATATTCCACCGTGCTGAACCAACTTCAGCAGTCCATCCGTTTAATCTTGCGCTTTGTTACTGCTGAAAGCGATCGACAAATCAAGATAAGGAAGGAAAGCCTGCGTGCCAGTATTGGCCTCATGGTATTCCTCAAGGAGCTTCTTCGTCTGTCCAACCTTTTTCGCTGACTTCCCGCTAAGGCGATTGGACAGGATTTTCAGGAACATGCGGCCATTGTCATATTCGCTGAAGTAGCTTTTCTTGAACTGACGCTGCAAGCTAAAAATCAATTGATTGGCTAGGTCCACTTCATCCTGCAAGACATAGGTGAAGGCCAAAAAAAGCTTGACTTCGGCGTCCATGTGCGGAAATTTCCGAAGGTTGACCTTGTTGCGCATCCGATATAGAATGCGGGAAGCGTTTTCGTAGTTCTTCGAATAAAAGGCGACATAGGCCTGAAACATCGAATAGTTCACAAACGTCACCATACGCTCCGGATCGATGTCGATCTTGCGAATGTATTGTTTGTAATCCTGCAACATCTCCTCCAACGTGTCTTCGTTCAGGTGGCGTTGCAGCTTGAAAAACAAGATTTGCGAACATTCCATTCCGAAATTGAAATCGGTAAGAAGCTCCTCGATCTTGTAGTCGAGCAATTCGAAGTAGATCTTTTCCCGGTCCCTTGCCTTCTGATTGTGGTAATAGAGGTAGCGCAGGAAGTCAAAAATCAGGTTGATGTTTTTGAAGAGAATGTCTTCCTTGCCATTTTCCAAGATCGTAAAACAGCGTTCGAAGACCTCCTCTTGCGGATCCATGATGTCCAGTACACGCTCGGGCAGGTCCAGAAACTGCCTGGAATACAAGTGAATGATGGATTTGCAAATATAGATTCGCTGGGAATCGTAGAGATTGTTGAGGTTGTTGACACTCTCGATGATCTTGATAATCTCGTTAAAGTCGGTTTTGCGACGTCCGAGATACCAGCGGTCATAGGCCCTGAAAAATGCCATGACGGCATTGATAGCCTTTTCCGTTGTCAGATAGAATGCGACCGCCTGATTGAACTGCTTGTCGTATTCGTTGCGATTTTCATCGTCGTGGTTGTGGAGCATTTTTAGTGCTCGATAAACCACCATCAACACGAGGGGATTGTCGATCTCGATCATCGTCTTTTCCAGACGCTTGAGTGTCGTAATCGATATTTCCCGGGGGCTGTTGAACATCAGGTCATAGACCTTGAAGACCTTGTGGATGGCCTCCATTTTGGGATCACCCAGTCGATTGAGCAGGAAACTCTCAACTTTTTGATTGAGGCGCGATTTCAAAACATAAAACGCCGAGGCGGAAATGTCCTGTTTCTCCAGAAAATCCTCCACTGGATTGTCGCTTTCCCGAATTGTCTTGAGGAAGAGCGCGCTTTTCTCAGCCTTGTTAGAGGTAAGATTCTGATAGATATCATCAAACTCCTCCTCAGAGAGCTGCTTAATGATCTTGTAGAGGGGATCCATGTTTTCTGAACTAGCCATAGGCGGTGGTCATGCTTTCGATTTGACCCGGGCTAATATTAGCCATTTTTCGATAAACAATCCACCATTCAATTGGAGGTCCAATCACTGCTGCGCTGAATCACAGGCATTTCCAGTTTTTAGATGTAAGAATATGGTTTCTTTTGTTTTGTCACGGTCGATCGGGGCAATTGATCTTTGCGCTGAAGTAGATAAGAAGATAAGTTGATCAGTAAGTTTGGTTAGTTGGTATGCCTGCTCCTCGTTGGAGCAGGCTTTTTTTTCGTCAGGCGAAATGCGCTTTGCTTTCTTCCCAGAGCACATCCATCTCTTCCAATGACATCTCCTTTAGATTGCCGCCCGCCGCTGCGACTTTGGCTTCGAGGTATTCAAAGCGATTGCGAAACTTCCGGTTTGTTTTTTCCAGAGCATCCTCTGGATTCACTTTGATGAAGCGCGCAAAATTGACCAAGCTGAAAAGCAAATCCCCAAATTCCTTTTCCATTTTCTCAAGATTGTTGCCGTTTGCCTTGTGCAAATCGGCTTCAACCTTGAATTCTTCCAACTCCTCCTGCACCTTGCGCCAGACTTGCTCCGGTTCGCTCCAATCAAAACCAACCGAGGCGACCTTTTCCTGCATGCGTTGAGCCTTGATCAGCGCCGGCATGCTTTGCGGAACACCACTGAGTACGGATTTCTTCTTCTGATCCTTTTTCTCCTCCATTTTGATCTGCTCCCAGTTGATTGTCACCTGCTCGGCGGAATCGGCTTGTACATTTCCGTAGATATGCGGGTGCCGACGGATCAACTTGTCAATGAGCGTATTGATCATGTCTTCCGTCGAAAAGTGGCCTTGCTCCTCCCCCAACCGCGAATAGAAAAGCACATGCAGCAAGATATCCCCGGCTTCGGTCTTCAACTCCTGCCAATCGTCTTGCAAAATCGCATCGCTGAGCTCAAATGTTTCTTCGATGGTCAGTGTGCGCAGACTTTCCTTGGTTTGCTCGCGGTCCCAAGGGCATTTTTCGCGCAATTCCTGGACAATTTTCACCAAACGATCAAAGGCGGGATTCAGGTTTTCATTCATTTGGCGAAGTTAAGAATGAATGGGGAATTGAAAATGGAAAATGGACAAAGGTGCAGGCTGGGTGCCTTCGACATTGGGAATACAAAATGATCCGCTTTAGGAATTGGAGTCAGCTAGGAATGCTGCGCCTGGAAACCACCGTCAAATCAAGCATGATCATTGCTTGGATGCAATTCCCTGGATTCCGCAATGGCAATCAACTTGGGGGTTACAGCTTGCCAGATATTGGCGGTGTCAAGGTAGCGGGCTTCACCATTGTCAACCTTGGAATAGTCGCCTTGGCGCACATGCAAGCGTGTGCGGTCGCCTTCACGGTGCAGTTCGTAGGTCGTGGTAATGTAGTTCTCAGGAATGTCTGCGACTCCGGAATTGGGTACAAAAACGGTGAATTCGAATCGTTTGAACAGCTTGAGTTCTTTCAAATGCCCTTGGACTGCAACGAACCGTTCGTCTCCGATCTCAACCTCCCAGGTAATCGGACTACCCTCCTCCCAATCTGTGTGTATGACGGCGCCATACATGTATTGGCGCGTCTTTTCCGGGTTGGTCAGGGCGTCCCAGACCCGTGCAGGACCAGCTTCAAAGTAAATTTCCGTTTCGAAATACGTATGTACTTGCATCATTTTGTGGCCGACCTTGATGGTCAATGGGCATTCTCCTTTACATGGATGTCAAAAAATTGAATTTTCACAAATCCCTTTGAAAAATCCCATTCGGAGACGTGATAAAGTTGGTCTCGATCGACTCTAAGGTAGTGGATGGTCAAGGGAATGGGCATTTCATAGATCTTTTTCGAAACCTTATTAATGAGCTGTAGGTGCTTGCCCCGTATACCATCTGCCCCTTTGGGCAATCCATATTGTCTAACGAGGTATTCTTTGTTACTGAATGTCATCAGGTTATCATAGTAGCCCGAGGCGTCGATCGAGGCCGTAACAGCAGACCTTGTCAATTTATCTGGTGATTTCAGGTATTGCCTTGGCAACATCTCTCCAATCGCATTGATTGAATCCACGAGTTCTCCTTTGAAATCGAAGCATCGAATTTTCCCGTCGGCATGGGTACTATGGAAGATTTGTCGGCCGTCGGTGACAATGTTTCCTTCGCGTAACCACGAGTAGTGGAAGTTTACGAAGGCTGTTAAGTCTGTCTGCCTATTGATCCCGTATCCTTGCCGATCAATTACCTTTGGCATGTCGTCCAGGATCAAATCGAATCTCGCGAACATCGCGCCTGCGTTTGCTTTTTGCTTGGCTTTGTCTGATGGGATTAGCGTTTTTGATCTCGAAAGCGTGCGTGTTGGGAGATAAAGTTGATAAATGTCCCCTTCTTTTGGGCCCACATTCACAAGTTCATAAGGGCAATCAACCAAATATTGGCCCCCCGGAGCGAACAGGTTGATTGTCTTGATGGGAGATTCCGGTTTTGTCAGTGAATATCGATAGAGACACTGGTCTCCAATCCCCCAAAGGCTGCCATTGGCGACGAAAAACTGAAAAGCTTGGCGCCAAAAGATCTTTCCATTTTTCTCCGTCCAAAACTTGATCGTTGATCGATAGACATATCCGGTATCCTGCCTCTGAAAGAAATGTGCAGTAAAATCACCTGGGAAGACCATCAGGTATCCATCGAGAAAAATAACTGCAGGCGGATAAGGGTCCTTTTCCAACGGCTTACCCGGAAAATGCAAGGTCAGGCTATCGGCCTTTTGCAGCGATACCTGTGCATGCAGCGTCAAAACAGAAAACCCAAAAAGCAGACAAAACCATCCGAATCTGATCATGGTGTCCCAAGTTTAGCCCCAATCGCAGAAAAAGTTTTCAAAAGTCCCATCCGATCAATGTGTCGATCTCTGCACGCAATGGCGGTGCATTCCGTTTGCCCTCAAAATTAACCCAATCACTTAATAACCAATCTAATGCGACAAAGCATCTTCCCGACGTATCCTTTCCGGAATCTCCCAACAACAATGCTGCTTGGTAACAGCGTGTGAGTCTCAGCAAAACTGCCTTTGCCTGATATTCCTGTTCGTCTTGCGAGAGCAATCGAATCTGTTCAAAACGCGCTGCCAACACCTTTGCTTCCTCTCGGATGGCTTGGCCCAAAACCAAATTATCGACGCACAGCGAATCAATTTCCGCAAGCAACAACGCTAAACCTTTACTTTTTGATGCAGCCCTTAACATGTCCAAAATCATGATGTTACCCGCGCCTTCCCAGATTGGAAGAACCATGACATCACGCATGGTTTTGGGCAATACCGTGTCCTCGATGTATCCCATTCCGCCCATCAATTCCATGCTTTCCCGACAGAGATAGACTGCCAATTCTGCCGAATCCCGTTTGACCATCGGCGTGAGAAATCGCAGAAGTTCGGCTTCATTTTCATCACCTTCTTCGGCGGCATCCATCGCCTTGATGGCGCGCCATACGAGTTGAAAATTGGCGAGGTGCAAGGCGCCCAATTCCCAGAATTTGGCACGGACCAAAGCATGCTCCAAGGCAATTTTCCCAAAGCTTCTCCGGAAACTGAGGAATTGCCACGCCTCCACCAATGCGCGCCGCCCACCCGCAAGCGCGGCTACGCTGTTGTACATGCGCGAGAGATTGATCATCTCGGTCATTACGCGAAATCCCTGGAATTCAGGGCCTACCATAGTGCCCACGGTTCCATCGAGCAAACATTCTCCGCTCGCCATACTGCGGGTGCCGAGCTTGTCCTTGAGCCTGACGATCTCGATCGGGTTGCGTTCACCATTTTCCAGCTGCCGTTCAATCAAGAAGATCGACAAACCCTTGGTGCCTTTGACTTCCGGATTCGTTCGCGCCAGCGCAAAAATCAGTTGCGCATTGACGTTGCTGCAAAACCATTTTTCGCCGTGAAGGCTGTATTTGCCATTTCCAAGCGATCTTGCCTCAACCAAATTGGCGCCGACGTCTGAGCCACCTGCTTTTTCAGTCAAAAACATCGCCCCAGTATAGAAATCAGCCAAGTCGGCGGTGAAAATGTGCTGCAGGAGCCTGTCCTTGTCTTCCGGTTCACAAAATTGGTCGATCAGATGCGCCACGCCATCGGTCATGCAAAGCGGACAATATTGGCCGGATTCACTCATGGCAAAGAGGTATCCCAAGGCAAATCCCATTTTATGGCGTTGACCAGCAAACCGTTGGCGCAATTCGGGATCCCATTTTAACCGGAGCATTTGCGAATCGACGGCAATCTGCATCAGGCTCCAATAGGCTGGATGAAACCGGATTTCATCGATGGTTTGTCCCCACTTGTCGCGTTTGATCAACTCGGGTACATTCCGGTCAGCGGTAAGGGAAAGTGCATCCATTTCCGTCGCTGCCTTGCCCCCCAATCGTTCGAGCAGCGGCAATAAATGGCTCTTGGCTTGCCCGTTTAAGGCTTCATCCAGCAATTCACGTAATACAAGATCGCTATCGAAGAAATTGGTGCTGCTGCGTTGCCCCTCTTCCAGTACCCGGTTGGAAGTCTTTTGCGTTTCAATGGTGGCCATATCTCAAGTTTTTCTCAATATAGGCAAGTAGCTGCCAAATTGAAAAATACTTGATTCCGCCAACAACACAAATGCTTTCAGGACGCATTCACCAGGAATTCGCGCGTTCAAATTCAGCTCAAAGCCGTTCGTTACCCTTATTGCTGCACCATCAGTTTACCGCGGAAGCGCTCATTTCCCATGGTGACGTCATAAATATAGATTCCCATCGGCAGGTTTGGCAATGCAACTTGCCGCGAGTAAGTTCCCATCTGGAATTCACCGAGTTGCTGGGCAAAGATGACTTTGCCGGAAACATCAATCAAGCTGAAGTTGGCCACTCCCGGTTGTGCAAAGGCCAAGCTCAAAAAGATGCGGTCACGCGCTGGATTCGGATATATTTCCAACAAATCATTTCCAGCGGCAACCCCATCTACCACACGGAGTACCTCGGAATAGGACGAATAACCATCGTAGTCGATTTCACGAATGCGGTAGTAGGCATCTCCGGTCGGGGCATCGTTATCGATGAAAAAGTATGACTGCGGCGAGGAAGTTGTTCCGAATGGACTTTCAACGAATCCTGCCTCTTGCCATTGGAATCCATTGATTTCACGGGAATTATCAGGCGTGCCGCGCTCAATGAAGAAGCCCATGCAGTTGCTTTCGGATTGCGTTTCCCAATTCACATGAACTTTGCCATCCACCAAAAGGGCATTGATGCTTCCAAACTCAACGGGCAACGGACCGCCATCCCAGGAGACAGTGTAGTCACAATCGTCTTCGGCATAGCCGTCGACCATCAAATAGTAAGTTTGTCCCGGCACCAATCCGGTTGCGGTAATCGTGCCATTCGTGGCAGTTCCTGGGTTGAAACAGTTAGAAACCGCCGTAAAGGAAGTGCAATTCGTAGTTGAAAAGACCTGTGCCTGAATACCATTTCCGAAGTAACAATTGCTGACCGTGAAGAAGAAGTGCACGACGGTGGTATCTGCGACAAAACTCCACCAGGAGTTGTTCTCAATCGTGCCGCAAAAAGTGCCGGGAAGGTTTCCAGGCCCGTCCGGGGTAAATTGGACGGTATCTGTGTTGCCACAAAAAGAGGTATAGTTGGAGATATTGGTGGCACCTAGGCAACCGTTGTCAGCAGGTGGATTGGACCCACAGGGTACGGCAGGCTGGCAGGTATCGACGAGAATGTTGAAGGGGGTACAATTAGGTAGCGGCTTCGTGTCCACCATGATATAGTATGTCCCCGGCGTTGTCAATTGCACACCTGTCAATGTCGGGTTGCCGAAAATGCTGACATTCTTGGCAATACAGGCGGTGCCAACATTACTTGGACAACCGTTCATCACAAACAAGCCAGCCCAACTGGTGGTTCCGGTCGTGAAAATGTCGATGCACTTGGGGGAGGTAATGGTATAGCTGAAGATGAAATCTTCGCCATTCATGTAGGCATCGGTGCAAGCATGTGTGCTGTTGTAGTCATTTCCAAAACCGCAAGTCGTGAGTGCAGTCTGTGAATACGGCAAGCTTGGAATGACCCTGGAATAACTGCAAGTCGTACCGGTTGGGCAACGGCTGATCGAAATGTTGAAGGGCGTGCAATTAGGTGGAGGCAACGTGGAAACCAAGAAATAGTAGGTTCCCGCAGCGACGAGTTGCACGTTGCTGAGCGAAGGATTGCCAGCCCCCGAGGTCGCCTGAGCCACGCAAGTCGTGCCGATGGTGTTGGGGCATCCGTTGTAAACAAAAACCCCGACCCAGTTGGATGTGCCTGTCAAAGAAAGGTTAATACATTCATTTCCAGGACTTGTATACCTGAAAATGAAGTCCTCGCCGTTCATGTAGGTGCTTCCGCAGGCATGGGCACTAGTGTAAGTGTTGCCGTTTCCGCAGGTTGTGAGACCAGTGTTTGAGTAGGGCAACGCTGCGATGATCATGGGATTGCCACAATTGACGCCGGGCCCTGGCGGATTGGTCATACGGTAGGCGAGCGTCAAGCAGGTGGCATTGGCACCGCAACCTACAGGCGGCAGGCTGATGCGAATGCGAAAGGTGGCCGTTGCCGTGGCAACCCAGACAACCTCGGAATAAACTGGAAAGCAAGCATTGTCGTTGAATGCACCTGGTATTGCAGCGCCACCATTGTCCAGGATCGTCAGATAGGTATCGATGCCGTTACCGTTTCCACCTCCTTGGCAAAAGCTAAATGTATAGGTGGCTCCGGCTGTCGCCACAAACGTATAGTACTCTCCTGCTCTGGCACATGGGATCGTTTGAAAGGTCGTGGTGGGTGAAATCGAACCTGCATTGGCCCCGCCTGTGCACTGAGCACGAAGGGGAGAATGCTGAAACAAAACCATCACGAAAAAGCCAAAAAACAATGTAAGGTTGATCGATTTCATAGAAGCTGCTAAAAGGCAAATACTAGCTTGAGAGGCTTAAAAGCCAATTACTTACAAATGTACTCGGCAAAGCAAAGCCATCATCCGAGGATATATTTCTCTAGAAGCTGATAGTGATTCTTACCGTGAAGTTCCACTTTTTTTGTTTTAATTCCAACTTCCTTGATGATTGCCATGTAGTTTGTTTGCGAACGATAGCTAATTTCAACGGTTCAAAATGATCGATCGATGAAAAAACTGATCCTCTTCATTGCATATCTTGCCATATCCCAAATTTCTGCGGGACAGATCGTTTCTGGCAGCTTTGTGCATGACAACATCATCAGAAACTTTGACTTGCACCTTCCGACAGGTTGGACCTCCAATGATAGCCTACCCTTGTTACTCGACTTTCATTACCTCGGCGCCGACGGACGCGACGAGGACACTTTGACACAGTTCAATCCCATTGCCGACGCCGAAGGCTTCATCGTTTGCCATCCTTGGGGTTTCTTCTCGGATTGGAATGTGGGTCAAAATGCGCCATTTGGCTCTGGAACCAAGGATGTTGATTACATCAATGTTTTGATTGACACGCTGCATTCTCGCTACGGAATTGATTTGAACCGCGTTTATGCCGTTGGGATGGGACAAGGCGGATTCATGGTGCATCGCTTGGCTTGCGAGCTGAGTGGTCGTTTAGCCGCTGTGGCTGCGGTCGGCGCCAGCATCGCAGACAGCGCCGCGTTCTATTGTCAGACGACCCGCCCGGTTCCTGTGATGATGATTCAGGGCACGGCAGACAGTGTCATCTACTATTACACCGGTTTGCCCGGAATTTGGGGAAGCGTTCAGCAGTTGGTCAACCTCTGGAAAGCACATAATAATGCACTCGGCAACGAAATCACCGTCAATTTGCCAGACACCGCCAATGAAGGCTCCCATATCATCAGCCACCGTTGGCTGGGCGACCAAAACAGCGAAGTTTTGCTGTATGAAGTCGTCAACGGCGGCTTTGCATGGCCGGGCGCCAACCGCGATTTGGGCAGCGGCGGCAACCGCAACATGGACATCAACGCGAGCCGGCATATCTGGGACTTTTTGAAGCGGTACACGCTGACGACCTTTACACCGATCGGCATGGAAGAAACCGTGGATGTTGACCTGCAAATGAATGTTTTCCCCAATCCTGCGAAGGAGCTTCTTCATGTCAGCGTTTCAACAGGAAAACTGCCAAATGTCAAGGTACTGGATTTACAAGGCCGGGAAGCGTTCGCCCCGATCACATTCCAAACAGGCAATTCAGCGGATGTCAACGTTTCTCACCTACCCAACGGAATGTATTTGCTCCAAGCCGACGGGGTTTCCAAGCGGTTTGCAGTGATGCATTGATATCTGTTTGGTCTATCTTTGAAAAAAGTTCGAAAAAGATGTCAGAGTTCAAACCCTACCTCCACAGTGCCCATATCGAAGGCTACAAGTCCATCGTGAGCTGCGACGTGACGTTTAAGCCCGGGCTGAATATCATTATTGGGAAGAACGGGACGGGGAAGACGAATTTGTTGGAGGGGATTAAAGAAACCCTCAATGTAAAGCCTGCCTTTTTGGAGAGGGAGGCAGATTTCGGATCAAAACTGGTTTTTATCCAAGGAAAAGACTCTCCGAATGCAATTGTATTTGGCATTTTGAATCGCGGAGTTCTCGATGCTGAAAATTTGAACATCCAAAATTCGCTTGAACGGATAAGAGTTCATGCGAATAGCACTGATTTTCCTGGATTTGCACCGTTTGGAAATTTCCTATTCAAGCATTCTATCCCAAAATCCATTCCCTTTTTGACGAATTTTGAAGCTGGGTGGTCATTCCGAAAAGGCGTTGTGAGTAAATTGTATCAAGATGAGAACGACCTGAATTCAATAACTCAGCTCTCTCAAATTGTCAATCAAAAATGGAGGAGTGAGAAACATGAAGACATTGATGGCAAATCAATTAGCAATATACTTGTACAGTCCTTTGATGAGCTAAAGGACGAATTGATCCCATGGATAAGAGCATATACCGCTATTACCAACATGAAAGTTCAGGAAGGTTGGATTGATCCAGGGATACTGAATGAAACCTATGAAGCTAAAGGTTTTCGTTTTTTGTTTGAGATTAATGGCGCTTATTACCCATTCCAGAATCTCTCAGACGGGACAAAACGTATTGTTCTGTTGATTATGGAGGTCTGTAAGTCCTCCCACATCAATTTCACATTGAAAGGTTCAACTATTGTTTCCTATGTAACTTCGGTAGAGGAACCTGAACTAGGTATCCACCCGCACCAACTCCAAAAACTCATGGCTTTCCTCAAGGAACAGTCGAAAAACAAGCAGATCATCCTTACGACCCACTCCCCCCAAGTCTTGGACATCCTCAACAAAGACGAATTGGACCGAATCATCATTGCCGACTTCGATCCTGAAAAGGGTTCCACTTTTCGGCATTTGGATGACAAAGAAATCGCCAATGCCCAAAATTTCATGTCTGACATGTATCTCAGTGATTATTGGCGGTTTTCTGATTTGGAGGTGGACAAGGTCAAATGAAACTGGTTGGCATCATAGGCGAGCATCCGCATGACACGGAGGCCGTTGCAAATCTTCTAGTGCAGAAGTTCGCAAACATTGTCAATTTCAAGACTTTGCTGCGTGAAATCCATGGCAGCATGCTCGATTCTCAAAAGACGAAGCATCTTCTCAGAAAGGCTTACGAGAACAATCAGGCTGATGTCATTGTTTTTGTTCGGGACCTGGACGCATTTGAGGACAATCGGGAAAAGAAGCTGGAGCGTCAAACCTACTTCAATGAATCCAACAAGGTGATCGACGGCAGAGGGATTTTTCTGCTTAATATCCAAACCCTTGAAGCGCTTATCTTTTCGGATATAGAACGATTCAATGCATTCGCTAAGTCGGAATTGAGTTTTGTAGACAATCCAATGATGATCGACAACCCGAAAAGGGAACTCAAAGAAAACAGCAGTTACAGCGAGGGTCAATGTCCGGAAATCTTCAAGCACATTCGCATCGACACCGTCGCCCAAAACTGCCGCTACTTCCGCGAATTCCTCAATGAATTCGAGAAACGCATCGCCTAACCCCTCCCTCCTATTTTTTCCTATCTTTGCGCCTCGTTTACGGAAAAACATGAGCAACGAAAAGGAAATCAGCAAGCGGCGCACGTTTGCCATCATCTCCCACCCTGACGCGGGCAAGACGACTTTGACCGAAAAGCTGCTGCTCTTTGGTGGCGCTATTCAGACCGCAGGCGCGGTCAAAAGCAACAAAATCACCAAAACCGCGGCCTCCGACTTCATGGAAATCGAACGGCAAAGGGGCATTTCCGTGGCGACCTCCGTGATGGCATTCGAATACCATGACACCTTCGTCAACTTGCTCGATACGCCTGGCCACAAGGACTTTGCAGAAGATACCTACCGCACTTTGACGGCCGTGGACTCCGTGATCCTCGTGATCGACTGCGTCAAAGGCGTCGAGGAACAAACCGAACGCCTCATGGAGGTCTGCCGCATGCGCGACACCCCGGTGATCGTCTTCATCAACAAAATGGACCGCCCGGGACAAGATCCCTTTGACTTGCTCGACGAATTGGAGGCCAAGCTCTCCATCAAGGTACGTCCGCTGAGTTGGCCGATCGGCATTGGCTCGGATTTCAAGGGCGTTTATGACCTTGAAGAAAAGCAATTGCGCCTCTTCGATGCAGACATCCAGAAAATGGCCAAGGATGTGGTTCATATTCAAGACTTGAACGATCCACGTCTGGACAAGGAACTCGGAAGACAAGCGGTCAAACTCCGCGAGGAAGTCGAATTGGTCGAGGGCGTTTACGATGCATTCGACGAAAAAGAATACCACAGCGGCCATATCGCGCCGGTTTTCTTCGGAAGTGCGCTCTACAACTTCGGCGTGCGCGAACTGCTCGAGAAATTCATCACGATCGCGCCTACTCCGCGTCCACGCCCGACCGACCAAGGATTCATCGAGCCCACCCAAAACGAATTCAGCGGATTCATTTTCAAGATCCACGCCAACCTCGACCCGCGCCACCGTGACCGTATCGCCTTTTTGAGGGTTTGCTCCGGCAAATTTGAGCGGAACACCTTCTTTCACCACGTGCGGTTGAATAAAAAAGTGCGCTTCAGCAGTCCTGCGAGCTTTTTGGCGCAACGGAAAAGTATCGTAGACGAGGCATTTCCGGGCGACGTGATCGGCTTGTATGACACAGGAAATTTCAAGATCGGCGATACGTTGACCGAAGGCTCCAACTTCACATTCAGGGGAATACCGACCTTTTCGCCCGAAATCTTCAAGGAACTCATCAACGATGATCCGATGAAGAGCAAGCAACTCGAAAAGGGCATTACGCAGCTCACGGACGAAGGTGTGGCGCAGCTTTTCACCCAAGAACCAGGCGCAAGGCGTATCATCGGCACCGTCGGCGAATTGCAATTCGAGGTCATCCAATACCGCTTGCAGCACGAATATGGTGCCTCCTGCCACTTTGATTCGCTGCCCTATTTCAAAGCACTGTGGCTCACTTCGGATGACAAGGAAGTGTTGGAGAAATTCGCGCGGCTCAAACCCAAGTACATCTGCTTTGACAAGGACAACAACATGGTTTTCCTTGCCGGCTCCGAATGGACGCTGAACATGGAAAAGCAGAATTACCCCGAAATCACCTTCCACACCAATTCGGAGTTTAAGACCGAGCAGGTGGTTTGAGGGCTTGCCGTATTTTATGCCAACCAAATAGCCTCTCTTGGGAGGCAGGCCCCCCCCCCCCCCCGCCCCCCCCCCCCCCCCCCCCCCCCCGCCCCCCCCCCCCCCCCCCCCCCCCCGGGCCGGGGCCGGGGCGCGCCGGGGGGGGGGGGGGGGGGGCGCCCCCCCCGCCCCCCCCCCCCCCCCCCCCCCCCCCCCCCGCCCCGGGGGGCGGGGGGCGGCCCGCCGTTCCCGGCGGCGCGTGGAGGAGTCCCCGGCCCCCCCCCCCCCCGGCCCCCCCCCCCCCCCCCCCCCACGCTCCCCCAACACTGTTTCAACTATATAATTCATTTTAAATGGGCCACCCATTTGAAAAATCAGTTACCATTAGCTGCTGTTGCGGGGGCTTGGGCCGGGGGGGGCCCGGGGCCCCCCCGGCCCGGAATCGCTGAGAATCTTCAGAGCTGGTTACAGCAACGACAAAGGCATCAAATCGATTTCATCTGGCCAGCGCAAATCCTGATTTGGTCAGTGTGCTTGGTGAGCGCCCGTCCGGCCGGGGGCCGTCTTGGAGCGGTGGAGGTCGGGTTTGGAGTGGGCGGGGTTGGCGGGCTACCTATTACGGGGGCAACGGCAATGAATTTATTTATGCGATCGATGTGGACGGCACCGGAAATTTTTACGCTACAGGAAATACTTTCAGCAACAATGGAATTGCTGGAAACAACGGCCCCAATAGCAGTATTCATCAAAATAACTTTGGTGGAGACAACGATGCATTCCTCGTGAAATTCAATTCCAGCGGAGGAAGGGTATGGTCAACTTATTATGGCGGGAGCGGCGGCGACGTTGGCACCTGCATCGATGTGGATGAATATGGGAATATATTCATGGGGAGCATCAACCACCAACGGCTCAACCGAAATTGCCACTGCTGGTACCTATCAGCCCTATATCTCCAACACCAGCGGGTTCATCGCAGGATTCTTGGCTCGGTTCACAACCACTGGTCAGCGTCAATGGGGCACATTTTATAGCGGTTTCAACGACGACCAGGTGCTGGGAGTTTGCATCTATGGACCTCCGGGGAACCCGTTTTCTATTATCATCACCGGCTTCACGGCAAGCAATAATGCAATTTCTTCACCGGGAATTCAGGGCGGAACTTTTAACGGTGGCACTGATATTTTTGTTGCCAGCATCAATCCGGCGAATGGAACCCGGCAATGGGGCAGGTATCTTGGTGGCAGCGGACTGGATGATGGAAATGCAGTAGCTGTTGACGGTTCAGGAAATATCTATGTCGCTGGATTTACAAATAGCACCAACCTTGCTGCTTTGGGAACTACACCAACATCCCCTCCGGGCAATGGGGACGGAATTATTGCAAAATTCACCAACACTGGAAATCTCGTTTGGTCCAAATTCATCGGGGGGCCTGGATATGATGCCTTCAACAGCCTTTACGTTGACAATATTCAAACCGTTTTTGCTTGCGGCGAATCAAACAGCAATTCAGGCCTGTCGGTCAACAATTTTCCAGGCAATCCATATGGAAGCAATGATGTGTTACTGACCAAGTTAAATGATCAGGGAACCGTTAACTGGTCGGGGTGCTATGGCGGAACCGGTGCAGATTTTGGCTGTTCCATTTGTCCTTCACCCGGCGGCGATTTTATTTGCAGGATCACGCAAAGCAATTCGGGCTACAGCGGTGCACCAACGTATGGAGGTGGAAGGATCTCCTGGAAAAACTGCACATGAGCGCGCAGATAATCTAATGCCAATCCAGTAACGCTTTGCCCGGGGCAACGTTGCCCTTTCGCTAGTTAAGGCTACTGGTGCAGTAACCTACTTATGGACAGGAAATATCACAACACCAACACTCACAGTAAATACACCTGGAACATATGGACTTGTTGTGAGGGATGCAGGTGGATGCGTTAGCCAAGTGAGCAAAATTGTGCAAACCCCCACGCTGACTGTCAACAACAACTCCCCTATTTTTGTGCTGTTCAATTAACAGCCACTTCCCCTGGAGCAACCAGTTTCCAGTGGACAGGGCCCGGTAATTATACTAGTAACCAGCAAAATCCACAAATATTTAATCCATCGCCGGGCACCTATACCGTTGTTGTGCAGAATCGTGGATGTACTTTGACAGCAAGCCAAGCAGTAACATACCATCCGAATGCATGGAACAATATTTGGGTTGGCCCAGCATATCCATTTTACCCTTGTGAATTAGGCGACATAACCATTTCAATGGATTCTGTTTATTACGGTCCCGGAACGACCTATTTGCTGACTGGACCAAACGGAGTTCATTCTACTTATGCGAGTACCACGTTCCACAACATTAGTATGACCTATTCCGGTCAGTATGTACTTGTGGTTACCAGTTCAGCTGGCTGCTCAATGAGCTACACTATGAATATTTCTGTCCGTCCAGCACCTGTGATTTCTATTACTTCCAACAGCCCGGTTTGCCCTGGAGCGACTTTAAGTCTCGCTGCAAACGGCGGTTTTCTTAACAGTTGGTCGGGTCCGAATGGCTTTACCTCTAATGCGTATAATCCTGTTATTGCGAATGTTTCAGCAGCTTCATCAGGAAATTATTCCGTAACGGTCACAAACACGAATGGCTGCACAGCAACTGCAACCACAAATGTGGTGGTGAATCCATTTCCGAATGCAACAGCATCCCATAACACAGTTTGCGGAGATGGGGATACCCTGTTTTTACATGCGAGCGGAGGAACAAGCTACAGTTGGACCGGGCCCAATGGCTTTACCTCAGCTTTGCAGAATCCCACCATTCTCAATTTCACGAATATCAATGTAGGAACTTATTTCGTAGCCGTTACTGGGCTAACGGCTGTTCTCTCTGCAAGCACTACGGTCATTATTAACCCCTGCCAGTTGCAACAGCTACTTTGA
The DNA here is from genome assembly GCA_016718825.1 of Bacteroidota bacterium. Classification (NCBI taxonomy): domain Bacteria; kingdom Pseudomonadati; phylum Bacteroidota; species Bacteroidota bacterium. Next base: position 172,770 of record JADKCL010000002.1, on the reverse strand, counting down.
CTAGCCCTGTTTGTCGCTATACATATCTCAACCTTGCAGCAACTGGAGGGTCAAGTTACCATTGGGCCATGGCTTTCAATCCAATGTACAAAACCCAACCACCTATGCGAACTCCCAAGTTTGTTCAGGAAACTTTTCCGTTACCGTAACAGATAATGGTTGTTCCTCAGTCGCCAGCACCTACGTGACCGTACATCCACAAATGGGGATCTATATACCTTCACAAACCTTCTGTGAAGGAGGCAGTTTAACGCTGTCAGATACATATCCTAATGTCTACTATTCCTGGGCCGGCCCAAATGGATTTACACAGCAGTCTTCCAGTAATTCGGTTCATATTGCAAACGCGACTGCCTTGAATGCTGGAAACTATACTGTAACAATCACGAATAGTTACGGATGCTCCGGCGTTGCTGGTACAACTGCAGCCCTCCGTTCGCTCACTGCCTCCAACAATGGTCCTATGTGCCAGGAAGGCCAATCACTCCAGCTCACGGCAAATTATACCGGCTCGACCAACAACTATTACTGGACAGGCCCCAACGGTTATACTTCAACTCTTCAGAATCCATCCGTCTCAAATTTTGCTGCGTCTATGGCAGGCACATATACTGTTTCGTTACCTAATGGATGTACTGCTTCTACACTCGTGACCTATGAACCATCCCCCCTCCCCGAAATCACCGCCAACTATGCACGGCGAATAGCACCTCAGGCTCGCCTCCTACCAATGGAACACCGGAACCACAGGAAATCCAATCACGGTAACGCAGGCCGGAACCTATACGGTAACCGTAACCAATTCAAACGGCTGCACGTCCAGTGCGCAAATCAACATCCAACTGCCCGGTAATTCGGTCGGAGGCAACCTCGTTGCCAATGGTGATTTTGAAATGGGCAACACAGGATTCATTACAAATTACATTTTGCAAGGCAATGGCGCATTCCAGCAAGGCAAGTTTGCAGTCACCACCAATGCGGGAACTCCTTATGGCCCCAACTTCACCGGAGTGGACCACACCACCGGCAATGGCAAATGGATGATGGTGAACGGCGCCACAGCCTCAAACAAAACAGTATGGCAGCAAACCATTCCTGTAACTCCCAATTCGGCTTACAACTTCTCCGTGTGGCTGACGAATATGGGTACACAAAATGACCCTCAAATCTTGATCTTCATCAATGGATCGCCTGTTACGGGGCTGATCACCTTGCCTGACGGACCCAACAATTGGCAGCAATACAGTGCTACCTGGAATGCTGCTGGCAATACGACGGCGACCATCAGGATTGTCAACAATCGCCTGGAAAATTCAGGCAACGATTTCGGCATCGATGACATCAGCTTCACGAATGCGAATCCAGTTTTGCTTCTGTTGGTTTAAGTATCGTTCTGAATCCCCCTGCAGTAACCTGAGCAATGGCAGCGCGAACCTGACGGTTACGGGTGCCATTCCTCCTTATACTTATGCCTGGAGCAATGGCGCAACTACAGAAGATGTTTCAAACCTTGCTCCCGGGACCTACATCGCAACAGTTACAGACAACACAGGCTGCACAGCCACGGCATCTGTAACCATCAATGCAGGTCCGCCCTTCCTTCCAACTGCTGGCAACAGCGGCAATGTTTGTCCTGGAGGCAGCCTCAGCTTGAATGCTAGCAACGGCGCAAGCTACAATTGGTCTGGCCCCAACAACTTCAGCTCTACGGATCAGAATCCGATCATCTCCAATTTTCCCGGAGCGGCCTATGGAACTTATGCGGTCACGGTCACCAATACAGCAGGCTGCATCGGCACAGCCACCACTGCAGTCACCCCAACCTGCCCGGCCCAAGCCCTCAACTTCGACGGCGTGGACGACCTCGTGAACATCAATCCCTCGCTGGGCAACTTCGGCACGGGCGATTTTACGGTGGAGCTGAACGTGCGCACGACCAGAACGGGTGAATACATCATCGCGAAACGGCCTTCCTGCAATTTTGGGAATTTCTGGAATGTCTTTATCATCGGAAACGGAAAAGTCGCGATCGAAGTCGGTCAGGGTCCCGGCAATTTTAACTACACGACCTTTACAAGCGTCTCCAGCGTGGTGGATGGCCAATGGCACCACATCGCCCTGTCGCGCAACGGGACTTTGATTTCGCTCTATATCGATGGTGTGCTGGAAAATTCCGCCAATCCCTCATTTGTTGCAGACCTCAACAACACTGCTGTGCTGCGCTTGGGCTATAGCCCCTGCACAAACGTCAATGGTACCTTAGTGTATCAAGGCGATATGGACGAGATCCGCATCTGGAACCGCGCCCTTTGCCTTGGCGAATTGCAGAACAATCAAAATTGCACGCTGGGTGGCTTGCAAACTGCTTTGTTGGCACAATATTCATTTAATCAGGGAATTGCCTTTGGCAACAATGCGGGCATCACCACTTTGTTGGATGGAAGCGGCAATGGAAACAATGGAACACTGCAAAGTTTTGCCGTGAATGGATTGATTTCCAACTGGGTTGCACCCGGTGTTGGCAATGGAGCGCCTTGCTCAGCTTTTGTCGCACCCGTGATTGTCGCAGGCAGCAACAGCCCCGTTTGTGGCGGCACTGATCTCAATTTGACGGCGACTGCGGGAACTTCTTATCAATGGTGGACCAATGGTTTTCCATCCTTCAGAACCCCACGCTCACTAACTTCTCTGCCGGGCTGGTACGGGCCGCCTGTCTCCGGCGATGCCGTTACTCCACATGTCCGGCGACATTACGGTGAATTGCGAGCGCGCGGGCCTCCGCTACCACTGGCCACGGGCAGCGACAATGTCCCAACCTCACCTTGGTCGCGCTTTGGGACTGGCAGCGGCTCCTTCTTCCGCGGGCTTGTCCTTGAACATTGTGGGGAATCCAGTGGACAATCACCCCCCGCCCACGTGAACAACTGGTCCGCATGCATGGTCAATTTTGCCTTGCCCACTGCAACCGACAACTGTCCTTCTCCCACGGTCGTTCAAATTGCAGGAAATCCTGCTGGCGCGACCTTGGGTGTCGGGACTTACAGCTATGCTTTTGAGGCGCATGACATCTCGGCAAATCAGGGATTTTGCAATTTCACGGTTACGGTAGCGGATCAGGAAGCGCCGACGGCGGGTTGCCAAAAGACAACCCCCCGCCCCCCCCCGGCAGCCCACGTTGCGGTGCGGTGACGCTGTCGCCGCGTGATTGCTTGCCGGGAACACGTGACACTTACGGTCCGGATGCCTGGGAATACCAGTTCCTGTGTCGCGGTAGTGAATGTGGTCCCAGGCGCCATGTCCGTGACGACGCAAGTGCAGACCTACAATTGTGGCTACGGCATCAGCTGCAACGGATTGAGCGACGGCCGCGCTGTCGCGACACCCATCGGCGGTTGTCCCCCCTACTCCTACCTCTGGGACAATGGGGAAACGAGCGCCACGGCGACGCATTTGGATCACTACAACCACAACGTCACCGTTACCGATGGGAACGGTACGGTGGCTGGCGCTACCGTTTACGTCACAGAACCACCTCTCCTCATCTTCTCTCTGAGCAGCCAGACTTACGCCTGCGGCCACAACCTGCATTGTTATGGAAGCCACGATGGGTTCATCGGGAGCTCCCTTTCTGGCGGATGCGCGCCTTATACCTACAGTTGGACCGGCCCTGGCGGCTTCCATTCCAGCGCTCCCGCATTTGCCAATCTCGATGCAGGGTACTACACCGCAGTCCTGACGGATGCGAATGGTTGTACAGAAACCGACGACATTACACTTACCGAACCCGCGCCGCTTGAAGTCACCATTTGTCCAGACCAGAACGTCACATTGGGTTGGCAGCCTGAGCAATGCGCGCTCATCGGCACGACGACGACGGGCGGTTGCGCACCCTATAGTTACTTGTGGAGCAACAATTCCACCGATGCACAGCCAACCGTCTGCCCAGGTATCACCACCCAGTATTCACTCAATGTCACCGACGCCAACAATTGCCAAGTGCAAGCGGATCACTGGGTGACCGTGGTCGATGTGCGCTGCGGGCAGAATCTGGAAAATGTGAAAATGTGCAGTGGCTCCAACCAGTTGATGTGCGTCAATCCAAGCAACGTAGCCCAGCGCCTCCTCAGGTTGGACGGGGCTTGCGGAACTCGGTTTGAAAGCGCCTGCGGCATGGCACCGACGGAGACATCGCCGAGATTTGCTTCAAGTTTCGTGGGGTCGATGGAGGCACCGTAAGCTTTTACCGCAACCAGGGACGCAATTGATTACCACGTACAGCAACGTCGTTGCGGGCAGCACGGTGTGCATCTCTGCAAATGGCTTGCCAGGCAACACCTTCCCCAACCAGATTTACGCCGTCGTCGACAATGGGTCAGCACTGCAATTTGATGCTGGCATGGGAAATATTGTAATTCCGCAGGACTATGCAGAACTGGTGCTGGTCACTTGGACCGATGTCAATGGCCTCACCTGCAATGAAGATGCACCGGTGCCATGCCCTTGCAGTGGCAACATCACGAGCCTCTCGCTCACTTGTGTGGAGCCCCGTATTGGTGCGCATTGGAGGACCTCACCCCCGCTGCTACTTCAGGGCGTACCACCAACCAAGCGTTGATTTCCCTTGAACAATGTCTTCAAGATCTTTGTGGAAATCGTCGGCAGCGTGGGCGACACCCATCGAAACGACCTGCAACACCCTTGAAGTCGTCAAAGGCATGGCTATTTTGATGTCACGGCATATTTGGACGGAAATGGAGATGCTTGCCCTGCTGGCCATCTCAGAATGGCGGAGGCTTCACAGCCAGAGTCAGCCATTCAAACCATTCACTTGGCCGCTTATCCCAATCCATTCCAAGCCGCCACGACGCTGGAGTTCAGCGTGCCGACGACGCAAAGCGTGAGTCTGAAGCTCTTCAGCCTTACCGGCGTGGAGATCGCAAGCCTTTTTGAAGGAAATGCTGAAGGGGGCGTAGTACACAGTCAAGCCTGCCTGGCTGCGGGTGTACTTCTGTGTCTTGGAAACGCGCTCAGGAGACCGAATTTATCACAAATTGCTGCTGCAGGACTGAGATTCGAATGCATGCAATTCAATTCATGGGCGTCCAGATACATTTCTGGGCGCCCGTTTTTTTTGGCCAAGGCGGTCGCATTGCCGGTTAATGAGGTGGCAGAAATACCTTGACACAGTTTTCCACGTAGAGCTTTTTCGTTGCCTGCCCGCTACGTCCGTCTAAAACTCGTAACCCGCACCACCCATTTGGTGATGCCTGGCGTGAGCCATAGCATTCGCCGAAAGAGCCACAGCATGAAGGGTGCTGTCAATTCCTTTCTTTCGCTGCGAATGGCCTTGAGGATATAATGGGCTGCTTTTTCCGTGGTGAGCCGCGGGATCATTTTGGCAATTGCGGGAAGGCGCTCGCGGGCACCGGGGTTGGCCTCCCAATAATTGCTTTCCACTTCGCCCAAGACGACATTGGAGATTCCGACACCTGAGCCATGAAGATCAATCTTGAGCGCCTCTGAGAATCCTCTCAAAGCCCAACGGGAAGAGGCATAAGCTGCGGCGCCGCCCCAAACGAGGACGGATGCGGGCGAATTGACATTGACAATATGACCGGCCTTGCGCTTGAGCATGTCCGGAAGCACCAAGCGCGTCATGTGAAAAGCGGCCAAAAATGGCAATTTGAGCATCATTTCGGCTTCTTCGCCCGGGGTTTCCTCTGTGAATAGCCACCTGCCCAAGCCGGCATTGTTCACGAGGATGTCCACCCTTCCGTGCTTGGCGAACAATTGGTTGAAGCAAGTTTCGATCTGTTGGATGTCACTCAAATCTACTGCGTACACCTCGGCTTGCCCTCCCGAATGTGTAATTTCGGCAGCAAGCGCCTCCAATTCGGTTTTTGATCTTGCCAACAGCAATACTTGCGCGCCCTTGGCTGCCAAGGCTTTGGCTGTCGCAGCTCCGATTCCGCGGGAAGCTCCCGTTACAATTGCAATTTTTCCGTTGATCTCCAATGGGATTCTCGATTTGGAGGCTCAAGATAGGCAAATCAAATCACTTCGGCCACCACAAACGTGCTCCCACCGACATAGATGAGATCTTCTGCGGATGCCGATGCCAAGGCTGCTTGATAACCTTCCGCAACCGAAGGCCAGGTTTTTCCGTTCAGCCCTGCCTCCTGCGCGGCTGCCTGTAACTGATCGAGCGCGAGTCCGCGCGGAAGGTTGGGCTTTACGAAATAGTAATGCGCATCCTTGGGCAACAAAGACAAAGCCTTGGGGACATCTTTGTCGGCTACCATCCCCCAAACGATATGCAATTGGCCTTTTGGTGCCGATTCCAGTTGAGCCAAAACCTCCCGAATACCTGCTTCGTTGTGCGCGATGTCGGCAACGACGGTCGGATTCGTTTGCAAAACGGACATTCTACCCTTCAAGCCACTGTTGAAGCTTGCCTTCCTAATTCCCTCTATCATAGCTGAATGGGAGATTTCCCAACCCAAGCGTTCCAGGTGGTCGGCCACACAAATCGCGGTCGGAACATTCCAACGTTGGTAGTGGCCGGCAAGGTCGCATTCGATGTCTTCCCACAAAATTTGGCCATCGACCTTGATTTGGAAATGCTGCGTTTGCAGATCACCACTAATACGAATGGCTTGATACCGCTCACCCACAAATTCGATGGGGCTATTCATTTCCCTCGTCTTTGCCTCAAATACGGGTCGCGTTTCTGGATGGTCTTCCCCGATAATCAGCGGAATGCCATGTTTCAAAATTCCAGCTTTTTCGCCGGCAATGGCCGCCAAGGTGTCTCCCAAAAACTGCGTATGGTCAAGCGAAATACTCGTGACAACGGCCAATTCAGGCAAAATGACATTCGTAGAATCCAATCTTCCGCCCATGCCAACCTCGATCACGGCGATATCGACATTCTCCTCCTTGAAGTATTGGAATGCCATCGCCGTGCTCAATTCGAAGAAACTCGGCTCGATACGGGCGACTAGATCTTGGTTTGCTGTGACAAATGCTGCTACAGCTGCTTCGGGAATCTCCTTGCCATTCACCCGAATGCGCTCGGTAAACGAACGCAGGTGCGGCGAAGTATGCAATCCGACCTTGTAACCCGCCTCCATCAAGATGGACGCGACCATCGAGGAAACGGAGCCTTTGCCGTTCGTGCCTGCAATATGGACGTATTTTAGCCCCTTTTCCGGCGAACCCAAGGCTGCACAAAGGGCGACGATATTGTCCAGGCTACCTTTATATGCAGCGGCCCCGATGCGGTGAAACATCGGGAGCCGGGCGTATAAATATTCTACTGCTTCAGGATAGTTCACGTGTGAACGAAGCGTTTACTTCAGACGGAAGGAAATCGTGACCGTTGTTTTCAGGTTACCTGCACTCGGATCAGTTTCGGAAAACTTCCATTTTTTGATGTTTTCCTTGCCGATCGCCACCAATTCCTGGTTGATGGCAAACGGAGCACGCACAAAAATCACGTCGCCAGAGGGATCAATGGTGATTTCAAACCTGATTTTCTCTTCGAGTTGAACATTGTAGCCGGTCAATTCGGTTTTGATGGGCATTCGTCCACCCGAGCCGCCAATGCCAAAGCCCCAGGCGAACTTGCCATCAGGATTAAGCACGGTTGAACGTGGATCTCCGTGATTGCCAACCGTATTTGTATTTCCGTCGTTCGATCCGCCGGCATTGTTGTTGGTGCCGTTATTGTTGGTGCCGTTTCCGGTTCCGGTTGCCTTTGGGTCCGGCTTGGTTGGTGTAGGGTTTTCTTTTTGTCCTGAATTTGCAGTCACGCCCGTTTCTTCATTGCCGGTGATGACACCGGTTGCCGCAGGCGTGCTTGCACCTGCATTGGTTGCAGCGGAAGACGATTCGTTGGAATTGCTGCTGCTGTTTGGGGTCGGAGGACGATCGGCAGGATTCTCGGAAGGCGCAAAGAAGTTGTTCACTTCGCCGCTGCCGAGATCATCTGTGCCGTAGTCCATTCCGCCGGGGCCGATCAAGCCGATGGTTTTCCATTCGGGTTCTTCGATTCCCATTCTCAAATTCTGGTTTGCAAACCAAAACAACAGGACGATAAACAAGACGAGTGCCAATAACGAGGAAGAAACGATGCCCACGAGCTTGTCTTTGCGCTCGATCACTTCCAACCTGTCCATCAATTCATGCATAACTCAATCTTTTAGGTGAACCTTCTAGCGTACCTACTTGGTCACTACGTCCACAGGTGCATCCATGTTTCAGATTCCATAAATCCTCCACTAAATGCAGAAACACAAAATTACTCCGAATCGGACGATTGTTCACAGCTTATCCACATTCCATTCTGGCAAGACGGGTAATAATTCAGACGAACAACCAGATTGGTTGGCCGATTTGAACAATGGATTTCCACTAGACCAAGGAAATAAAAAGCAAACTGTCGCAGCTGCTGCCATGGATATGCGTTTGCACGTCCATCGGCAGTATCTGCGACAGTTTTTAACGTTCCCGTTGGGGTAATTAGCTCGCGAGTTTCAAATTAACGGTGTCAAGGCGGGAAAACTGCTCTCTGGCAAACTCCGCATCAACCACGAATTTCTTCTGCTTGCTGTCAGGAAGGTCGTACATCGCATCCAACATGATGGTTTCCATGATGGAACGCAATCCACGCGCACCGAGCGCCAATTGATCGGCCAAGTCAACAATGTAATCCACTGCTGAGTCATCAACTTCCAACTCTTTGCCTTCGAGTTCAAACAGTTTTTGGTATTGGCGCACCAATGCATTTTTGGGCTCTGTCAGGATGCGCTTCAGAGCTGCCTTGTCGAGGTGTTTCATGCTCGTGAGAACGGGCAAACGACCGATGATTTCCGGAATCAGGCCAAAACGACGCAAGTCGGCAGGCTGAGCGTATTGGAAAATATGGGTTTCGTCATATGTATGTGCCTTCTCCCCTGCTTTGAATCCAACCCGCTGCACTGACAACCGGCTTTTGATGATTTTGTCCAGTCCGTCGAATGCACCTCCACAAATGAAGAGGATATTACTGGTATCGATTTGCACCATGCTTTGTTCGGGGTGCTTGCGGCCCCCCTTGGGTGGCACGTTGGCCACGGTGCCTTCGAGCAATTTCAAGAGTGCCTGTTGCACGCCTTCGCCACTCACATCGCGCGTAATCGACGGATTGTCACTTTTCCTGGCAATCTTGTCGAGTTCGTCGATGTACACGATACCGCGTTGCGCGGCCTCAACGTCATATTCAGCTGCCTGCAGGAGCCTGACGAGCACACTTTCAACGTCTTCCCCAACATAGCCTGCTTCCGTGAGCACCGTCGCATCGGCAATGCAAAACGGAACATTGAGCACTTTAGCGATCGTGCGTGCGAGCAAGGTTTTTCCGGTTCCGGTCGGACCTAAAAGCAGGATATTGCTCTTTTCCAGTTCGACGTCGTCGGTTTGCCCTTTTGCGTTGATGCGTTTGAAGTGGTTGTAGACAGCAACCGAGATGACGCGCTTGGCGTCGTCTTGGCCGATGACATAGTCATCCAAGTGACTTTTAATTTCGCTCGGCTTCAGCACACTGAGCATTTTGGCAGGTGCTTTCTTGCGAAACTCCTCCTTGATGATCTGATGCGCCTGATCGACACAATAATTACAAATATGAGACCCACCGTACCCGGCAAGCAATACATCGACGTCCTTTTTGGACCTTCCACAGAAGGAACATGAAGACTGTTGTTTCTTTTCAGCCATGAGAAATGAATTCCAAAAAAAAGGTATTAGCGCTTGAGAACGTCGTCTATCAGACCGTATGCACGTGCTTCTTCTGCAATCATCCAATAGTCACGGTCAGAGTCCTTTTCAACCTTTTCCATGGATTGGCCGCTGTGCTTGGAAATAATGTGATAGAGCTCTTGCTTGATTTTTTGAATCTGCTCATGCACGATGGCGATATCGCTGGCCTGACCCTGTGCACCACCCAAGGGCTGGTGAATCATCACGCGTGCGTGCGGAAGCGCGGTGCGCTTGCCGGCAGCGCCCGCACACAACAACACAGCTCCCATGGAAGCTGCCATACCGGTACAGATCGTACTCACGTCTGGATCAACGTATTGCATCGTATCGTAGATGGCAAGTCCGTCATAAACCGATCCGCCAGGCGAATTCACGTAGATACTGATATCCGATTTGCGGTCAGTACTGTTCAAGAACAGCAATTGAGCCACGATGATATTGGCAACATAGCTGTCGATGCCCGTGCCCATAAAGATGATGCGGTCCATCATCAAGCGCGAAAACACGTCCATACCGATCACGTTCAACTGACGCTCTTCGATAATGTTGGGGGTCATCGCGTAGACCGAGCGGTTGACTTCGCTGGTGAAACGGTGCAAGGTCATGCTGCTGATGCCCCTGTGCTTCACCGCGTAACTTTCAAATTCACTTTGGTACATATCTTATTGAGTCAATAACAGTCAAAAAATTAGAAAAATGGCCTGTATTATGGTTTGACAAGCACTTCGTCGATCAAACCGTATGCTTTGGCCTCGGTTGCGATCATCCAATAATCGCGGTCAGAGTCCTTCTCGACCTTTTCAAATGGTTGGCCGGAATGCCGGGCGATGATGTCATACAGTTCTGATTTGATCTTCTGCATTTCAGTGTTCACGATCGCGATGTCACTTGCTTGCCCACGGGCACCGCCCAAGGGTTGGTGAATCATAACGCGCGAATGTGGAAGACCGGTGCGCTTGCCTTTTGCGCCCGCGCAAAGCAATACGGCTCCCATCGAAGCGGCCATTCCGGTACAGATGGTGGCGACATCCGGCTGCACGATTTGCATGGTGTCATAGATGGCCATGCCGTCGTAAACAGAACCGCCTGGCGAATTGACATAAATCGAAATGTCGCTCGTTTTGTTGGTGCTGTCCAGGAACAGCAGTTGCGCAACGATGATATTGGCAACTTCGTCGTCGATGGCCATGCCCATGAAGATGATGCGGTCCATCATCAAACGGGAAAACACGTCCATCTTGGCAATATTGAGCTGCCGCTCCTCAATGATGTTGGGAGTCATCCCAAAAAAACGGTTGGAAACGGCATTGGAATAGCGATGCATTGTGTTGCTGCTGATTCCGCGGTGCCCCACGGCATATTTCAAAAATTCGTTTTGATCCATTTTCATTTTGTTTCTGACCTCGGCCCGAACGATCAAAATTAGGTATAAAATCGTGAATGCAAAACGTGAACTCGCGCATCTCGCAAAGGAATATACCCTCTCGCTCCACCGGCTTGAAGGAAATAAACATGCGGATCGCAGTTTTGTTTTCCGAGGATAGAATTAGAAAGGCATCCGGTGCGCAATCGCCAAACTTATTCGAGCGTGATCTTGGCAACTGCTGTGCCGTTGGTGGATTTGATGGACAATAGGTAAGCACCCACAGCCCATCCATTCGTAGGGAAATCAAATCTAGAACGACCTGCAGAAAGTTGCTCCACTTTTGAATAGATCAGCTTGCCTTCCAAATTCGTTACGGTCACGTTTACCGTTCCCTCTTCCTTCATTTGCCAGGAAAGATGAATGTCTTCTCCGACGCGTGCGGGAACCGGCCATGCGGCAATCAGCCTGTCTTCCGTGATTTTTGTGGTAACCCTTACCATTTCACTGTAGGCGTTTCCACCATCCTTCAGCTGCAACTTGACTCGGTATTGCACCATTCCTTGCATCGGAACTTCATCAGTGTAACGATAGTTTTCCTTCCCGGAGGCAGAAATCGTGGAAACAGTTTCCCAGCGGCCTCCCAAGTCACGTTCCAAGATGTAGGTTTCCACTTCGGGATCCATTTGGCAGCTCCATGAAAGGTGAACGGTCTGATCGGCGACATCGTCGATGCGCAAGTCAATTTTGCTTTCGTCCAAGACGATCGGTGGCGTGAATTTCACCAGAAAGGGATCCGCCCCTCCGCCAATCGTGGTTTGAAAGGCTCCCGGGGTCACGGGAAAAGTCCCATTGGCTGCCATGCCGGCTGCCCAGAGGTTTTGAAAAACATCGAAAGCAGTGCCAAAGACCTCATCATGTCCGTTTCCGCCATAGTACGTGACGTAAATGGGCGTTCCCAAGGAGTTCAGTACGACGATTGCCCCTTCTTGGCTACCTGCGCTGTTGGGTTGATACGGCGAACCCAAAGTCGGAAAATTGGCCCCCCAAGCAGCTCCGCTCAAACAAACATTGCCATTGATCTTGTCGACGCTGATGTCCCAAGGCTCCTCCTGATCGGCAGAGCCATAGTAGCTCGCGTACATGCGGGCCCCCGCATTGTTAAATTTCACAACACCAAATTCCCATCCACCGGCGCTTGCTGTTTGACTTGCTCCGGGAGTGACAGGAAAATTATTGCTCTGCACAAAAACACCCATCCAAACCTCGCCTGATGCGGAAACATCGACATCGCAAAGGATGCCCTCGTCACTGCTCCCACCATAGTAGGTAGCATATTGCCTGACGCAGGCATTGTTCCACTTCACAAGGTATTGATCAAATGACCCGGCGTTGGCGGACTGGAAACAGCCAGCGGTTACTGGAAAATTGGTACTGCCCGTGCATCCTGTCATCCAAGCATTTCCGCTATTGTCCACGGCGATTCCTACCGCAGCGCTTTCTTCGTTTCCTGTACCGCCATAGTAAGTGGCATAGAGTCTTGCACCTGCATTGCTCCACTTGACTAAATAGGCGTCCGTGCCACCCGCATTGGTCGCCTGAAAACAACCTGCCGTAACCGGAAGATTGGCGCTTTGGGTCAGGCCGGTCATGAAAATGTTGCCGTTGATATCACTTGCGATGGCCGGCGCAGAATTGGCTCCCCAGCGCGAAATACTAGGGCTTTCCGTGCCAGATCCGCCGTAGTAGGTGGCGTACATCCGAATCCCGGCATTCGTAAGTTCAACGAGTGTCGCGTCGGTCGATCCACCACTTACGGATTGAAAACATCCGGCAGTTACCGGAAAATTAGCGCTTGCGGTCACAGTCGAAAACCAAACATTGCCGGTTGGATCCACCGCAAGGCCGGCTTTGAATGCGATGCCACCTTCACTTCCGGAACCGCCGTAGTAAGTGGCCCAAAGTCGTGCACCGACATTGCTGAATTTGGCCACAAAGCCATCATTTCCACCTGCATTGGCAGTTTGAAAAACGCCGGGCGTAGCGGGGAAATTGGCGCTGTTTGTATGTCCGGCAAGGTAAATATTGCCACTTAAATCAGTCGTTGTCACGTGTCCAAGGTACCATTCACTCCCACTTCCTCCGAAATAGGTGGCATAAACACGGGTGTAAGGGTCAATGATCAAAGTTTTAGTTGGATCATAGGCTCCCAAAGTGAATTGCAGCGAATTGGAAATGAGATTGTAATTCACTTCGACGTTTTCCTCTTCCTGAAATGCAACCGGCTGATCATCCACGACATGGCCGGTAACTCCCAAAAGGTCAAAACTACCGTCAGGTAGAATGTTGAATCCCTGAGCACCGGCAAATGAAAATCGAATCTGACTGGGATCGGCTCCGGGGGCCACATGGAATTCCGTCTTCAGTTGCCCATCCTTCACGGCGAAGTGCCAGTCAATCCCCGGGAAAACATTCTCATAAACGATCTCCGAATAACTGCGCACATTGACAATTCCCTCAGGACAGTGCCCGAAATAGTAGTTGTCTACCGACGGCAATGCCTCACCACGACGAATCGAAAAATGCGGGGAGATTCCTTCAAGGTTCATGTCGATGCGTTCCGAAATTTGATTGGCATTCGCAAAGCGCATCTTCTCAGCAGCCTCACCTTCCATATCGTCAAATTCACGCTCTTCGACGTCCAACGAGACGATGACAAAGCTGATCCCACTGCGGGTCAGATAGATATCCGATCCGCCCACTTGTCCTTTGAAAAAAATGTCTTGATTCCTCGGATTTCCATCAGTATCAATCCATTGCCCAAGGTTTTCCGTGAATCTGAGACCGCCTGATCCGAAAGCATCTGTGGCCAACAATACCGCGGGCAACCCAAAGAAAATTGTCAATACAGAGCAAATGCGCAGGAATCTATTCATAAAACTTGGAGGACCTTGAGAAAACATATCCAAGTTAGCAAAAATTTGGCGCATTTCCATGCCTCTCCATCAGCCAAAATAAGTCTCGACAGAGAATGGATACCCGCAAGATGATGTTCGTGTCTGGCACAGAATTCCACAAAAAAAGACTGCGAATACGTCACTTGGTTTTCCAAGTTGGTATTCGCAGTCAAATAGGAAAACGCGGGAATAAACCCGTTTTCGCGCAGCTCCTTAGCGGGCCGCTGAATTTTCCTTTTTCAAGATGTCGATAAATTGGGTGCCTGTGGCTTCCTCTTCCTTAGGAGGATTGAGCGCATTGATGTGGAAGAAGACACGGTCTTCCAATTCCTCATCAAACAGACGCTGCACCATCTTTTCGTCCTGAATATAGTATTGCACGAAGCTCTCGAGACGGGATTCATCTTCGCCGATCATGGAACCGAATTGGCTACGCACCATTGCGCGGGCACGGTCGATTACATTTTCTTGGGAAACTTTGACCTGCTCGTTTTCTTCTTGCATGCGCTCGACAATCAAGCGCCATTTGTAGGAACGCAAGAATGTATCGTACAATGCGTCAATGTTGCTTTCGTTGATTTGCTCGCGTGTTGCGATCAACCATTTGCGCATGAACTCATGTGGAAGTTCAATTTCAGTTGCATCGATGATCGCACGAATCGCCAAGGAACGGTACAATTTCGCAGCCTGGGTATTCAGGTGCCCCTCGATGTCGCTCGCGACTTTATCACGGAAGTCGCTCAGCGAACTCACTTGATCTGCGCCAAGAACCTTGTCAAACAATTCTTGGTTCACCTCCAACTTCTCGCTGCGATTGATTTTGCGCACTTCGAAGCTGAATGATTTTTCTTTGATTTCGGCAAGCTCGGCATCTGTCAATTCACGGACGTCTTCGCCTTGAACGTTTTTCTCCCAGAGATTGCGGATTTCGCCGTCATTGTCAAAAAGGTCGGACATTTTGACTGCGATGCGGTCATCGGCTTTTTTGCCATTGCCCATTTCTGCTTTGAGGGCTTCGCTGACAACGCGTTCCGGGTTCATCGCAAACATACGCTCCAAACCACCTTCAACGGTGTTGCCATTGGCATCAACTTCCCAAAGCTTGCCAAAAAGGGTATCGCCCACTTGGCTCTCATCCGGATTGGACATCTCGCCATGCTGCGTACGCATGCCTTCGATCTCTCTGTCGATCAGTGTGTCGTCTGCAACAACCTTATAAATAGGACTGCTTGCCAATCCTGAATAGTTGATCTCGAAGGGTGACGCCATTCCGATTTCAAAATCCAATTCGTAGGAAAGCTCCTTCTCGGGATCAAGGTCGATGTCTTTGGAGACTGGAATGGGCTCTCCCACAAGTGAGAGATGGCCTTGATTGACATATTCGTTGAGCGCATTGCTCACGAGCTTGTTCAATTCCTCAAAAATGACCCCTTTGCCAAACATCTTGCGCACGACGCTTGTCGGAACCATTCCTTTACGAAAGCCCTTGATCTGGGCCTTCTTGGCATAATCCTTCAAAACGGTGTTGACAGGCTCGCGGTAATCTTCAGGAGTGATCACCACGGTGAGGCGACCAGTGAGATGGCCGGTATTTTCTTGCTTGATTTCCAAGACTATCTAGAATTAAGATGGATAATAAATGTACGGGTAGAGGGACTCGAACCCCCACGCCTTGCGGCATCAGATCCTAAATCTGACACGTCTACCAATTTCGCCATACCCGCATGAAAATGAACGCATCCAAAATGGAAGGGCAAAAGTACGGTAATTTTGCGAATTACTTGCCTTCCCTCTAGAAAAATCTTGGCAAACGCAACATTCCCCTAAGTTCAAGACTCCATGCAAGTGCAGACAATCTTGAAGGGATTAGTTGTTTTCCTTCCAATATTTCAAAATCGCCTTTCTTCCCTGCTCAGCAATTTCTTGTGGCGGATTTTCCAGCTTGCAATCGAATACCACCATTTCCAGGCCTTTTTTGATTTGCTTTTGCATCGGGCTGAGGTCGGTGACCGCAGAAAGCCCGATCAGCAGATCATCGAGGCGCTTCAGTTTTTTGAGGGGCGTCAAATCTGCGACCAAAGTCGCTGTGAGGTCGAGATAAGACAAACTGCCCAAATTGGAAAGCGGCGACAGGTCACTTACTTTCGTTTCGCTGATGTCAAGCGTCTCAAGCTTTGAAAGCGTTGCAAGTGGAAGCAAATCCGTTACGCCGGTACCGGCAAGCCAAAGATCGGTCAACTTTTTCAAGTGCGACAACGGGCTGAAATCTGTGGCCGGGATATGACTCAAATCCAGGTGCTTGAGCTTGGAAAGCGCAATGATGGGAGAAATATCGGCAATTGCAGCCCCGCTCAAATTAAGGTAGCGGAGTGTGGAGAATTCACTCACCAAAGTGAGGTCGGTGGTGTTTGTGCCTTCAAGATTCAGGAATCGCAAATCAGCCAAGGCAGCCAAAGGACTCAAATCTTGACATTTGCTGCCTTCAAGATCCAAAAACCGAAGGTTGCCCAATGTGATCAGGGGACTCAGGTCTGCGATTTCCAAATTACGGAGGCGTAGTTCTTTGAGCTTGCGCATGCCGCCCAAAGGTCCCAAATCAGTCACTTTGGTATCGGAAAGGTCCAAAAAACGCAGCTTCGTCATGCCAGATAGCGGCGTCAAATCGACGACGGGGCAACCCAGCAAAGCAAGTCGGCGGAGCTTCGGCAACTTGGAAACCGCCTCCAAAACCGCTGCCGTCAAGGGGTTCTGACTCAGGTTCAATTCCTCAAGCCAAACCATTTCTGCAACCTCTTCAGGAAGGCTGTCTGCAATGCCGCAGTCGGTGAGATCGAGCCAGTTAGACTTTTTCCGTTTGGCTTTGGCGATGTGTTGAAGTGCGTCTTCGGTCATTTTCTAGAATTTTCACAAAGGTAACATTTACAACTTATTAACCGGATATTAAATTTTTGTTACCGACAATATTCAAGTCTATTTCACTGATTTACAATTATCTAAATAAGTGATTTGTGTCGGTGATTACCTTTGTGAATACGCAAGTTCATTCGAATAGGAACACCACTCGATCTTCATGGGTGGTTGTCAGCAGCGGTCAGGGATTTCGCATCCAAGACTTTTCTAAATCGGCTTTGGCTTGCAAAAAGTGGCATTTTTTGATACCTTGCGAACGTAGGATTTGGAGCTAAAGAGAAGATGATCGATACCACGAGTCAGCAAGATCGGCAAGAAAAAGACAAGCAAGAGATACTGAGCGCCTATCGCAGTCTCATGCGCGCCTGCGAGGATTTGGCATCACGTTCCGAGCGTCGCGAGATCAGGCGCGCATTTGAGTATGCATTGCAGGCGCATGAGGGCGCAAGGCGTAAAAGTGGCGAACCTTATATCCTCCATCCCATTGCCGTGGCGAAAATTGCTGCCAAGGAAATGCACCTGGACGCCACAAGCGTGATCGCAGCCTTGTTGCACGACGTCGTTGAAGACACATTTGCCGAAATCTCCGACATCAAGGAAGAGTTTGGCTCCGAAGTCGCCACGATCATTGACGGGCTCACCAAGATTTCCGGCGTTTTTGACAATAAAAGCTCGGCACAGGCAGAGAACTTCCGGAAAATGCTGCTGACCCTCAGCGCAGACGTGCGGGTGATCCTGATCAAGCTCGCAGACCGCCTGCACAACATGCGCACGCTGCAGTACATGAAAAAGGAAGGGCAGCTCAAAATCGCCTCCGAAACGATCTACCTCTATGCACCCCTCGCCAACCGGCTCGGTTTGCATGCTGTCAAGGTCGAGTTGGAGGACCTTGCGCTGAAATACACCGAACCAACGATTTACCTGCAGATCAATTCCAAGTTGATGCGCGTGCAACGCGAGAGCAGGTATTACATCTTGCAGTTCATCCGGTCGATCCGCGAAAAGCTGAGTGCCTCCGGAATGCAGTTCAGGATCCTGCACCGCTTCAAATCGGTCTATTCGATTTATGCGAAGATGGTCAAGCAGGAGATTCCGTTTGAGGAGGTTTTTGACTTGTTTGCCATTCGCATCATCATCGACAGCCCGGCCGACCTCGAAAAATCAGAGTGCTGGAAAGCCTATTCCTTGGTGACGGAGCTTTACCGCCCCAATCCGGAAAGGATGCGGGACTGGCTCACGATTCCCAAGTCCAACGGCTACGAATCGCTCCACGTCACGGTCATGGGCCCCCGCGGGCGCTGGATCGAGGTTCAGATTCGCAGCGAAAGAATGGACTATGGCGCCGAACATGGCATGGCAGCGCATTGGAAGTACAAGGACGGCACACAGATGCATGACGAGCGCTTCCTGAACTGGCTTGGACGTGTGCGTGAACTGCTTGAAAATCCGAATCTTAATGCAGTCGACGTCGTCAAGGAGTTTAAGACGAATCTCGTTCCTGACGAGGCGTTTGTCTTTACCCCCAAAGGCGATTTGAAGCAGTTGCCGGCCGGCTCGACCGTGATTGACTTTGCCTATGAAATCCATAGCCTCGTGGGCGACACCTGCATCGGAGCAAAAGTCAACAACAAGGTGGTGCCGCTGAGCTATACCCTCAACAACGGCGATCAGGTCGAAATCATCACCTCCAAAAAGCAAAGTCCCAAGGACGAATGGTTGCAATACGCGCATACCACGAAGGCCAAACACAAGATCAAGGAGTCGCTCAAATTGCAGCGAAGGACGGTCGAAGATAAAGGCCGGGAAATCTTCAAGTGGAAGGCCCGCAACTACAGTCTCGACAAAAAGGAAGTCACCAAGGAACTCCTCGCCTTCTTCAAAATCCCGAATGAAGGTCAATTTTTCTACCTCCTCGGCTTGCATAAACTGGACATGGACCGGTTGCAGGAGTTTATTCGGATCAAGGAACAAGGTGGGAAAATTCGGATCGAGGATCTCGAACCGACGCAAAAGAACATCAAAAGCCGGCAAGAATTTGAGGAGTGGCTGATTGAAAACAAGGGCTTGACGTCTGACAGTCTTTTGATTGGCGAAGACATGGACATTCGGGACTACAAGTTCGCGACATGTTGCCACCCAGTGCCGGGAGACGATATCCTGGCCTTTTTTGTGCCCGAGGAAGGATTGGTGATTCACCGTCCCAATTGCCCGAAAGCCATTTCTTTGATGAGCAATTGGGGCAAGAATATCATCAAGGCAAAATGGACGGAGATGGCCGATATCAGCCTGTTGGCAGGGGTGAAAATCATCGGCGAAGACCGGCAAGGCATGATGAACGACCTGATTCGGGTTGTTTCCGGGCAAATGAAACTGAACATTCGCAGCATTACCATCGACTCGATGGACGGCATGTTTGAGGGAGTCTTCAAGGTATTCGTGCGGAATACCAAGGAGTTGGAAAACTTGGGAACCAAACTCAAGACCGTTCCGGGTGTGTTTACCGTGAGTCGCGTGGACCATATGTAAGTCCATACCCAGGTGATGGACTTTAGATTCGGCATCCTCAAAAACGAAAATCAACCGTATCTTCGCCCGCAATGAATATCAATCGTTTTTTGGCAGGAGCCTGGAAAGGGCAGCAAGACCCAACCTTGCAGGTCGTCGCCATTTTCGCAACCTGGGTCATCTTTCTCGTCCTTGGAGGAAGTTTGTTGCTTGTTCCTGTTTTGGCACTTCAAATTACGGATCCATCCAAAGCAGCTGCCTACCTCGAGGATCCAACCAATTTCAGCTTGTTGGGTATTGACATGACCTTGGTTTTTGTGCTGATCATGATGCAATTCGTGGTCGGGATGGTCGGCCTCTGGATCATGGAACGTTATGTTTTGAAAAAGCAATTTCGCTGGGTAGTCACAGGATTCAAGCGGTTTCGGTGGCGCCGGATGATGGCCGGAATGGGCGTTTGGATGGGAATGATGTGCATTTACCAGCTGGTGGGATACCTGATTGATCCGGATTCGGTGAAAATGACGGTGGATATGAACCGCTTTCTGGTATTCCTGCCGATCGCCATGGTTTTGGTCCCGATTCAAAGTGCATTTGAGGAAATCGCCATTCGCGGGCAATTGATGCATGGCTTGATTCGCCTTGCGCCGCGTGCCCCCTACCTTCCTTTGCTGTTGAGTTCCGGGATTTTTGCTTTTCTGCACGGGATGAACAATGAAGTCCAAGAATACGGCGTCGTGTTGATGATGGCGCATTATTTTACCTTTGGATTGGTTTTGGGCGCTTTTGCCTTGATCGACGAAGGTTTGGAACTGAGCATCGGCATCCATGCGGGCAATAACCTTTTCTCGCTTTGTCTGGTTTCCTACCCCGGTTCGAGCCTTTCAACCCCAACGCTTTTGGAACAGCAAGGCATGGCCGCCGCAGCGGATTTTTTGGTCATGCTGGCATTTGTCGTGATCATGTACTTCATCTTCTTTGGCAGGCGGAAAAATGCCCCTTTGGCCATTGTTGAAAACATCAGCACGGGCCCCGCAGAGCCGGAAGACGCATTCGAAAAGGCCTGAAAAACACTTTCATCCGCAACCGCAATCAGTGTCGACCACTTGGATAAAGTCCGAATTCCTTGGTCGGATGCGGCGATTGTGCTAATTTTGCGCCCGTGATAACCCTTGAAAATATTGGATTTGAATTCGGCGGCCGATGGCTGTTCCGTGATACAACGTTGCAAATCAAACCAGGCGACCGCATCGGCCTTGTGGGCCGCAACGGAACCGGGAAAACAACCCTGCTGAAATTGCTCAATGGGCACATGACGCCCGTCGAAGGGAAAGTCAGCATGGCCCGTGGGCTCAAAATTGGCTACCTCGAGCAGGAAATGCTCAGCACCCATACCGGAAAAAGCGTGTTTGAGGTGGCGATGCAGGCATTTGGCGAACAAATGCAGCTCCGCGACGAAATTGATGCCATTCTGAACAATCCGGCATTGAACCACGATGAGGCCTTGGTGCATCAGCTTGCAGACAAGCAGCATGCGCTCGAAGCCATGGACGGCTACAACATCGACGCCAAAATTGCGTCCGTGCTTGCAGGTTTGGGCTTCGACGAAGCCGCTCAAGCACGCAATTTTGACACTTTTTCAGGTGGATGGCGCATGCGCGTGATGCTTGCGCAGCTCTTGCTGATGGAGCCCGACCTGCTCATGCTCGACGAACCGACCAACCACTTGGACTTGCCGGCGATCCAGTGGCTCGAAGATTATTTGAAGGATTTCAAGGGTGCATTTGTGATCGTTTCCCACGACCGGGAATTCCTGGACCGTTTGATTACTTCGGTGGTGGAGATTTCCCAAGGCCGATTCAACCGCTACAAAGGCAATTATTCCTTCTACCTCAAGGAAAAAGTTGTCGTCGCCGAGCAACATCAACGCGAATACGAAAATCAGCAGAAGGCGATCAAGGACACCGAGCGGTTCATCGAACGGTTTCGCGCCAAGGCCACCAAGGCCAAACAGGTGCAAAGCAAGGTCAAATTGCTCGACAAAGTAGATCGCATCGAAGCCCCGGAAGGCGAAGGCGGACCGGTCAACTTCAAATTCAAGGCGGAAACAACGCCGGGAAGGAATATTCTTGATCTGAAAGTCAAAACAAAAGCATTCGGAGACCGGGTGATTTTGCATGACTCCGAATTGCATATCTATCGCGGGGACAAAATTGCCCTGATCGGCGCCAACGGCATCGGAAAGTCCACCATTTTGCGCATCATCGCCAACGTGGAGCCGTTTGATGGCGAATTGACCTTGGGCCACAATGTAAAGGAAAGCTTCTTTGCGCAGCACCAATTGGAGGCGTTGACGCCGGAGAATGAGATTCTGCAAGAGATGAGCAAGTTCGTCTTTCAAAAGGGCGAAGCCTACGTTCGCGGCATTTTGGGTGGATTTCTGTTTACCGGCGACGATGTTTTCAAAAAGATCAAGGTGCTCAGCGGTGGCGAAAAGTCACGCGTCGCCTTGGCCAAAACCCTGCTTTCGGAGGCGAATTTCCTGATGCTTGACGAACCAACGAATCACTTGGACATTCAAAGCATTCAGATTTTGTCTGGCGCGCTCAAGCAATACGAAGGCACATATATAGTAGTGTCCCACGACAGGTTTTTCCTCCGCGAAGTTGCCAACAAGATTTGGTACATCGAGGACGGATTGGTGCGCGAATTCCCGGGCACGTACGAGGAATTCAACTACCATCTCGCGCTGCAGAAGGAAAAGCTCAAAAACGAGAAAAAAGCGCAGACTGATGCCGCGACCAAGCAGGCAAAAGTTGTCGCAGCAGTTGCAGCGCCCGTAGTCAAGCGGGATTATCAGCAGGAAAAGGAACGCAAAAAGCGCGAAAACAAGGTCAAGGGCGACCTCGAACGCATCGAGGCCCGCATCATGGAGCTCGAAGAAAAGAAGACCGAATTGCTCAATAAAATGGCCGATCCGACGATGGCGACCAAGTTTGACCAATTGGTAACCCTTCAAAAAGAGTCCGATGCCATCGACAAGGAACTTGGGCCTGCCCAAGTCACCTGGGAAAAGCTGATCGAAGAAATGGAGCAATTGCAGCTTGAAAACTAGGTTGCATATCCTGTTTACCCTCTTCGGATTGCTGACCCTGCTGGGCTGCCCGAAGACGGAAAGTTCCGTCAGCAGCGGCAATTCCAAGACCGATGCCCCCTTCAAAACCCTGGAATATGCCGATCAGGTCTATGAGCCGAATGTCAGGACCGTGCAGTTTTACCGCGGCACAGACCCCTTCTCCTACCCGATCCTCTACCTCGGGGATGCCACCAAATTGAAGCTGGAATTTGACATCCTGCAGCCCGAGGAGGCCGGTGTACCCGATTATTGGATTGAAGTGGTGAGCTGCGACCACGATTGGACACCCAGCGGATTGTTGCCGCTTGAATTCATGGAAGGCTTCAGCAGCGACCGGATGTATGATTACACCCCGTCTCAAAACACGCTGATCCCCTACATTCATTACCGCTACGAATTCCCGGCCGAGGGCTCAGCCTTCAAGAAATCAGGCAATTACCTGCTCAAGGTGTTCCGCAGTGGCGATGAAAACGACCTGCTACTCACCCGCAGGCTCGTCGTTGCGGATCAGAAAATCGGAGTGGAACCGCTGATCGGGCAAAGTCGCATGGCTTCCGATCGCCGCCGCATTCAAAGGGTCGATTTCAATTTGCAGCTCACGCATTCCTTTCCGGGCGTATTTGATCCGCGGCAGGATTTGAAGGTGTATGTCCTTCAAAATTTCCGTTGGGACAATGCTGCAAGTGGATTGGTACCGATGTTTACCACGCCCACGGAGCTGCAATACCAATTTGATGCAGCCAACAACTTCGAAGGCGGCAACGAATTCCGGCTGCTGGACATTCGCAGTACCCGGTTCAAAACAGCCCAAATCAAGGAAATCTCCAATGTTGATTCGGTCTACCGTTTTGATTTGTTCACCGACGAACCACGCCTTCGCAACATTTATTATTCCAAGCAAGACTTGAACGGCAATTACGCGATTGACGTTCAGGAATATCCGAATTCAGCTTTCGAGGCAGACTATGCCTTTGTGCGCTTTGGGCTCAAATTGGGCGAACCCATTACAGACGGGGATGTGTATGTGCACGGAAAATTCAACGATTGGCGGCTGGACAGTACCAATCAACTGAGCTACAACGCCGCGGCTTTGCGCTACGAAGGCGAATTGCTGATGAAGCAAGGCGTCTATGACTACCACTACATCGTCAAGCGCAGGAAAGACGGCATGGTTGACGAAGCAAGGTTGGAAGGCTCCCATGCGGAAACCGAGAATTATTACACGATCCTGGTGTATTACAAGCCGATCGGTGCACGCGGCAGCGAGTTGATCGGAATGAGCCATGTGAATTTTTACGAAAGGTGATGGAAGCCTAAGCGTTTCGGCCGAAGGCCGACGCTTCTGATGGCCAACATCCTAAAACAAACTCAGCTGCGCCAAATTTTCGACCTGCTCAACCGGTTTTTGAACTTTTGTCTTTTCGGTCGCAACCTCCTCAGGAACACGGAGTTGCAAGGCCATTTCCGAAGAAAGGAAGGCTACAAGCTCTTCGTACGAGCCGCCAAAATATTTTTCAAGGAAGTCGTTGAAGAATATGCGACTGTAGGCGCGTTTGGGAACCGTTGGATAGTATTCAAAAGTTTTGCTGTAGGCAGTATGCCGGGCAAATCCCTTCTTCTCGAGCGTGCGCAGGATCGTGGAGACCGTGCTCTGATTCGGTCTGGGTTCAGGATAAGAGGCGATAATATCCTTCAAAAAGGCCTTGTTGAGCTTCCAAAGCACCAACATCATTTCCTCCTCCGCACGGGTGAGCTTCTTCATGTACTTGTAAACATTAATTCCGAGTCGAAATTCGTTGATTGCAGTTAAACAAGCAAACCTTGAATGAAAAATGAAGGATTGATTTACAATTGCAAATATTAATTTTCCAATACCACGCTTCGTTTATACCACTCACATTTACGTTACCAAACCACGCATTCACATTTTAAATCAATCTTTATTTTCATAAAGCAAACTTTAATTTATGAATTTCAATACGAATTGCACTATCCCAAGTTTCTGGGCGAAGCGCGGGAAACATTCCAGATTCCACAGCATTGGAACAATTTTTGAATGAACAGGACGGGAGCTCGTTACCCTTCCGTATTTTGCGAATATGCAGCGCTTTCTACTTGCGACGGTTTTGACTTGTTGGGCTTTAGCGGCCACTTACGCCCAGTATCCTGGACAAATGGCTCCTCCCCATGACATTTGTGCCAAGGCAATCGTCCTTGACGAAGGCGATTTACTCACCGGCCACACCAATGCCGATGCCACACCAAGCCTTCCGTTTGAAAGTCCGGAGGTGTTTGAAGCGACTTGCATTCAAACCATCGAAAACGACGTGTGGTACAAATTTCAGGCTGCCGCTGACGTCGACCTCTACGAAATCACGATCGTGGCGAGCTTCTGTACGACTCCCGCGGGCCTGCAGGCGTTGCTGATCCAAGCCGATGGCTGTAACGCCTCCTCGTTTGTCTACCGAGGCTGCTCCAACAAGATCACCACCGACACGATCAAACTCTACCTTCCCGCGCCGGAAGCAGGCCAAAATTACTTTGTTTGGGTCGATGGCTACGACGGAACGGTTTGCGAGTTTGACATCGCCCTGCGTGCGCGCAAGCGCCTCACGGCAGTCGATTATCGCTTTCTGAGATTTGACTATTCCTTGGAGAATGAACCGATCGCAGAGATTGCGGATTTGCAACCCACCTTCGCCAACAATACCACGACCCTGAATTGGTCCGCTGAACCCAACGAGGCTCCGGATCTGTACATCATCGAATTGCTCCCTGATCTTGCAGAAGTGAAGCAAGAATCACGCTATGCACGCGTGGTTGGCTTTGTGGATCCGCATCGATTTGTCGGCTCGGGACGTACCGCCTACTCCTTTACGGACTATGTCACGCCCTTCAACCAAGGCAAAACCTACCGCTACCGCATCGTTTCGGTATCGGCAGATGGCATTCGGCTCATTTCCCAAACGATGGAGGTGAAGGCCAAACTTGTCGAATCCTTTGATGTACGCGAGGTCAAGGCTGGGCCTGAAGCTGGAAAATTCCAAGTGCACTACATCAACCGGAAAAAGGGCGCCCGGTATTTCATCTCCGTTGAAAATGCCGCAAACGAGAAAGTCAAGCAAATGACATTTGAAAGCGAACCCATACGGGACGGCGACATTACGATCGACATGAGTGCCCTCCCCCATGGCGAGTACATGTTCATGATGAGCAATGGCAAGGACGTTTTCAAGCGCAGCTTCATTTGGTAGCATAAAAAAAGCATCCCCAATTGCTTGAGGATGCCCTATTTTCTTGAGAAAACCTATCTCAGTATTCGTCTTCGTTGAAGAGAAAGTCGTCTTTGGTCGGGTAATCTGGCCAAATTTCTTCGATGCTTTCATAAGCCATGCCGTCATCGGGCAAGTCTTCCAGATTTTCCTCAACTTCAAGCGGCGCGCCTGAGCGTTGCGCAAAGTCAATCAATTCATCTTTGGTCGCAGGCCAAGGAGCGTCTTCAAGATAGGTTGCGAGTTCGAGGGTCCAATACATAGTCTTTCAATAAAAATGTGGAAAATGATCGCAAAGGAAAGGAAAAAAAGAACGGAAAGTGAAGAATTTGATCCTTCGTGGAAAAAAAATTAAAACCATCGAAATCAGGCTTTGAAGGCCTTTTTTTCGGTTGACACCTTTTCCTTACGCAGAAAAAGTTCAAGTGTTGCGCGGTGTCCAGGCGATTTCTTGGGAATCGGTCACACGCGTCATTTCCCTCGAAAAGACAAACAGCCAATCCGAAAGGCGATTCAAATATTGCAGGTTCTGATGCGGTACTGCCGAATGTTCATGGAGATGGACAACAAGTCGCTCGGCCCGCCGACAAACACAACGCGCCACGTGCGCCGCCGAATTGGCAGGATGCCCACCCGGCAAAACGAAGTTCTTCAACGGGGGCAACGATGCCTCCATCTGGTCGATGCTCTGCTCGAGGACAACCACATCGGCCTCTGAAATTTCTGGCAAAACCATTCTATTGGCTTCTGGATCAGACGCCAAGTTGGACCCAAGTGTGAAAAGATTGTCTTGAATTTGCTTGATGAACGCTCCAAAAGGTGCCGCGGCCGGCTGGTCTTTGAGCATTCCCATCCAGGAATTCAATTCGTCCACAGTGCCGTATGCCTCAATGCGGAGGTGGTGCTTGGGAACGCGCGTTCCTCCCAAGAGGCCCGTGGTTCCATCATCGCCACTTTTGGTATAGACTTTCATGCTTGATTTAATTTGAGAACGATAACCTCCAAATAGCAAGAATGTTCCGAACTCAGAAGGATTGAATGGCCCCGTAACTCAGCGAAATGGTTTTTTTGTCGTCCAGCATGCGCAGTGCAACCACCAAATTGATCTCCTCGTCAAGCCATCTCAGGTTTCCAAGGTTGCCGTCTGCGACGCCATAACGGTTGCGCAAATGCGATTCGGAATTGGAAAAAAACTCTGATGCTTCGGATTTTTCCTCCAAAAAAACATTGACCACGATGGAATTGACCAACTTGGCCTTGGGATCCTTGCAGAGGTACTCGATGAAGTATTTATTCTTTCCACCGATGCTGTATTCGAAGACATATCCCCATTGATCGTCGTGTTTGGGCTCAGTTCCCTCCTTTTTGCGAACGGTCTCAAGGGGCATTCCCAGATCCACACCACGAAAGGTCCCTCCCGCCGACTCCTTGAAAACTTGGTCAAAGATTTCTGAACGCTTCTGTTCATGCTTACAGCCTGCAAATACAACAAGCATCAGCACGATGCCGATCAAAATTCTCCCGAATGTAGGCTTGCGGAGCATGGATTCTCAGAATGTCATTTCCGGAATTTCGCCTTCCACGACGAGCCTTCCTTCTGTTTTGGCCACGATTTCTTCGACGCTCACGCCCGGCGCACGTTCGAGCAAGATGAACCCACGTGCGGGATCGATGTCAAAGACACCCAAATCCGAAACCACCTTCTTGACGCAACCAACGCCGGTGATCGGCAAAGTGCACTGCTTCAGGAGTTTGGATTCGCCCTCGCGGTTGGTATGCTGCATGGCTACGATGATGTTGTCGGCACTTGCCACCAAATCCATCGCGCCGCCCATTCCTTTGACCATTTTCCCGGGAATTTTCCAGTTGGCGATGTCGCCGCGATCATTCACCTCCATGGCTCCCAACACGGTCAGCTGCACATGTCCGCCGCGGATCATGGCAAAACTCGTGGCCGAATCAAACAGCGACGAACCTGGCAAAGTCGTCACCGTCTGCTTTCCAGCGTTGATCATGTCGGCATCCACTTCGTCTTCGAATGGAAAGGGCCCCATGCCCAACAAGCCATTTTCTGACTGGAACACAACCGAAATTCCCGTTGGAATATAGTTCGCAACCAAGGTCGGAATGCCGATGCCGAGGTTCACGTAGTAGCCGTCGCGCAATTCCTGGGCGATGCGTTGTGCTATTTGTTCTTTTTTCAGAGCCATTTGCAAGTGAAAAGTGGAAAGTGATAAGTGAAAAGTACTGGATGAATAATCAAGGACGTGGGCGGACGGTGCGTTGCTCGATGCGTTTTTCGTAGTTGCTGCCTTGGAAAATGCGCTGCACGAAGATGCCGGGCGTGTGGATTTCGTTGGGAGCAAGTTCGCCGGGTTGCACGAGGTGCTCGACTTCTGCGATCGTGATTTTGCCTGCGGTCGCCATCATCGGATTGAAGTTGCGGGCAGTGCCTTTGAACATCAAATTGCCCATGGTGTCGCCCTTCCAAGCCTTCACGATGGCAAAATCTGCACGGAGCCAATGCTCCAAGAGGTAGTATTTGCCATCAAATTCGCGGATTTCCTTTCCGTCGGCGATTTCTGTGCCGTAGCCTGCGGGCGTATAGAATGCAGGAATGCCTGCGCCACCTGCGCGTACGCGCTCGGCGAGCGTGCCTTGCGGGATCAAATCGACCTCCAATTCGCCCGACAATAATTGCCTTTCGAATTCCGCATTTTCCCCGACATAGCTGCTGATCATCTTCTTGACCTGCCGCGTTTTGAGCATGAGGCCGATTCCGAAATCGTCGACACCGGCATTGTTGGAGATGCAGGTGAGGCCCTTGGTCCCTTGCTTGACCAATGCCGCAATGCAATTTTCGGGGATTCCGCACAAACCAAATCCGCCGAGCATGAGCGTCATGCCGTCTTGGATGTCTTTGATGGCCTCTTCGGCGCCTGAAACGACCTTGTTCATGAACTTGAATTAATTTCCGACCAAAGCTAAGGTGTTTTGGGAAGAAAAACATGCCGCGTTTCGCTTTGGTTGAGCCGGATGAAAAACGCATTCGAAGGCAAGGAAACCTGAATAGGAATTTTTAACAATCGCCCAACCCGCGTTCCAAAGGCCGTTTTGTCAGCATTCGCAGCATTTCCACAAAGATTTCACCCTCGGAACCCAACTAATGGCCGATAGAAGTTGATTAATTAGCCTCGCAGGTCTATTTTTGCGCCCGCTAGCATTAGAGAATAGATTTATGCAGGATCAATACGCTAAAAGTGATACAAATGCCGCCTTGCAGGAGCAAATCCAAGACAAGGCAGCCAAAGTGAACCGACTCTTTACCGAGATCGAAAAGACGGTCGTCGGACAGAAAAAAATGGTCAGTCGTTTGCTCATTGGCCTATTTAGCAACGGGCATATCTTGCTCGAAGGCGTACCTGGGCTTGCGAAAACGTTGACGATTTCCTCTGTTGCGCAAGTGCTCCACCTGAGCTTCAAGCGGATTCAGTTCACGCCTGACCTTTTGCCTGCCGACTTGATCGGCACACTCATTTACAATCAGCGCGAGGCTACCTTCGAGGTCAAGAAAGGCCCGATTTTCGCCAATATCGTGCTCGCCGATGAGATCAACCGTTCGCCGGCCAAGGTCCAAAGCGCCTTGCTTGAGGCCATGCAAGAAAAGCAGGTGACGATTGGCGAAACCACCTTCAAGCTTGAACCACCGTTCCTCGTGCTTGCCACACAAAACCCTGTGGAACAGGAAGGTACCTATCCCCTGCCTGAAGCGCAGGTCGACCGTTTCATGATGAAGGTCTACGTCGATTATCCGAGCAAGTCTGAGGAAAAAGAGATCATGCACCGGATGGCCCGCACTTCCGCGCCAGAGCCGTTGCGTGCCCAATTGACCAAGGAGGAAATTTTCGAAATCCGCAAATTGGTCGATCAAGTGAGACTGAGCGATCGTTTGGAAGATTATATCGTCGATATCGTGCTTGCCACGCGCAATCCTGAGCTCTACGGTCTCAAGGAAATGAAGCCCTACATCGAATTTGGCGCATCCCCACGTGCATCCATCGCGTTGAACCTGGCCTCCAAATGCCATGCTTTTATGCAAGGACGCAGCTACGTGATGCCCGAAGACATCAAGGCGATTGCGCCCGACGTGCTCAATCACCGCATCATCCTGAACTACGAAGCCGAAGCCGAGGAAGTCACGACGAATATGATCACGGAGAAAATCCTCCGGACACTTCCCACGCCTTCGGCAGTTTGAGTTCGAGATAACAGTTTGAGGTTTTAGCGAAGGCGGCGCTCACCATTTGTTTTGGGTAGCGCCGCCTTCGCATGTTTCTAAGCGTCGTTGGCGCTACCCAAAGCACGGTGTGAGCGCCGCCTTCGCATGTTTCTAAGCGTCGTTGGCGCTACCCAAAGCACGGTGTGAGCGCCAATGACGCTATTCTTCAACTTCAAGATCGCGGTTGGTGCAAATCAGCTAAGGCGGCGCTCAAGTTTTGTTTTGGGTAGCGCCGCCTTCGCATGGTTAAATCGTGGCAATTTTCGCTAGTTTGGCTGCGTGAAGGATAGGCATTGGCCGATTTTGGTCTGGATATTGATCTTGGCGGGCGTGGGCTTTGCCTGGCTGAACCGTCATGTCGAGGACGATGCCTTTATCACCTTCCGCTACAGTCAACATCTTGTCGAAGGTCATGGTCCGGTCTGGAACGTCGATCAACGGGTAGAAGGCTACACCAATTTTCTCTGGATGCTGATGATGGCGGTTCCGATTGCCTTCGGAATTGATCCCGTTTTGCCGTCGATGGTCATTTCCCTGGGCTGCCTTGCCTTCAGTCTTTGGTTGCTTTTTGACATTTCACGCCGACAAGCCGAAGATCCTGCAAAAGGCTTCTGGGCTTGGTTGCCCCTGGTCTTCAGCCATACGCTGCTCATTTTTGCGACCTCGGGAATGGAAACCGCTTTCAATGGCTTTCTGTGGACGTTAGCGCTATGGCAATTGCAGCCGCTGCTTCGCGGCAACCGGATTCCAAGTCCGAAAAGCCTCTGGCTGCTGGGATTTACCTGTGCCTTGGCGGTGATGAGCCGACCCGAAGGGGCATTGCTCGTTGCAGCGTGCGCGATCGCCGTTTGGATGTGGCTCAAAATCGCAAGACATGGGATATGGGTTCGACTTTGGCATTTCTGTGCCGCGGTTTTATTGGCATTGCTGCCTTGGTTGATCTGGAAAATGGCCTTTTATGGCTCGCTCCTTCCGAATACCTTCTACGTCAAGACAGGTTCGGGGACCTGGGCCATGGGCCTGCAATATGCCTTGGCGTTCCTGCTTGCCTCCGGATTCTGGCTTCCCGAATTGGTGATGCGCACCACAAAGGTGCTTCGAAGCTGGTATTTTGATGTTTTTCTCATCGTCGGTGCGGGTTTGGTTGCCGTTTTTGTCGGATACGCCGTTTGGGCGGGTGGCGACTACCTCGAATTCCGGTTGATGACGCCGATTTTGCCCTTGCTGATCCTGCTGCCGGGTTGGCGGCTTGCGCGGAAGGCTTTGCAAATGCGGCAAATCATAGCGGTGTCGATCGCCATGGTAGTCGTATCGTTGGCCTGGGGACAAGGCCACGGGCGTTTTTTCAAAATTTGGTACATGAATTCGGCGATTCATCCCCGCTCCAATGAAGAACATTTTCTCTCCTTTGCGGAGCAAGGCAAGGCACTCGGCGAACTGCTGGACCATGACCGGACGATACGGCTGGCGATCGGCGCTTGTGGCGGGATTCCCTACTATTCAAACTGTTATGGCATTGACCTTTATGGATTGAATGAACCACGAACGGAGTTTACAAGTTACCTTACCGGGTACGGACCCGGCCATACCCGCCTTGCGGATTTTGGATTCATCACGCGCAAAAAGCCAAATTTGATTTCGCTGCGGTGCGACTATCTGCCCGACCTTCCTGCGGATCGGAGCTACACATATAAGGATGCGCAGATTGCAGAGATGCTCCACGGCGCAGACAAGGAAAGCATCCAAAACTTAAAAATCATCGAACTGCCGTTGCAAAAGGACTTTGTCGAAGTCTGCATCTACTTTGAAAGCCACCCCAACATCGACAGCCTGATCAAAATTAATTCCCTGAAAATCTACGCATTGGAATAATTCCAAAAATATTTCGGTCCAACGTTGGTAGAATGTCAAATAAACCCCTACATTTGCCTTCCCAATTGCACCTGTAGCTCAACTGGATAGAGCACCTGACTACGGATCAGGAGGTTTGGGGTTCGAATCCCTACAGGTGTACAAAGCTGGCTTTTTAGCCAGCTTTTCGTTTTTGGTTGGGTCTTAACACCTCCAGTGACCTCTGCCTGAAAAATACAAACCCAAAACACTTCCGACAACCCACGGCGAGCGCTTATCGCACTTGGCAAAGCCCGCTCACCAATGCTCGCATTAAATATATTTAATTAGCATTTAACTAACTTTGATTGCTTTTTTGGTTAAAAACCATTACCTTGCTACCTACATTCCAATTCAAAAAGAGGCGAAGGAGGAAGCGGCGGATGAATTTCCCTTGAGTTACAGCGAGATTCTGTTTTCAAGCGATTTGCGGACCTTCCAGTTCCAAAGCGAGGGCGTTCTAATCTGGTCCCATCTGGAAAGTGGTCCAATTGAACATACACGAAACCCCAAATCGCAAAGGGGTATTCAACCTCGCATTTGGCGACCTATTGGGACAGATGATCTGAATGATGTCAAATCGTTTCTGACAACGGACCGCGACAAAGATGCTTGCCACCATGCTTAAAAAAGGGTTCTGCTTTTCTCGACCGGTACCCAGAACGAACGGTCATTTCCAAGGAAGTTCGTGCAGGCCGCACCCGCCTCTACCGGATGGCGATCAACAAGGCGCTTGACGAACTGCGACTGGTTTTCGAAATCAAAGGTCTGGTACGTAAAGAAGATCAGAAACTGCACATACAACATTTCGAACCCGGCGTCAATTACGAGGCCTTTCTGGTGCGAAGAAGAATGGCAGTGGAGTATGCAAATCCGCCTCCATAGGAGTTTCTCTATTTGGAAATGGAGAGAAATGCAAATAATGATGGGAAAAATTTAGGCGCCATTGCAAATTCTGGACAATTGTCTTAGCTTTGTAAAGGAGAAAGGAATGACAATGGGATGCTTTCTTCTTGTATTTAGATCCATTTTTGAACCGTGAAGAGGATGAAGATGCGCAAGAATCAAAAAATTGGACTGCCCCGAGGCTGGGCGCAAAGCAATTTTGTACATGACCAGGCTTTGGATGCTGTCGGCACCAAAACTTTGTTCCCCCAAAAAGTGACTCAAAGCAATGCGCTTTTGGCACAAGTTGTCTGGGACTGACAATTCTGACAGGTTTTCCTTGGCAATTTGCTAATTTGGCCGAAGTTATGAATTTCGGTCGACGAAGGGAGTTGTCAAGATGAATCAGAAGCAAAACGGAATCGGCGACAGACGGCGTCATCACCATCCTCCTACGCGCAAGGAAAAGATCGGTGTGGCTCCCGGTACACTTGTTTATCTGGGTGAGAAAAATGAAGTGGGCGTTTCCATGCGTCTGATGCATTATGGGGAAACCACATTCGAGGAAACGGAAAACATACAGGAAATGCCCGGCCCAGCCGATACCGGTTGTGTACAATGGTTAGATATTGTCGGAGTGCACGACGCAGACACGATGCGGAAGGTCGGAAAACGCTACAAGCTGCATCCGTTGGTACTGGAAGACATTATGAACACTGGGCAGCGGCCTAAAACGGAAGTCACCGAAGAATACCTTTTTGTGGTCATCAAGATGATCCTGAAAGACAAGGAAAGTACGCAGCTCAAGTTTGAGCAGGTGAGCTTGATCATGGGAAATGGTTGGCTTCTCACCTTTCAGGAAAAGGAAGGTGACATGTTTGAAATCGTCCGCGACCGCATTCGTTCAGACAAGGGCCGCATCCGCAAGGCGGAAGCCGATTATTTGGCCTACGCACTCATTGATGCCATCGTCGACAATTATTTTCTCGTGCTCGAGGAATTTGGTGACCGCATTGAAACCTTGGAAACTGTGCTGATGAGCGGAAAATCGCAAGGGCAAATCGGCAATCTGCAGGTGCTCAAACGGGAGATCATTACATTGCGCAAATCGATATGGCCGCTTCGCGAGGTGATCAACAACTTCATGAAGTCCGAATCGAGCTTGGTTGCCGAGGAGACCAAGCCCTATTTGCATGATCTTTATGATCACTGCGTGCAAATCATCGATACCATTGAATCCTACCGGGATATTCTCGGCGGGATGCAGGATCTTTATTTGTCAGTGGTAAACAACAAGATGAATGAGATCATGAAAGTGCTTGCACTGATTTCAACCATCTTCTTGCCCATGACCTTGGTCGCAGGCATCTATGGAATGAACTTCGCAGATATGCCTGAATTACAGGCAGCTTGGGGATATCCTGCCGCGATGTCCTTGATGTTGGTGATCGGTGTTTCGATGTTTATGCTCTTCAAGTGGCGGAATTGGTTGTGACGTTGGGCCCTTCAAGGGACGGATTGCCGTCGGTTGCTGACGCATGCAAATGGTTCTTTGTATGGGCCGGTCGCGAGCGCCCCTTACAAAGGACCATTGAATATCAACCATTTGAGCTCAAAACCATCTAAATAGGCAATTGCACCGCCCGCAGAAGTTATTGCACCTCCAGAACCAACGTGGTCCATGGACCAATTCGGAAGCTCATTCGCAACTGGAATTTCCAAACCCGTAACGGCTTCTTTGAACTTGGCTGCCCCTTTGAGGCATTCGGCGAATCTGCCCAGTTGCAGCTTCTTGCCTTCATCGTTGCAGTTCATCACCACCATGATGCGCTCGCTTCCTGAAGTGCGGAAATAGACGTAGATGCCATCCGCGGGCACAAAATGGGTGAGCTTTGCATCCTTGAAGAGCGACTTGCCCTTGCGCCAGCGTAGGAGCGTGCGCAGGTAGTCAAATGCCTCGTTTTCCTGTTCCGTACGTCCCGCCGGGGTGAACTTGTTCTTGTTATCCCCTGCCCAACCGCCGGGAAAGTCAATTCTCACTTTGGCATCCGGGCCGGAATAACTGTCCATCAGGATTTCTGTGCCATAAAACAGCTGCGGAATTCCGCGCATCGTCAGCAGCCAAGCGATCCCCATCTTGAATTTGCGCAAGTCTTTTCCGACCATCGAATAGAAGCGGCTCAGGTCGTGGTTGTCGAGGAAAACGACATTTTGATTGGGATCGGCATACAGATAGTCTTCCGCGAGGGTGGTGTACATGCGTGAAATCCCTTCTGTCCAGCCCATTTTCTTGGACAAGAGCCTCGTTGATGGCGTCGTACAATTGGAAATCGGTCACGCCCGGGAGCGTTGCGGGAGCTGCCTGTACAAGCGTATTGCGCGTGACGTAGGCCTGCAAGGCCGTGCCCTGCACCCAAGTCTCGCCAAACACCCCGAATTTCGGGTACTCCCGGAAGATCGCAGCGAGCAGGTCGCGCATAAATTGCTGATCGGAATAAAGATAGGTGTCGATGCGAAAGGCATCGAGATTGGCATATTCGATCCACCAAATGCTGTTTTGGATCAAATAGCTCGCCACGCGTGGATTGGTTTGGTCCAGATCGGGCATGTGCCGGTCAAACCAATTGTCGGTGAAGATCTTCAGGTCGGAATCTGAAGCATGCGGATCGATCAGCGTATTGGCGCGGTAGCTCGTGCGCTGAAACTCCTTTTGCTGATGGATCCAATCGGGTGAAGGCAAGCGTTTGTTGAGGTAATGCTGATCGCCCCAATGGTTGTAAACCATGTCCATGATCATTTTCAGGCCTTTGGCATGGCATTGCTCCACGAGTTTGCGGTAGCTTTCGTTGTCGCCTAGCCTTGGATCGACGCGGTAATGATCGGTAATGGCGTAGCCATGGTAACTTTCCTTGGGTTCGTCATTTTCCTGAATCGGGTTGAGCCACAATGCCGTCACGCCAAGGTCTACCATATAAGGCAGATGCTCCTGAATACCTTGCAAGTCCCCTCCATGCCGCAACAGGATCGAATCCCGGCCCGTTCCGCGTTGATTCATGCTCTTGAAATCGTCGTTTTTGGGATTGCCATTCGCGAAACGATCCGGCATGATGAGATAAATGACGTCCCGACCGTCAATCCCCTGCTGTCGATTGGCCTGCGGCGTGCGTGCCCGCAATTCGTAGGGAACAAATTCCTTGGTTTTACCCTCTGTCAGTTGAATGTCGAATTTCCCCGGCAACACAGCGTCGCTCAGGCTCAGCTTCAGAAACAAGAAACCATCTTCCTCAGAATGAATGACTTCCGAAAGGGTCACGCCTGGATAATTGATCGTCGGCGTCTTCTTGCCAATGCCTTCGCCGATCAGGATCAATTCGAGATTCGGATTTTGCATGCCGGCCCACCAAAACGGCGGATCTACACGGTAAAGGCCCAACTTGGGTGCCTGGGCTTGCAGCGAAAACGCGACAAACAGCCCCAAAACGGCAACGAATGCACGAAACATCGATGTATTGAACTTCAAATTGAATCTTTGATTCTTCATGTTTTGCATTTCAACTGGATTTCCCATCAGGCTTGTTTGAATTCGAAGAAAGTCCTTGAAAGTATCCGGATGGTCCCGTTTTTGTTGTCGATCCAACGGATCATTCGCTCCGGCCATCCCTTTTCGGTGTATTTGAATTCGACGTGAAGGATACTGCTCCCACGGTCATGCACCCATCCAAGCAAGTCTCCGGTTTCGGGATCGTACTCAAAATTGAACGATTGGGATACCTCTTTTGAACGTCCGTCTGTTCTCTTTCGGGAGATTGGCCTTTGCAGGGAGTCGTATTCATTTTCCCAGACGGATTGAACCTGATTGGCTTTGTCGATTTCGATGACCAAGGTGGGATGTGTCAGTGATCCTCGCAAACAGGTTAGAGAAAAGGCATCGAGGTCTTCAAGTTCCCTCGTGAGAACCTTTCTTTTAAGTTCCAACGCCTTGGATTCCATGGCCGAAGCACTCATTGTTGAATCCAGAAAGCGAATCGACATCGTTGAATTGGCAGCAAGCTTATTCAGGCAAATTTCCGCATTCGATTCGTAGAAAAATTTCAATTCCCCGCCTTTGTCGAATTTCAACCTGTAAGGCCTGCCATCATCTTCCAAAATCCAGGTGCCATTGTCCTCAAAATCTGCCCCTTGCATGGAATAAGAACGACGAATCTCGGGATAACCCGAATAGCGGGATTGTTTGAAGTAGACGTTGTCGGCAGAAAATTCCCGGCCTGACGAATTGCCAAGCTTCTTGCTGTAAACATGGTCGAGCCGCTGTTCCTCCGGCTTCACAAAATAGGTCATGATACTGAGGCGTTCGCCGGATCCGGATCCCAAATTCCGATTCGCAGCAACAGTATCATCGCCCTGCGGCAAGCCCATTCCCTCCAATTCGATGTACCGTATTTTGGCTGCGGTCAATGCTTCCCAACGAAATGGAAACGAGTCCTGCCAATGGAATTCGTCCAAACTTGCGAAATAGGCCGGATTGATGACGGGCACCTTGGGACTTGGAAGCTTGGCACGTTGCTCCTCGGGAGAAAGCCGCTGCGAGGATTTACTCGGTGTGCAAACCTGAACCAAGGTCACCAACAAGGAGAAAATCGAGAATCCAATTCCCAGAATATGTCCAATGGAAAACTTGTTTTCGCTCATCGAATCGGATGCAATTTCCCTTCCTCCAGATAGCCAAAGTCCAAAGATAGTGCCACAAATCCGTAGGACAAATCCAGCATTAGCGAATGCTCAATTTGCGCCAAACCATCCCGTTGCTCGTGCTCAATCCCACAGAATAAGATCCGGCAGCCAAACCGCTGACATCGAGTCTCATTCGCTGCAGATCCTCCTTCCACTCTCCTTCCCAAACCGTCCTTCCGACCACATCTACCAACTTCACCTGATTCACCTTCAATTCATTGGATGCGATCAGCTCCAGAGTCACTTCATCATTTGCCGGATTGGGATAGAGGAACAATTGGGCCGTCTGCTGCGGGTCAATCGCCACGGTCCTGACTTCTGAATAGCCAAAATTGCCGTCCAGATCGATCACTTTGAGGCGATAATACAACAGTGGCTGCTGCAAATCAGGTTGCTGGTCCCAGTATTGATAATCCATCGGTACATCCGAATTTCCGGCGGCATTCACGCGTCCGATTTCTTTGAAATCCATACGGTTGCTGCTGGATTCGAGAACAAATTCGGAGGTGTTGATTTCTTGGGTGGTATTCCAATCGAGACGCACCTGATCACCCTCCAACGTCGCTTCGAAGGAAACCAAGGTTGCGGGCAAGGGCATGTTTCCATCGATGCTCGCTAGTGTGAAGTCGCTGAAGGTCGTAAACGGGTGCGAGGTGATGAATCCTGTATTGTTGGCCGAACCACCTGGACCCAACGGCGTGATGTTCAGCCATTGACCAACGCCATTGTCCTTGACGATGCGCAATGCAGGTGCATTGATCACGCCATCCACGCGCTGCGTGACATCATAACTCAATGTGACTTGCGCAGCAAGCACGTTAGCTCCGGCACCTTTGCTGATGTTCCAGTAGCGTTGTTGCGAAATCCAGGCAATGATCTCAGGCACAGGCGAAGGCCACAAATAGGTCGTACTGCGGTCGTCGAGGAACATTTCCCCCGTGTAGGTGGTGCGCGTAGGCGCATCATGCTGTATGGTGAGCACAACCGGCCGCGCGTCGCCGACCGCCAAGCCGAATACATTCTTCGTTTTTCCGATCGGGAAGCCGCGGTTCACGGTAATCGCCTGCTGAATCTCCCATTTCATCGGCCCATCCACGAAACTCGAGCCTACCGGCGTGAGGTTGCTGTGAACAAAAGTGGCCGTCACAGTGGCAGAATCCCTCAAAATCCAGTCGTGGACGACATTGCTCACGCGATCACGGGTCACAAGGTCCCCGTTGCGCATCGTGAAATTGCCGGTAACGTAGTACGTGATGTTGCCGCCACCAAAGGAAAGGAACCAAACATCGGCGGTGTTGTTGAAATTCAGCAGGCTATTGCTGTTGTCGACTTCAAAGTTGTAAAAACTCGTGGCGGCGCCCGTGGTTTCGGTCACATTGCCCCTGAGATACTGCCGGCGGGTACCCTTCATGACGACGTCGATCCTTGCTGCACCGACCCGTCCAAGGAATTCGTCGTAGTTTTCAAAATCCCCTTGCACCTCCAAACGCACGACCGTACCGCCCACGGCGGGCTGCAATTTGGAGCTGTTGCGCCCGATGAGCACTTGGTGCATTTTCCAGATTCCCGTTCCTGTCAGAAAATAATCGTTGTGTTGTGCCCAGTCGCCCCGGGTGCCGACATCTGCAAACCCTGCGCTTCCGTCACCTAAATCCACGGTCCCCAAATTGTTCCAGGTGCCCCACTGAACCTCCAAACTCGTCGAATCCACCGTCGGACCCAACAAACTTGCGCCGGCATTGACAGTGACATTGCTCAAGCGCCAGAGGTCCTTGAAGAGATTCGAAGGCATCAAACGCGTGGTTCCGGCGAAAATGAAGTTCATCCGGCGGTTGTTCCAGTCATTGGCATTGACGGCCTCCGGATTGGGGTCAATGCGACCGTAGTTGTAAATGCTGCCCGAATTGCCGCTGAAGGTGACGTTCGCAGTGACCGCCGTTGGCGTATTGTTGGCTGGCAGAAGTGCCGAACCCTGACCAACGTACAGATTATGCGTAATGCTGATATTCCCGTCGACCAATACCCGATTGGAGATTTCGTTGTTTTCGTAGAGGTGAAATGCAGGTGCATTGTCGTTGTTGTTGGCACTGTTGTCATTGATGGTGAAGTCGTAAAATGTACCTCCATTCTGGTAATACCCACCAGTACCTGCCGTCGAAAAGTCTTCATGGTAAGTGAAGCTCGTTGTCGAAAAAGGGGCTGTTGAGGTTCCGTTGTTCGTATTCAAGACATTGTAATACCGCGTGGCAAATAGCCGGCTCGGATCTTGATTGCAGGCGCAATTGGGGTTGCCGACGGGCAGAGAACTGTAAATGCCATTCGTTCCTGGACCGTAGTCATAGGCCTTGTAAGTGAGCCAGTTAAATTGGGCGGGCTTAGCACCGCCTCCTGTGATTGCCGTCCATGGAATGGCGATTTCGCAGGTGTTCGAGCCGCCATTGTTCCCCGTAGTCAATCCAAAGGCCGTGCTGCCGCCCCAATAGCCTGCGCCATCCATTCGACGGTACTCATTGTACCCGTTTTTGAAATACAAGACAAAATCGGCGCGCATGGGGAGCATCATGTGGTTCCGGTCGTAGGTGTACAGACCTTGATTGCTCCCATCGGCATTCGTACCGCCGTTTACCGGAATTACCGGATTGTGGTCGATGTAAATGACCGCGGCTTCGTTGAAATTGGAACCCGTGAAGGCAACATAAAGATTTGTGGCGTCCCAACTCATGAAATAGGTCGTTCCGCCATCGGTTTGTTGGTTTTGGCCGTTCGTATGGGTGCCGTATTCATTGGCGTTGATCACGCCGTCTTGAATAGCCGTGTTGAATTGGGCAAAAACCGCGCTTTGAATGGCAAAAAAGGTGACAACAAGAAGCAGGGAACGGAAAAATGTGGTTGGGCGTAGGCGTTTTTCCATGATAGTACCCAGTTTATGATTTCTGAAGGCGGCTTTCTTCGGGGTTGCTGCGATCCGAAACAATCAATACCAAAATCGATGCAATCAAGAATGAAGCCCCTGCCAAGGTGCTCATCAACACCGTTTTACCTCCAAATAGTTCGGTGAGGATTGGGCCGAGTGCGAAACTTGCCACCAATTGGGGAATGACGATGAAGAAGTTGAAGACACCGACGAAATAACCGAGTTTTCCTTGCGGCAAGGCCCCGATCAGGATTGCATAAGGCATCGACAGCAGGCTTGCCCACGCAATGCCTACACCAATCATCGGCAGCAGCAGCATATATTGGTCTTCGATGAACATGATCGACAGCAAGGAAATGCCGCCAATTGCCATCGAAATCATGTGCGTGGTCTTGCGGGAGGTCAAACGGGCCAAAACCGGCAACAAAAAGGCGACGAGGAATGACACCAACGAATAGGTGGCAAACATCACCCCGACCCAATTGCCGGCAGCTTGGAATTCGGCGGAGTCGGGATTGGTGGCGTGAAAGGCGCGTTCTGCCACGGTGGGCGTCATAAAGGCCCACATGGCGTTCAACCCAAACCAAGTAAAAAACTGAACAAATGCCAGTTGAATCATCGTCGCAGGCATCTTCAGCAGGCCACCAAAAATATCGGCAAATGCATGCCAGAGACCTTTGGTACGTTGTTTTTCAGCTTCGAATGCCTTCATGTCTGCCGGTGGATACTCCTTGGTCGTAAAGACGGTCACCATCACGGCTGCGACAATCGCAAATGCGCCAACGTAAAATGAAAATTTCACGGAATCAGGGATTTCCTTGTCCGGAGCGGTATTGGCGACGCCAAAATTGGTCAAGATCGTTGGTAACAACGCGGCAATGACGGATCCAATGCCAATGAAAAAGCTCTGCATGGCATAACCCAATGTACGTTGCTTTTCCGGCAACATGTCGCCCACAAATGCCCGGAAAGGCTCCATGGAGATGTTGAAGGCGCTGTCCATCACCCAAAGCATGCCGATCGCAATGGCGAGGCTCGGCGAATTGGGCATCATCACCAACGCACCGGTTGCCGACAGGGCGCCGATCATAAAAAATGGACGTCTTCTCCCCCATTTCGGGCTCCACGTACGGTCGCTCAGGTAGCCGATGATCGGCTGCACGAGCAAACCGGTCACAGGACCGGCGATGGCATACAAGGCAAGGTTCTCAACCTCACCACCATACGTTTGGAAAATGCGACTGATGTTCGTGACTTGCAGCATGAATCCGAACTGAATGCCCAGAAAGCCGAAGCTCATGTTCCAAATCTGCCAGAAAGAGAGACTGGGTTTTTGCGTCATCAGAATATTACCGTTTTGAAGGACTTCGATACCAATTCGTTAACCAAGATAAAAGGAAAAATTTTAATTAGTGTCACTTTAACACTATTATTGTTTTGCCCAAATCCGATGTGGATTTCGGGGAATGATTGAAAACGAGATGTCGCAGCCCAAAAATTCGATTTCCACGGCATTTTACCTGCTTCTGAGCCTGCCTTCGACGGCTATGGGCTTCGGATTGGCGGTTCAGATTTCTGCCCTTTCGTGGATTCTGTCGACCAAATACCACCTCAAAATCGACGAGGTTGGCTACGTATGGTTGGCAGGCCCGCTCGCTGGAATCATCGGGCAGATGCTCGCCGGAGTCATCTCCGACAAGATTTGGTTCCTCGGCGGCAGACGCCGTCCGCTGATCATCATCGGCGGAATTGTAGCTGCAGGAATGCTTTGGATGTTGCCCCGTTTGGATCTTATTTCCAATGCGTTAGATACTGTAGATATTCTTTACGTTGCCCTCACTGTCGCGCTCGCATTGGACCTTGCCATCAACATTGGCTTCAATCCCACGAGGGCCATCATCGCGGACGTGACACCCGAAGGCGATGCCCGTACGCGGGGCTATACCATCATGCAAACGGTCTCGGGATTCTTTGGCGTGGGTGCCTATTTCATTGCATTGGCTTGGGGAAAAGAGACGCTGATCTATGTCGGAATGGCGGTGATGCTTGCATTTAACCTGATTCCTGTGTTTTTCATTCAAGAGCCGCGTACCATCAAAGTGATTGCTGAAGCCGATTCGAAGGATGGAAAACGCACCAACATTCAGCAGCTGTTGGCCATTTACGTCGCGCATTCGTTCACGTGGCTAGGGGTTCAGACGATGTTTGTCTTCCTCTATGCCTATATCAAGGGCCGAATGGGCATCTCGGACGATGCGGAAATGGGGCGTATCATTGACATCAGCTTCCTGATTCTCAATACGGTGGGCTTCCTTTTGCCTGCATTGGTGTTGCAGCCGCTCGCAGGCAAGTTTGGGCGCGTACGGGTGCATACGGCCGCGATCGCCATCATGGCGCTCTCCTATTTTGGGGTTTTATTGGCAGGAAGTTCGCCGGTCGCAATGTATGTCGTCATGGCCTTGCTCGGAATCGGTTGGGCTGCCGTGGTAAGCCTGCCATTTGCAATTGCGACCGAATACGTCAGCGCGGACAAACAAGGCCTCTACATGGGAATTTTCAACCTTTCTGTAGTAATTCCGCAAGTCGTCGTCAGTGCAGTATTTGGAAGGATTTTCAAGGATGCTGCGAATCTGGACATCATTTTTGTGATTTGCGGCGTGTCGCTCGTGGTTTCGGCCGTGTTGTGGGCCCTTTTCGTCAGGGACAAAGCCGTCAGCCTTCCCAAAAAATAAGCCCACCAAAGAAAACCATTGCCAAAAAGGCAACGATAAAATACGGTACAATTCCGGCAGCTCCGGCATAGTCCTTCGCAATTCGCTGACCAGCAAAGAGATTGAGCAAAGTCAAGGCACAGAAGCTGACCACGGCAAAGGGAATCCAAATCTGTGACAATTCGGCGAAGCCCAAGTAAACGGCAGTGCCGAGCGAAGCAAATCCGGAAATCAACTCCATGACGGTAATTACCGCAAGCAGCAACGGCACCGCATTTTTAAACATGCTCTTGGAAAAATGCCCGATCAACCAATCCAAGTTGCCTTTTCGGTCTTGCACCTTGTCAAATCCGGATTGCAGAAACAGGACGGCAAAAAAGAGCAACAGTAAAATTCCAACCACGCGGAAAGGCAGGGAATTGAGATAGGATGTCAAAATGAAAAAGGATCCGACCATGGGAATTGATTCAGGCGATTAAGCCTTCAACATGCGCTTTTTCAGGATAAAAAACAACTCCCGGCCGTCTCTTGGAGGAATCGAATTGTAGCAACGCGCCATCGTCTTGATTTCAAACAGCGGCTCAAACAGCTTCCGGTATTCGGCTTCGCTGCCCCCGAAGGGCGGTCCGCCGTCGAGCGGAAAGTCAAACAACAGTCCGGCCAAGGTCCCTCCCTGCTTGAGCAGGGAAAACATCTTGATCGCATAGGCATGCCGCTTCGCCGGATCGATGGCGCTCATAAAAGTTTGCTCCAAGATCAAATCGAATTCGCCTTTTGTCTCGAAGAAATCTCCAGAAACCAACTGATTTTCGGGGAAATCGGGAATCCGGTCCAAAATACGGTCCAAAGCTTGTGGGGACCAATCGAGCGCGGTGACATTGTGAAAGCCGTTTTCCCAAAGCCAATCGACTTCGTAGCCGCTTCCCGCACCCGGAATGAGGATGGCGATGTCTTTGTCGGTCAATTGACTGCAATAGGCGACCAATGCCGGGCAAGCCGTCCCCATGTCCCACGGCGTATCACTTGATTTCCAACGCTCCTGCCAATATTTTTCGTCCATATTTATCTGTGTATGCGGTCAATCTGTGGGCGTTTCCCGTTCAAATAACCTTGCAAAGGTCGCCAAATCCGGCAAAGCCGTGAGGACATTGTCGGGTAGATCACGGTGCATCTTGCCGATGAATACGCCCGGAACCTTGGCCGCCTTGGCGGCTTGCATGTCCGAAATGCTGTCACCCACCAAGATCGCGCGTTTCAAATCGATCGCCGGATGGTCTTTTGCTGCCTGCAGAAGCATTCCCGGCTTGGGTTTCCGACATTCGCAGCCGGCATCCTTGTCATGCGGGCAATGGTAAACAGCGTCGATTCGCCCACCTGCGGCCTTGACATCAGCCAACATTTTCTTGTGAATGGCTTCTAAATCTTTCTCCGAATAGAGCCCGCGTGCAATTCCCCGCTGATTCGTCACGACCACCAACTTTCCAAAAACCCGCGATAGCGTTGCCAAAGCGGTCAATGCGTCCTCTGCCCAGACCCAATCCTCCCATTTCCGCAC
This sequence comes from Bacteroidota bacterium, assembly GCA_016718825.1. NCBI lineage: Bacteria > Pseudomonadati > Bacteroidota > Bacteroidota bacterium. The sequence goes on along the minus strand of JADKCL010000002.1, from coordinate 127,864 downwards.
GTAATCATCGACGATACGCTCGTTGAGCACACCGTCCCTGTCTAGAAACAAGGTCCAGCTTTGATCGATCTTGTCGGGGAAATCCTTGCGATTCATGGCGGAAAATTTTGCCTTCCTTCAAATTACCGAGGAATTCTGTTTTGTTCAAAATCGAATTGTCCCCTGCTTGCAATTCAATGACATTCAGAAATCAATGCGGCTTCATGCCCGCGTACAGCTTCCAAATTTCCCCCGTGAAGTGGTCCCAAAGGAATTTGGGCTTGTCATGGATCACTTCCTGCACCATGGATGCTTCGCGTTTGTGGTCGTAGAAGTCCACGAGAGCATCTGCAATGGCTTTTTCCGAGACTTCCGTAACGTATCCTACGCGGCCATGCGGCACGATTTCGGGAAGTCCACCGACGTTGGTCACGAGCATGGGCTTGTGAAAATGATAGGCAATCTGCGTCACGCCGCTTTGTGTGGCCTCTTTGTAGGGCTGCACGATCATGTCGCTCGCCGAAAAGTACTTCCCGACTTCGTGGTTGGGGATGAAATCCGTGCGCAACACGAGTCGATCCTCAATTCCCAAGCTCGCAATCAGGTCCAAATACGGCTTGGGATCTTTATAAAATTCGCCAGCGACGATCAATTTGACTTTGCGGTTGGCCATTCGTGGGTCGGCCATCGCCTTCAAGGCCAAATCCAGGCCTTTATAATCGCGAATGAAGCCAAAAAACAGCAAATAGCTGAATTCGGGGTCCAATCCGAGCAGCTTTTTCGCTTCCTGCTTTTCAAATCGGTCCCCGAAATTGTCATAGATCGGATGCGCGGCAAAAACCACGGGTTTCCCGGTCTTGAAGCTGTGAATGTCATTTTCGACGCTGTGACTCATGGCCACAAAGGCGTCGATGCTCCGCGCAAAATAGCGGATGAGCTGCATGTCACCGATCCGCCGCTCATGCGGGATCATGTTGTCCACGATGGCGACCGCCTTCGTTTTTCCGTTTTTGCGGGCCTTGCGGGCGATCGTTCCCAAACTCGGACCCATAAACGGGATCCAGAATTTCATAACCAAGAGGTCCGGAGCCATTTTGCGCAGTTCTCGACCGACCTTGAGCCAATTGAAAGGATTGACCGAATTGACCTTGATATGGATGTCCAGGCCCGTCGGTGCTGCTTCCTGCAATTCCTGGGTTTTCCCCGGAAAAAGGAATTTCGGGTATTGAAGGCTGAAGGTGAAAATTGTCACCTCGTGGCCCTCCGCGATGAATTCGCGGGCAAGACGTTCGTTAAATGCCGCCAATCCTCCCCGAAACGGATAGGTTGTTCCCAGAATGACAATTCGCTTTTTGTCCATTTTTCCGTTGGTTGTCAATAGGGAATCTCGCCGTCTTCGAATGTTATTTCATCCATTTGGGCGGGTGATTCAGGAATCGTCCAGTCAAAATTCACCAAATCACGGTTTGCCTTTTCATAGTCTTCGGGAATGCCGATATCGATGAAATAGCCCTCGTGTTTGTAGCCCATGAAGCGCAATTTCCGCACATAACGCTCCAAAACATCCTTTTCGAAGCTGAATTTTTCGGGGACATCGACCAGGTTCCAGAGTTCACGGTCAATGACATAGACGCCGGCATTGATCAAACCGCTTTCCTTGGGCTGCTTTTCGCGGAATGCCTTTACCCGCTCGTTTTTGTAGATTTCGACGGTGCCATAGCGGTCAAAATCACGCATTTCCTTCAATGCCAAGCTGATCAAGGCACCTTCATTCCACATTTGGTGCATTTCCCAATGGAGCATCAGGTCATGCAGAAACAGCGTGTCGCCATTCAAGACGAGGACATGTTGCGATGTGGTCTTTTCGAATGCCAACTTGATGCCGCCTCCAGTACCCAAGGGGGTGGATTCGACGGCATAGTCCACTTCGATGCCCATAAAATTGGCCCCAAAATGCGCTTGGATCACTTCCCATTTGTGACCGACCGACAAAACGACACGTTTGACGCCGACTTGCTTGAGCATCGGGAACAAGTATTCCAAAAACGGCTTTCCGGCAACGGGTGCCATCGGTTTGGGAACCTCACTCACAACGGATTGCAGCCGGGTGCCCATGCCACCGGCCAGGATGATCGCCTCCTCGGGGTAGAGCATCATTGGGGGAACAGTTCGCGCTCCACCAATTCGCAAATGATATGGCCGAGCAGGATGTGAACCTCTTGAATACGAGGCGTATCCGTGCTCGGGACATTGAGCAGCAAGTCGCTCAAGCCGCGCATTTTTCCGCCGGTTAGGCCGGTCATCGAGACCGTCACCATGCCCTGCTCACGTGCGACACGCAAGGCTTCGGTGATGTTGGTGCTGTTGCCGCTTGTCGAGATGCCAAAAAGGACGTCTCCCGGACGGCCTTTTGCCTTGACCAACCGCGAATAAACATGGTCATAGCCATAGTCGTTGGCGACGGCCGTGAGGTAACTCGTGTTCACATGCAATGCCTCCGCAAACAGCGGATCGCGGTCGTGGTAAAAGCGACCCGAAAGTTCGGCTGCGATGTGTTGGGCGTCGGCGGCACTGCCTCCATTGCCACAAAAGAGGATTTTTTTATCGGCCTGAAGGGCCTTGACGACCTCATGGACGACTTTTTCGACGGTTTGGAGCAATTCAGGATCCTGCAGCGTCTTGAGTTTGACGTCAATCGAATCCTTGATCAAATGGGAGATGCGGTCTTGCATAATTTATCTTTAGATGGACCAAGTCGTGAGACCGGCCTCTGTGAAACTGTATTCCTGGACGCTGCCGCCAAACTGCGACAAGGCCTTTGCGACGGCAAATCGGGTATTGACAGGACAATAGAAGAAGATGTACCCTCCCCCGCCTGCACCCGAGATTTTTCCTCCCGTCGAGCCTGCTGCGATGGCTGCATCGTACAAAAGGTCGATGCTGTCGTTGCTGATGCCCTCAGCCATCGCCTTTTTATGCTGCCAACTGCGGTGCAAAATCGGTCCGATCAGCGAAATGTTGCCGGTCAGCACCGCTTCCTTCATTTCGTTGGCGGATTTTTTCACTTCGTGCATCGCCTGCAAGGGCGCTTCCTTGCTCGAAGTGACGTTCTTGGACTGGGTTTCAATGATCTTGCTGCTTAAACGACTGGTTTGGGTGTAATACAGCAAAATGTTGTGGGACAATTCATTGCGATAGGCACTGCGCACCCGCAACGGGTTCACGATGACTTTGTCCCCGGCATAAAATTCCATGAAATTGAAACCACCAAACGTGGCCGCATATTGATCCTGCTTGCCGCCCGACATGCTCAAATCCTTGCGTTCGATTTCAAAAGCGAGGTGGGCGATGTCATATTCGCCCAAGGGCAGCTTCAACCATTCGACGAAAGCGCCCAAAATGGCCACGACCATCGTACTGGACGATCCCAAACCCGAACCGGAAGGCGCATCCGAAAAGGTGGACAACCTGAATGACAGGGGCTTGTGAATAAAATCTTTGATCACGCGGTTGTAAACGCCTTTCAACAAATCCAGCGTACCGTCAATCGTAAGGTAGTCGGTAGCGTCCACGATCAAGGATTGCTGTTGGTCGATCGAGACGAATTCGATTTTGCCATTTTCGAGGGGCTCGATCGTCGCGTAGCTGTACATCGAAATCGTGGCGTTGAGAATTGCGCCGCCATAGAGATCGGAATACGGACTCACATCGGTGCCTCCACCTGCCAAGCCAATGCGCAAGGGCGCTTTTGAACGATAAATCATCGCTTTTTGCGTTTGAGGCAAATTTAGTTTTTTTGGGGGAATGCGAAAGGAGATTATCCACCGCCACTAGAATGCTGTCGCGATGCTCGACGCCTCATGAAAGATCTCGACAAACCGACGCCCATGTGCGGGCGTTCGATGTACTCAATCCAAGCCCAAATGCTCGGCAACCAGGTATTCATTTCTAAATGGCGAATTCCGGCCGATCAATTCGGCCATGAGGCCCGTGAAAAGCAACAAGCCGCCAAAAAGGAAGGTGATCATGGCAAAAAACAATGCCGGAATGTGCGTACTGATGAAATATTCGGAGGTCAATCCCGTCATTCCCAGTAGCTTCAAAAAATACATTCCAAAGAGCAAGAAGCCTCCGATCATCCCAAAAATTACACCCCAAAATCCGAAGAAGTGCATCGGACGTTTCATGTATTTGGTGATGAAAGTAATGGTGAGCAGGTCGAGAAAGCCGTTCAGGAAGCGGTTAATTCCAAATTTGGTCACGCCATACTTCCTTGCGATGTGCTCTACTTTCAATTCGCCGATTTTGCGGAAGCCTGCAGCTTTGGCGATCACGGGGATGTAGCGGTGCATTTCGCCGTACACTTCGATGCTTTTGACGACTTGCCGGCGATAGGCTTTAAAGCCGCAGTTCATGTCGTGCAGGGAGACGCCGTTGACGATGCGGTTGACGGCATTGTACAATTTCGTGGGAATGGTCTTGGTGATCGGGTCCTTGCGCTTCTGTTTCCACCCGGAAACGAGGTCATAACCCTCCTCCTTGATCATCTTGTAGAATTCCGGAATATGCTGCGGCCGATCCTGCAAGTCGGCGTCCATGGTGAACACAACATCGCCTTGCGCTTTCTGAAAACCAACCTGCAAAGCAGCCGATTTTCCATAATTCCGCTGAAAGCGAATGCCTTTGATCCTTGGATTTACGGCTCGAAGCTCATTCAGCACCGCCCATGACCGGTCCGTGCTGCCATCGTCGACCATGATGATTTCATAGTCATAGCCATTGGCTTCCATCACCGCCTTGATCTCAGCAGTGAGCTCAGGGAGCGATTCGTCTTCATTGAAAAGTGGGATCACCACTGAAATGTCCATGTTACAAACCTAAGCAGAATTTACAGAATTTATAGAATCAGTGTTGATGCTGAATTTGAGCGATCGTGCTATTATTGGTCAATTTCTCGCATGTTTGGGTTTTGATCCAATGGCGGCTAAAATCAGGATGCTTTGGAAGTCTGATTGGGATTGAAAATAAGCTTGTACTCCAAACTTCTTGCACCAAAGTTGATGAGAAGGGCACGTGGGTATCCGAAAACCACTGTGTAATTTTTCGTTTGTACGACATGCTCATCTTTCAGGCAAGCAACGGCTTTGAGCTCCAAGATCAATTGCCCATGCACTAGCACGTCAACTCTTCGTGCACCGACCAATTGCCCATCATAAAATATTGGTCGTTCGAGCTCGCAATCAATATCGAGTTAAGCTTCTTCGGCTCTATTTCCAATGCGTTCTGATAGATCTTTTCTTGAAATCCAGGCCCAAGTTTCCGGTGCACACATTGCACAGCCAATAACAGCATAAGTAAGAGGGTCTATTTCCATCATTTTGTTTTGTTGTTTAACAATTCCAGCTTGCACAAATATAGCAAAACAAATTTAATAAACCAACTAAATAGGAATATAACCAATTAGAATGGATAAAGGCCTATTTTTCCAAGAGAATTCTCAACCTAGCCCATAAATTCAGCGCCATCCTGAGAATTCAACACAAAGTACGATTCTGTAAATGCTGATCATGAAAAGAAAAATTCTCAGGATAACGCTAAGATTCAGCGCTATCCCGAGAATTCAACACAAAATGTAATTCTGGAAATTCTGAGAATTCTGCTCCTAGAAGGCAAGCACCCCAAACTCCGTTCTACGGTTCAACTGCTTGTTTTCCTTGGTGTCGTTGGGCGCTACGGGCTCTTTTTCGCCGTAGCCTTTGGCGACGAGGCGGTTTTCAGCGATGCCGGCGTCGAGTAGGTAGTCCACGACGGATTGGCTGCGGGCTTGGCTCAGCTTTTCGTTGTAGACATCGGAGCCGTCGCTGTCGGTATGGCCGCCAATTTCAACGACGAGGGTCGGATTTTGCTCCATGATGCGCACCAAGCGGTCAAGCTCCGCAACGGATTCCGGACGCAAAGTGGCTTTGGCGACATCGTAAAAGATGTTTTTGAGCACGATCTTCATTCCGACTTCGAATTTCACCAATTCGATGTCCTGGGTCACGCCGTTGGCGACGTCGGCTTCCGTGACATTGATCCCTTCGATGATGTTGTACATATAGCCCTTTTTGTTGCCGGCGAGGTTGTAAGTCCCGAAGGGAACATCGCAGGCTTCATAGTAACCCTGGGCATTCGAAGTAACTTTCTTGACGGTGTTGCCCTCTGCGTCCATGACTTTGACTTCGGCATCGGCAAGCTTGATGCCGGTTCCTTTTTCCAGCACATAACCTTTAATACAAGCGGTCGTTTTGGGCTTGATCTTGCCCAATTCGAAGTTTTGCTCTTTGCCGGCAGGGAAGTCATTGGGATACAACGAAACAACCGCAGTCTTGGCATTGTAGCCTTCGATACCTGCTGTCAATTCGTAGTTGGTGCCAAAAGGCAAGGTCGTGCGGTATTTTCCGTCGCTGTCGCAGGTCAATTTGGTGACCACTGCCCCGTTTTTGTCCTTGATTTCAACCGTGGCCCCTGCCAAGGGCAGCTGCGTCTCGATGTCGGTCACGCGGCCAAAAATGTCCGTGGCTTTGATTTTTTCGAGGATGGCATCCTTTTTCAGCCCTTCCTTGCCCAAGGATTCGGGAAGATCGAAGGTCTCGTCAAACTTGGGATAGCCCTTGACCTTTGCCACCAAGTGGAAACCGCTGCCAAAGGGGATTTCGCAGAATTTGTACTTGCCATCGGCAGTGGTTTTCATGCTTTTCAGGCTGAATCCATCATCGCCAACGACCGACACAATGGCCATCAACGGATCGCCGCTGTCTTTGTCGCGTACTGTTCCATAGACGCAGGTCGAGGTCGGAATCCCTTCCGGATCGATCGAGGCGTTGCGGTGGACGTTCATTTTATTGTCTTTGATGGACGAAGTGGCAATGTCCAAGTCGCCGTCGGCGTCCAAGTCGGCAGCGACAATGGCCGAGTTCCAGTTGCCGGAGGTGATTTTGTTCTTTTCGCCAAAAACGCCTTTTCCGTCGTTGAGGTGCACGTTGATGACCTCGTCGCGGGTACTTGCTGTCACGATATCGAGGTCGCCATCCAAGTCAAAATCGCCCACCACCAGGTCAAAATTGTAGTCGCCGGACTGAATTTGCTGCACCGGAAGGAATTCCATCTTTCCAGCCTTGAGCTTGCCGGTATTCAAGTGAATGCTCAACTTGTCTTCCATGTAATCGGCGGCGCAGATGTCCAAAGCACCGTTTTTGTCAAAGTCCCCTACCCCGATGCCCCAGTTGGCGACGCCCGAAATGAGGTATACATAAGGTGCGAAATTGCCGCCACCCGTACCCAAAAGGTAGTTGACGGTACGGCTGTCCGTGCCGACGATCAGGTCGGGGATATTGTCTTTGTTGAGATCTGCGACGACCACGGAACGTGGCTTGGCTTCTGTTGGAAAGCTTTTGGCGCCGGTGAAATTGCCCGCGCCATCACCGAAGTGCAACGCGACTTTGTTGGCGGTATTGCAGACCGTCACCAAGTCAATGAATCCGTCTTGGTTCACGTCGGCAGCTTGAATATCGTGCGGGAATCCGCCGCCGGCTGCCACGGATTTCATCGGGAGGAATCCTCCTGAACCATTGTTGAGGAGCCAATTGACTTTCATGTCGCTCACAGAAACAGTGGCGATATCGAGCCAAGTGTCCTTGTTAAGGTCCGCTACAACGACCGCACGGTTGTAATTGCCGGCTGCATAGCTTTGGGTCCTCGGGAAAATGCCTTTGCCAGTGTTGAAGTGAACTGTAACTTTCTTGTCAAGATTCGAACAGGTGATCACGTCGAGGTCACCGTCCTTGTCAATGTCACCCAGGTCGACGCCCCAGTTTTCCACTCCGGATTCGTAGGGAGCCTTGGGTACAAAAACCGTGTGGGAGACAAAAATCGTGGAGTCAACACCTGAACGGTTGGTGACTTGGGCAAAGGATTGCGAAGCAAAAAAGAAAACGAGGGTGCCAAAAACAGCGGCAATTCGCCGCAGGGAAAACAATTTTGATTCCTGATTCATAGACTGGTGAATAAATATTATTAGACTTAGCAGGCTAAACAGGCCAAATTTAGCAATCTTCGTGCAAAGAACGGAATCCAATTTCCCACACTGCCGTATCGGACTACATGAGAAAATTCCTGCTGCCTATCCTTTTCTTCTTCTGCGTTTGCAATCTTCGTGCCCAATTTTCGACATCGCAGCTTCAGTTCCGGTTTGGATACAACGTGCACAACACGGGCTCCCGTTCGGTCAACCATTTAATCACCAAATTCAACAACAACCGCTTCCCCCACGTCATCTACAAAAATCTTGGTTCGATCAATTGGCCGATGGGATTCGAATTTGGAGCGAATTACCTTTTCCGTGAGGACATGATCTTTTATACTGTCTTCAAAACGCGGCGGCAGTTCATCGAGGCGCCTTACGCAGACTTTCCCAAATTCCGGCAATACCTGTTTCGTGCGCGTACGCTCGAGGTGGGAATGGTGATGCCGTTGCGTGAGGATGATTTTTTCAGCCATTATGCCGGAGGCGGAATCCTGTTTGGGGTAATGGGTGCGCATACCGCTTGGACGACGGAATCGGGTTACAATGGCGCCCGGAAGATGTTCAACATCGACAACAGCGGCATTTTTGGCCTGAGCCTTTGCTACGAAGCGCAATTCAGGTTGCACCGAAATCTGCGGTTGTTTCTGAGGCCGGTGGCGCAATTCTCCTTCAATTCGCCAATGAGACGCCTCAGTGAATTTTTTGACCCGAAAATCGACGCAAATGGCGATTTGGAAAGCTACGGTGTCGGCGAAGGCGAGAAATACAACAAAGCAAGCTTCAATGGACTAGGAATTGAAGGCGGATTGCTATTTTTGCTGCCAGAATTTTAGGCACAACGAATGGAAAACTCAAAATTGATGAAGTGGGCGGGCTCGGTGATTTTCATGAGTTTTGCACTGTTTAATGTGATTACGTTGCTCACATTCGCCAACAGCGACTATCCTTTCGGGCCGGAAGTTGCTGGACCCTACTCCATTTTTTCATCCCAAAAGTTCTTCATTGTATACCATATCTGGGGGATCGCCCTGGCCATCCTTTGCACGTTTACGATGTGGAAGGAGATTCGCATCCTCTTCATGATCAGTCTCTTACTGATGATGTTGGTGATGTTTTATCCTTATTTCACGGGGAGTCCCATGGAGAAGGCAAAAGGCAAAGCACAAGTCGAACGAGAGCAAGCACGGCAAGACAGCCTGAATCGCCTAATGTCTCCTCCTAAGTTGGATTCCGCAGGAATTGATACTGGCAAATAGGTGCCTGCGGGCATCTTCTGATCAAAATGTGTACCTGCGTTGAAAAAGGAGGTCAACCCGGTGCCGACTTGCTGATCCGAGAAACCAAATCCGCACCGCATTCGCTAGATTACCGTGGCTTGTTTGCAATCAGAAGCCCAATTCGTCGTCGAAGCGTAGGAATGGGCTTTCAATCTTCTACAATCTTCAGCTTTCCTTCTTCACCGCTAGCTGGATTGCCCAATCTACCCGCCCCGGCACAATCCAAAAGTCGCGTCATGTGATCCTCAAACAGCAACCCCTTGTGTTTTGCCAGTTCAGGGTCGATGTCGAATTCCGTTTCCAACGCCTTCAAAATGGCAGCTTTCCAATCCGCCACTTCAAACGTTTGAACGATGATTCCTTCTTTTGGACCGACAATCGCCTTTGCCCCGGTCATGCTGCTCACAATCACGGGCGTGTCACAGAGCAATGACTCGGTGACCACCTGACCAAATGAATCGTAGAGAGAAGCCAACAAGGTGAAATCACCTGCCGCATACAACTCTTCGGTTTCGCGCACAAAACCGATGTGCCGCACATTGGGTAGCCCCGATTCCTCCTTTTTTCCACCGGCTACCACAAGTTCGATCGGCAAATGCTGTAGGGAATCGAAGACTTGCATGAGAATTGGCAAGCCTTTGAGGCCATGGTTGGCCGAGATCAGCAAGAATGTGCGTTTTCCCTCAGCAAAGCCATGCTTTTTGCGGAATTCGGCTTTGCGTGCTTTCAATTCACGATGGAATCGCCTTCCATCGGTCGGCGGATACAGTATTTGAATTTTTGAGGGATCAACCTCGTGAAAGGCAAGCATTTGGTCGCGCAACATTTCCGAGGCGGGCAGCAACACGCCCGGTGCCTTGTAGGATCGACCATCCATCATGATTTGAAGGCGGTCATCAATACCTCTCGGTTTGCGTCCCATCGCTTGTAGGAAGCCAAGATGGTTTCCCGCGACGATCATCGCATCGTGACAAGTGGTGCGCCCCAACGAAATCCGCAAGTCAAATTGCTCGGAGGCAAAATAGCGGCAGAGGCGTTTGTCGTAAACCCAGGCGCGAAACATTTTGGGCAGCCACCGCAACCGAAACAACCTGATTTCCACCCCTTCGGGTATTTCCACAGTCGGGTCACGTTTCCATACACAGACGGTGACCTTGTGCCCCTGCGCTTGCAGATAACGCATGTAGGCAATCAGGCGCGACTCCAATCCGCCGCGGTACAACAATCTTGTATGAATAAGGGCAATGCGCACGAAATCCGAAGTAGAATAATCTTCTATATTTGCAGCCGCGTTGACTACTTCGTCTCGCATCCGCAATTCGGGAATAAAGCACTAGAAAAAGCCTCAGATGAGCAAGTTTGTACCGTTGAAAGTTCTGAAGGTGGTCAAGGAAACCGCCGATGCCAGCACCGTTTATTTCGCAAAGCCAAGTGATGGCAGTTTCAATTACAAAGCTGGACAGTACCTGACACTCAAGATGAATGTGGGCGGAGAATCGATCCGCAGGGCCTATTCGCTTTGCACCAGCCCCTATTCCGATACTGACATGGCGGTCACTGTGAAGCGTGTCGAGGGTGGTAAAGCCAGTAATTTTATCCACACCTCGCTGCAGGCCGGCGATGTCCTGGAGGTTTTTCCTCCAATGGGCAATTTTGCGATTGTTCCCAATCCCGCTACGGCGCGCCACCTCGTGTTGATCGGCGGCGGCAGTGGCATCACGCCGCTCATGTCGATCTTGAAGACGATCCTCGGCACCGAACCTCAAAGCAAGGTGAGTCTGATCTATGGCAACCGCGATGAGAATTCGATCATTTTCAAAAACGAGTTGGATAGGCTCTCTGAAGCACATCCGGACCGATTCAGGGTGATTCATATTCTGGCTCAACCATCTTCAAGTTGGATCGGGATGACAGGATTGCCCCTGCGACATGTGATTCTTGGCATCGTCCAAAACCTCATGAGCGCCGATAATTTGCCAAAATCCTATTGGATGTGTGGTCCGGTCCCGATGATGGATGAAGCACAAGCTGCATTCGGATTTTTGGGGATTGGCCGGGAAGTGATTCACCGCGAGGTGTTTACTGCAGCATTGCCTGAGGAGAATGCAGAAGCGAAGGCTGCAGCAGAGGCCAAACGTGGGGATTATACCATCACGGTGAGGCTCGATGGCGTGGAAAAGCAAGTTCTGGTCAAAAATACCCAGACAATTCTGGAGGCAGTGATTGGTGTTGGAATGGATCCGCCCTACGCTTGCCAAATGGGTGTTTGCTGCACTTGCCGCGCGCTATGCATTTCTGGCAAGGTGGAGATGGAGGAAGACGAAGGATTGAGCGATGCCGAAATGAAGGACGGCTTTGTACTTACCTGCCAAAGTCACCCCCTTACCTCCAACGTCGTCATCGAATACAAATGATCGACCTCCGGGCGGAGAAGGAAAAGGCCCAAAAGGCAAAGAAGGCGTACCACAAATTGCTCGATCGTCTCAAGCGGAATCCGCCGAGAGATTTGGATCAGCGCGTAATGGAGGCTGATGAAGCCGTTTTTGCAACGCTCGACTGCTTGGATTGCGCCAATTGCTGCAAATCCATCTCGCCGATCTTTACCTCCAAAGATGTCGAACGTCTCGCAGCACACGAAGGAATGAGTCCGGGCAGATTCATGGAAGTCTATCTCCGCATCGACGAAGACCAAGACATGGTCTTGAAAAGCAGTCCTTGCCCATTTTTGCTTCCCGACAACAAGTGCCGCGTCTATGAAGACCGCCCCAAGGCCTGCCGCGAGTATCCGCATACGGGACAGCGGAAATTCCATTCCCATATCGAAATCACGAAGAAAAACATCCTCTTCTGCCCTGCTGCATTTCGTGTAGTGGAAAAGCTGCAAGCGGTCTACGGTTTGAAGGAATAAGAAATGGGCCGAAGCCCATTTCCCGATTTTGCCATTCGTCGACTCGGACAAAAAAATCCAAGGGTGGTCGGTGTTTTTGTGCCATTAGCAGGCGAGGATCGGGGCATGTGCGTTGATTGCAGGTTGTGCCCCTACAATCACCACATTGTTTTCTGCCTGCATCTTGGCGGGCAGAAGTTCGAGGCCGACGTTGGTCAAATCAATATTGAGTATTCCTTGGTAACGGTATTTCCCGACACGGTTGAGCCTGGGCTTCCGTGCAAAAACCAACATTCCAAGCATGGCATCCACCGTGGCGTCACTGATGCGCCCCAATCCGATTTCCCGGATTCTTCCGAGGTAAACATTGGGTGCTGAATGGCTTAGGTCAAGTTGAGCGATGCAGGCAGGAATCAGTGCTGGCAAGTCTTCGCGGTACGCTTTTCCCAAAAAAACGAGTTCTCCGTTCATTTCAATGGCGAAAAAATGCGCGTAACGCTCGAGGGGCAGTTGGTTTGCATTTGCGCTGGTCCATTGGATGTTGTAGGTATTCATATCAAAATCTTAAAGTGTGAATGATCAAAATGACGCTGCAAAGAAAATTCGGATCGCAGCATGATCAATGGAAATATATTCGGTAAAGTAACCTCATCGGGTACCGTTTGTTCCGTAACTTTTGTTGCACACGAATGAATCTTCTGCGAGAATCATGGATTGCAGTGTATCAAACTATGTTTGTTGCTGGACAGATTCGGATGAAAGTAAATCCGGGCAGAAAGGGAGAAATGAAAAATCCCGCCTTGTGAGCGGGATTCTTTTTTTCGAAGTGGGGTGGATGATGGGGTTCGAACCCACGACCCTTGGTACCACAAACCAATGCTCTAACCAGCTGAGCTACAACCACCATTTCTAATGAGGAGACAAAGATAAGCCACTAGAACAAGAAAAAGCAACATTTTGAAGAAAAAAAGTTGAAAAATCCATGATTTAAAGGTCGGTTGTTGACAACTGCCAGACTATCAACCGCGCATCTTCAGAAAATTCCTTAATTTTACGGGCTAGCTGCTTTCAAGGCAGATTCAATAGCGTTTATGCAACCTAAAATCACAATCACGGGCGATCTTGGCAGCGGAAAATCTGTCGTGAGCAAACTGCTCCAAGACAAGCTCGGTTACGAAGTTTATTCCACAGGCAAAGTTCAACGCGAAATCGCGGCCCGTTATGGAATGACCACGCTGGAGCTGAATCAGTACGCACACACGCATCCTGAAATTGACGAGGAAATCGATTCGGCCTTTGCGAGCTTGAACCATCGCCCCGAAGGACTGATCGTCGATTCCCGCCTTGCTTGGCACTTTATGCCCAATTCCTTCAAAATCTACATGCGTGTACCCGTACACGTTGCTGCTGCGCGTATCATGGGCGACCCCACCCGCAAAGGCGAACGCTACGAAACAGAAGCTCAGGCGATTGCCGATATTTCTGCAAGAAAACGCAGTGAAAATGAACGTTTTCTCGCCAAATACAACTGCGACTGCGGCAATATGGCCAACTTCGACTATATCGCCGACACCGCAGACCGCAGCCCCGAGGCCGTTGCTGAAGGAATCCTGAATGCGTTCGAAGCGTGGAAGGAAAAGTTGAAAGTGAAAAGTGAAAAGTGAAAAGTGAAAAGTGAAAAGTGAAATGCATTGCTGAAAGGCAATCGCGTCAACGCTCAACTCTCCACTTTCAACTCTCAACTCCCAAAACAAACTTCTGACCCCTCAACTAAAAAGCGCTACTTGTTTTTCCAATTCCTTTTGCCGATTTTTAAAAAGGCATGTCTAGCACCTATTATGATATACTTGGGCTGAAGGCGACGGCAACGCAAGACGAGATCAAGCGTGCATATCGCAAAAAAGCCATGGAGTCGCATCCCGACGTAAATCCCAGCCCGGGAGCGTCAGATGCATTTGTTCAGGTCAATGAGGCGTATGCGATCTTAAGCGATGCCAACAAGCGCAAGGTCTACAACCAAAAATTGCGAGACCAAGCTGCACGCAGTGCCGGGCAAAATTATGCCCAAGCTACGCAGTCTGCCCAAAGCGCGCGCGATCAAGCCTATCAGCAGTGGGTACAGCAAGCCCGCGCACAAGCCAAGGCCGATGCAAGCAAGAATTACCAAGACTTCAAAAACAGCAAATTCGAACGGACGGAAGCCTCCGTGTTTCTCTATCTGCAATTTCTGATCGTCGGTGTTTTTATGATCCTGGCGAGTTTGATCCTCATGGCGCCATTTGCGGCGATGTTTTTCATTGACTGGAAAATGGTTTTCACAGGCTCGATACTCGTTCCGGTGGCATTCAGAATGTACGAAGAGGGTTGGAAAGGAATGAAAGCGGTCAAGGAATCGATCTGACATGGCAGGCACCCTCCAACGTCGTGGAAAATCTTGGTGGCAAGGCATTTTGCTGATTGTCATTCTTGCCTTTGCGATTTGGCGAATCGGCCGCGTGGCCATGAATCCCGGAGGAAGTTGCGAATTCACCGAACGCAAGCCACTCGATGAACTCGTGTACGTGGCGCATGCTCGTTGCCGCATGGAATGCAGGGACATCGACCGTGAATTGGTGGAAGACGTCTATTTGCATGGCGAATTGAACTGCAAAAAGAGTTCGGAATCCAAGGGAAATGCCCGCTGGGCCTTGGAAAAACGGGATGAAAGCGGTGATATCATCCGCATCATCGTGGAAGACGACGATGGCAAACATGTGATTGTGACCGCAATCCGGCTGGACAAACCCGACAAATGCACCTGTTCCTGAGTTGGCGGAGAACGGATTTTCGTTAACTTTCCTCCTTATCATTGAAATTGAATCACAACTATGAAAAGGCTACTGCTTTTTGCAACACTTGGATTTTTCGTTTTTGACATTGCCGGAGGCCCAACAGGTGGGGGATGCAACCGCTCGTCGCAAAAAAGTGCGACAGCAGGCAAGGTCGTCGGTGTCGTGACCTTCAGCGGACTCGGCTGTCAGCCGGGGCAACCTGATTTTAATGTGCCGCCTTGCACCGGTGCGTATCCAAATTACAAAGTTGAAGTGTACGAGGCTGCCGATGAAAAGCACCTCAAAACAACAGCCATGACGGATGCAAAGGGAAACTATTCAGTAGAATTGCCCAAGGGTGACTACGTGATCTTTACACAAAACGGCCCCAAGGACGACAATCTGAAGAAAAACAGCTTCACGGTCGCCGACAAAGGGACAGTAAGTCTCAATCTCAACGTGAGTACCGGAATTCAATAAGCTGAGCGATTGGTCGTTTGGAAGGCGGTTTGTCCTGTAAAAATTCAAAGCGCTTGGCGATGACGCAAAGCCATCGCCAAGCGCGAAGAATCAGGCTCCGACCTGACGGCCCATCATCACACGGGCAAGACGAACGATGACCTTGACAGAATAAACAAGCGCGAGGGAGATCAGAACCAAGGACATCAAAACTACTTTAACTTTCATCACTGTAAACTTTTCGGGTGGTGTTACTTTTCGAGTGCGAATTAAATACAATTCGATTCGGAAGTCAATGAAAAATCATAACTAAAGCTAAAATAGTTCATAATTCTCTGTATATCAATTTACTAAAACTATCAACATGGGCTATTTTTGATGTTGATAACCACAAAAATGATCTCCTCGCCAAACTTTACTAACGATTTTCAACGCACTTTTTGGTCAATTCTTACACCAAAACCACCTAAATCGATTTACCCTTGTCTCCGCTTTAGAACAGGGGGGTGTCTAACAAATTAGGCGAGTTGTGTGGTAGTTGTTAAGTGATTTAACAAGTCCAGAGAAGTGGGCGGTTGGCTATGGAGATGCTAGGTCGAATTGCATTTCCGCAAAATCCACGTCCAAAATCCTTGAATCCTACACTCCCGCTCCCTAGATTAGCGACTCTAATCTATTGAAACGGAATATGGGTATCGCACAACTTGGAATTGGCTCGCGCATCAGCCACAACAAATTTGGAAAAGGGGTCATCATCGGCATTCATGCAATGACGTACACGGTGATGTTCATCGAAGAAGGCGAAAAGGACCTGGCTAAAAATGATCAGGACATCATGATCATCGAGAAGATCGATCCGGACGAAGATGGCGTGAGTCTTTGGGATGTCGAACAAATGCTCATGCGCATCCTGCGCAAATGGAGCGACGTCACCGAACTCGTGCAAATCGGCGATCGCTGGCGCGGCGGGAACATGCTCCTGCAACCCAAAGATCCAGGACTTGCCGCCAAGGAAGTCCCCATCGAGCAATTTTTCCACAAGATCGTGATGCTACGCGACCGCCTGCGCGTCATGGAGCAAAAAATCAATGCCAGCAAAGGCCTTGACGATGGCGAAAAGGTGGATCTGCAACAGTACATCACCCGCATCTACGGGACCTTGACAACGTTCAATGTACTTTTCAAGCACAAGGAAGACAATTTCGTCGGCGACTCCACCAAATAGGCATGAAGGAAAATCCTCCTGCTGAACCGGCTCCGTTATGCCCGTTGTGCAACACCGCATTGGTTTGGCGACCGGTTTCCCCCTGCATGGAATGCGGTGGTGATCCACGCGAATTGCGCATGTTGGAGGACTTGGCCCATAGTTACAACGAGGTGCTCGTCTTCGGGGAATTTTCGCTTGTCCTTTGTGATTTCTGCCAGATTGATTTCGGCACCTACCCCTCCTACTTTTTCGGCTTGCCGAGGCATCAGCATTTGGGATTCAACGACTTGGTCTTCCAGCAAAAGATCGAACCCAAGCTCGCATTTGACTGGGTTTGCGACCATTGCGGGTATCGGAAGGGCTTTCTGGACTTCGTGAGTCAGTTAAGGGCTCGTTCACCTAGAACTTGAACGTCAGCCCATTCTGGAAGCTGTAAAACATCCGTGTGAGACCGTCTGGCGGACGCGAATCAAAATTGAGCTGGAAACTGGTTTTGAAACCGAGGTGCTTGGTAATGGCCGCGCGCAGGGAAGATTCGCTGCTCAACCTGAAATCCCTTGGCATCCGAATCAAAGGCTGAAAATAGGTGATACTTTCAAAGGTCAATTTTTTGTTCAGCCCGAAGCCCATACTTAAATACGCACTCACTCTGAAATCGCGGTTGTAGCGCAATCCGCCATCGACCTTTTCGAATTCATACATGCCCAAAACACCCATAAAAACGCGGTTTGAATCATTTTTTAGGAGCTGGAACCTCGGCCCCGCCCCTGCCAGAAACCGGAAATCCAATTTCCAAACCTGGTTGTACTGGGCCTGTACGAAAGCCTCAGGGATCAGGTACTTTCGCAGTTGATAGGCATAACGCACATGCTGAAAACCGCTGTTTTGGATCGAATTGCTGTCGACCTTCAAAAGGCTCAAGTCATTGAGCAACAGAAGCGTATGCCGCTTTTTATGGTACTGCGCATTGATCCGCGAATTTGTTTGCAGGATCGTACGTGTGTTTTTTGTCAGGCCAAAGCCAACGTCTACGGAACCGATCCAACCATCGGAGTCTTGGATCGTGCGCTTTTGCTCTGTGTTGATGACTTGTGCGGTCACGGGAACGCCAGCCAACAATGCTGCCCAAAACGTGAGAAGAACAACGAACTTCGTCATACTGCCGTCAAAAAAAGAGATTGGTTAACCCACCGAAGCGGACTAACCAATCAATGATACGTTTCAAAAAAGGATTACTTCATCGTTTGAAGCATCATTTTTGCTTCCTTCTGCACGTCAGGATCATCCTGCGTTACAGGGGCAAGCTTGATGAGTGCATTCAACAACTCCTTGGCCTTGGTGACATTTTTGATTTGATAATACGCCGTGGCCAAGTCATACATATAAAGGATGTAGTTGGGTTTGTAGCTCAGCGCGTTATTAAAGCAGCGAATTGCGTTTTCGTTGCTCGCACCCTCGGGCACACCGCCAAAAAGCAAGTTGGCAGCTGCTTTCTCCGCAAAGTTCAAGTTGGCAACTTTGATGTTCCAACGACCCAAGATGTCCCATGCACCTGCATGATTGGGATTGTACCGGATCGCTGCTTCAGCATACTTTTTGATATCCTTGGAGGCTGCAACGCGGCCTTTGGCATCCGAAATCAGCGCCATTCTGCCCATGGCAACGCCCATCACAAATTGGCCTTCGGCATCAGTTGGATTGGCAACCATGGCTTTTTCAGCGTAAGACTTCGCCTTGTTGAAGTATTCTTCCTTTTTGGCACGGTCAGCCTCGGTAAATCGGTTTCCTACACGCGAGTACATCAGACTGATCGAATGCAAAGCCTCATAATGACCTGGATCAAGCTTGAGAACCGCCTCGTACTTTGGAATCGCTGCCCCCTCATTGTTGGCATCCCGCAAACGCTGGGCGGCAGTCATCAATTCAAGAATTTGCGCATTTTTTTGGGCTTGGACGAAGCCAAATGCACCCAATAATAAAGCTATCAGCAAAAATTTCTTCATCGTTTTTGGATTTTGGATGGTAAAACTAATCAAATTTTAAAACGAATCTCATTTCAATCCGCGGAGATATTCACAGCCCTCGGCACCTGTTGCATAGAAATTGTACAATTTTCCGCGCAAGGATCCCGCGGAAAAGCCGAGGGACACAGGGTGCTTTGCATTTTTCGTGCCAGCTTGGCCTCCATGTTTTTCTTCTCTTTGGAAAATGGTGGTTGAAATCTGTAGTTTGCGGTTCATTCTGCGCTTTCAGAGGCCACATGTCCACAATCAGGCTCGATATCATATTGCCTTGCTACAATCCACCCAGCGGATGGGCTGCGGTTTTGCCACAAACAGTCCAGCATTTGGAGAAGGTTTTGGGGCCGGATGTAGAAGTGTGCTTGATCTTGGTCGACGATGGATCTAAGCGGGGAGTCGGAAGTCTTGAAATTGAAGGGCTTCACCAACAACTTACCCGGTTTCGCTATTTCTCCTACCATCCCAATCATGGGAAAGGCCATGCACTCAGGGCAGGCGTGGAGGCAAGCAAAGGTGACTTCCAAATCTATACAGACATTGACTTTCCCTATACAGATGCTTCGTTTTTGGCCATTTTCGATACCTTGGTCAGCGGAAAAGCCGATATCGCAGCCGGGATTCGTGATGCGGAATATTACACGCACGTACCTGCCGCTCGACGGTTCATTTCCAAAGTTTTAAGGTGGATGCTAAAAACCTTTCTGCGCATCAAGATTCAAGATACACAGTGTGGGCTCAAAGGTTTTAATGCGAAGGGGAAACAGCTTTTCCTTCAGACGCGGATTGACCGCTTTCTCTTCGATCTTGAGTTCATTTTCCTCGCCTCGAGTACTCCAGACCTGAAAATTGTACCTGTAGAGGTTGAATTGAAACCGGGGGTGGTTTTCTCAAAGGCAAGAATCGGCATTCTGCTGCGTGAATCGCTCAATTTTGCATCGATTTTTTGGCGTGGAATTCGGTTGCGTTTTCAATCCCGCGACTGATTCCGCCACCGCCCTCTTCCCACCATGTCTTCAAAACGAAGCCCTGAAAATATGCGAATCGTCCTTGAATGACTTGAATTCCAAGCAATTGCCACTGGGATCCTGAAAAAACATCGTTGCTTGCTCGCCAGGTTCTCCTGCAAAACGCAGGTAAGGCGCAATGATAAATTCGATTCCAAGATCGGTGAGGCGTTCGCTCAGCACATGCCAAGTATCCCAATCGAGGATGACGCCCCAATGCGAAACAGGTACATTTTTGCCATCCACGGGATTGCTCCGCTTCTCAGACTGGTTTTCCGGCACCAAATGGGCGCTGATCTGATGTCCATAAAAGTCAAAGTCGATCCAGAGATCTGCACTGCGCCCTACGCGACAGCCGAGGGTTTCGGTATAAAACTTACGGGTTGCGTCCAGGTCTTTGACCGGAAATGCAAGGTGAAATGGGCGAATCGACATTGTGAATCTATTTTTCTTCTTCGAATATCAACAATCCGTTTGAAAAACCAAGGGCTGGATCAGCAAGGAATGCCTTTGGCATTGCTTGCATCAAATTACTGCGAGGTAAACTCGCGCTTCACCGTGAGCCATCCCGGATACTCCAGCGGATGTTTGCCCACCATGATGGTCGGCTTCAGCTTCAAGGCCACCCGCGAAGGCCGGTCACTTTGGTCGGTCAACCCCATCCCAAAGTCCAGCAATTCGGTTTTGCCGAGGGTTTTCAGGACGCTTCTCAAGTTGGCACTCACGGTCAAAGGAATTGTCGCCACTCCCCCATTGGGTGCTACCTCGATACGATTGCCAACGATTCCGTTGAGGATGTCATACTGATCGATGACTGCGATCCATTCCATACGATTCATGGCTGCAAGCGACTTATTGGGGTTTTTTACCTCCAAATTGATCGTCATCGCCAAAGGAAGATTGCCGGATGCCAAAGCAGCGCCGACCTTGGTGGCATCGGTGAGCTTCAAATCTGCAAATCGGCGAACGGTCTGAATGTTGACGCCGGCAAGGGTAATCCCCTTCACCGTTCCGATCCGGAACTGACACTTTGTGAGATTCTTCAACTCACGCATCGACTTGCAACCGCCTAGCGTGACCGCAATGAGCAAAAGGGCGATGAAATAGCGATTCTTCATAACGAATGGGATTTCGAGTAAATTCAGATTCCTTTGAAAGGCAAAATTCAGTCCATTTTTGGTGAATTGCACTCCTATTTCTCCACAACCGGTTTACTTTTGGACCTCAACGATCCAGTTTTCAAACACTTGGCTCACGAACAATCGGTCCTTGAACATCAAGGCTGTGGATCCGCCAGAAATCGTTTTACCCTTGTCGCCATAGACAGCAATCGGTTTCATATTTCCCGGCTGAATGCGGTAAACAGTTGTGGGACTGCGCTTTTTTGCATTTTTAGCGTGTGCAAGAAATTTCAAAAGGCGCAAATGGCAGGCTACCAGCAGGTCGTCCCCATCCCAGCGCAAATTGTCGGGTCCTTTGACCTTTGCGATCCTGGTTTTGTCACCCAAAGTCCCGTCTGTGTTGACTTTGAATCTGTAAATAGCATTTTCAACGGTGGCAGCCACGTACACGTAGCCGTTGCGTTGCGTGATGCCATTGCCGTAGGCAATACCTTTGTAAGCCACTTCATCGCTGCGATCCGGGCGGAAATGGATGATTTCGGCGACTTTTTTCTTGAAGAGGGACTCAGCGTTGTCTCCGCGTTTGAGATGGTCGTTGGTCACATACAAATCCCCGCTTGGCATCGCAGCAACGCCATTTGGGGACGTGAGCATTCCCGAATGGAAATTTTGCACCCAAAGTAAATCGTTGCCATCTACTTGAAAATCAGCGATCCAGTGGTGGCCGGCAGTGTCGTCGTGGCAGACGACAAATAGATGCAACCGCTCCCCAATTTGCTGCAAATCAATGCCGTGTGGCCGGAATGCCAATCCGTGAGGGTATTCTTTCATTCGTAGGGTATCCACTTTTCCTGTCGCCGGATCATAGCTGCAAATGGCGCCAAACTGCGAATGAACGCCATGGCGGCGATCATCGCAGGAAATCAAAATGCGTGGACGATCGCCGAAATCATCCAAAATCAAATCTTCGGTTCCCGGGCCGACGGCAATTTGTTTCCCGCCATTGAGCGGTCCTTTTGGAATGGAAACACAGCCTGTCGCGCCGACGGCGGCCAGGACAATCAGCAGGAACAGTTTTTGTCGAATCGGATTCACGGACATCAATTTTGCTGGCAATTTAGCGTTATTGGTGATCCAAAGCGCATTAACTTCCAGCAAACGCGTGCTTTCGCAATAGGATCAAAACTACGCTGCATGGAAGTTGCACCCCAAATTCATTCTCATTATTTTGGTCGAATGAAGAACGGCCTCCTGACACTTTTCCTTTCGCTTTTCTTTGTTTGCTCGACCATGGCGCAAAATGGGCAGGGATTTGTATTGACCGGGACCGTCCACAGCGAAGATCCGAATGAGCCCATTGCGTTTGCGAAAGTCGTGTCAGCCAATGGGCATGAAGGTGCCTACGCCGACGAAAACGGCCGATTCAGCTTGAAAATGAAGGAAATTCCCGAATTTGTGCTGATCTCGGCGATAGGCTATTACGAAGACACCCTCTACCGGCTGCAAAAAATTTGGCCCAAGGGCAAGAACCAATTTGAGTACCATTCCGTGCTTCGGGAGATCGAATATATCGGAGGTCCCGTCCCGATCACCGTCGAAATCGAAGAGGACATCCGCGGAATGAACAAAATCTCCGAATCCGAGACGCGGCGAGGCGACAATTCCTCTATTGAACAGGGCTTGAATCTTGTGCCCGGCGTCAAATTTGAATCGCGCGGGCCGGGAGGAAGTCGGCGCTTGGCGATTCGGGGCGGCTTTCTCCGTTCCCCTTTTGGTGTGCGCGACGTGAAGGCGTATTTAGCGGGCACACCTTTGACCAATCCTGACGGTTCTACTGCATTGGAATTGATCGACCCGGTTGCCATCGGGAAAATGGAGATTTTGAAAGGCCCTTGGGCAAGCCGGTACGGTCCGGTGTCGTCAGGCGTTGCGCTGCTTTCCTTCGAAGATCGTCCCCAAATCGGTCTCCGAGGAGGGCTGCTTAGCCAATCCGTCGGTTCCTACGGTTATCTTCGATCGGCGCTGCAAGTGGGCTGGATGAGCGAGCACAACACCAATGAGAACGTCACCTTGACGTTGGTGAGGCAATCTTACGCGGGCTACCGCGCACAGGAGGCCAATCAGAAAATTCTTGCTCAAATTTCAGGGAATAAAGTCGCTGGAAGGCACTTTTTGCAGGGAAATGCAACCTATTATCAAGGTTTCTGGGAATTGCCGGGTTCGCTGGACAGTGCCGAGGCTGCTTCCAATCCCAGGCAGGCACTACCCGTAAGCGAGGCTGGTGATGCGCATGTTGAGAGACGCCACCTGAGGCTCGCAGGCGCGCATTCGACCAATCTCGGAAAATGGACTCGGATCAGCACCAACGCCTATTTTCATTGGACCGACAAGCAAAATCCCTTTGCGACCAGCGTTTTCAATCAAGGCTACAAAGTCGAGCAAGACAATAGTTTCGGTGGTCGAATCGAATTGAGGACCTACAAAAATTTCGATTTCCAATGGCAATTCGGGACAGAATACCAAGTTGGATTCCTTGATTACCAGCAGTTTGAAAACGTACTCGGGAATCCGGGAATACTGAATACGGACTCCAAAACACGTTCGACACAAGCCCATGTTTTCGCGGCATTGGAGCACCGCTTGTCTTCCAAGATGCAACTCCTTTCGGATGTGAGCCTCAGCAAAGTGGCCTATTTGCAATCTGAAGCATGGTCCTCCATCGAAACCATTCCGCTAGGCAAAACGAAATTGGCTCCAACGCCGGCGGTCAGTTTCACTTGGAAATGGCGAGATGCTCCGAATTACTTCAGAAAGTCGATTGCGGTGCGATTGGCTACGGGTTATTCGCCGCCAGCACTCTGGGAAATGACGGACTCGCTCGGGCAATTCCAAACCGATCTGCTCCCAGAATATGGTCTGAATGGAGAAGTCAAAGGATTGTTCAGGTTTTTCCAACGCAAGGCAGTTGCAGAAATCAGCCTCTACCACCATACCATTTGGAATACGATCGTGCCCCAAACATTGAACAGCGGCCGAACCGTCTTTGAAAACAATGGCCGCACCACACAAATCGGACTGGAAATGTTTGCTTCGGCTCCGAAAATCAAACTTTCAAGGACATCGGATGCGCATGTGTTGGCTTTGACGGCATCGGGGGCTTTTCAGTATTTCAGATTCAATGACTATGCATTGGATGGCGTTTCTTTTGCTGGAAAGGCGATCCCAGGGGTGCCAACTTTCACCGCCAATTTTCAAGCGGATTGGCTGATCAAGCAGTCGACAGAAATCCAATTTACCCAACAATTGGTCGGCAAATCTTGGCTGAACAACGCCAACACGGTGGCGCAACCCAGTTATATGCTGCTCAATCTGAAAGCTTCCCATACTTTTAGAATTCGGCAATACAAAACAAAACCAGTTGGAACTGCCGTTACCCTTTCGCCATTCGTTGGCGTGAACAACCTGCTCAACACGCGGTATACGAACTTTCCCAATCTCAATGCCGTCAACGGTCGCTTCTGGAACCCGGCGCCGGGAATCAATGCATTTGGGGGCATAGATTGTAGATTCTAAATTCCTGATAACCCATGAAACAAATATTCCTTGCCCCCTCCAAGTATGGCGCCGATCTGGTCCAGGAATGGTTGCAGGAAGAAGGCATCGAATCGGAAGTCGTCTACGCAACAGACCCCACCCACGATCCGGAACGCCGAACAACGGGTTACTACGCCATTTTTTGTCACGACGCCGATCATGACGCTGCTGTTGCTGTTTTGGACCACCTCGAACTGTGGAGTCCGCCAATTGGCGTGCATGAACGAATTGCTTTATTGCCCGAACTTGACGACGAGGACCTTCTCAATACATTCGTTGAAGAATTTCATCGCAATCCAGCCGTCTCGATTGCGGCAGAAATGGAACTGGAGCGCCGAGGAAACAAACCTTCTCAATCCACTGTGGACCGATTGTTTCACACCGCGAACGAACAGCAGGAATGGGAGAATACACCGATTCAAGAAAGTATTCGGCATTATTTGTCGATCGTGTTGATTCCGTTTTGGGGATTGATCTTGGGTACGCTATTGCTTGTTGCACCCGATCACCCTGAATTCAGCCCAAAACGTTGGTTCAAAAACGCTAATGCCCATGGCGGCGCGGTTGGAACCATATTCGGCGGTCTAATTTGGCTCATGCTTGTTTTCACTTTTGCCGTCAATATTTACTGGCGCATTCAAAGAAAATGACGCATACCGAAGAATTTGAGGAGGTATTTTCTACCGATTCCAAAACGGAAGCGTTTGCGGCGCTTAACCTATTGGTGAAAAATGCGGTGACAGCGGCCATTTCCCAAGTTGATGTTTCCGAGGACAATCCGACAATCCTGTATTTGGTAATTTGCCCTAATGACCAGGCAGATAGAGCGATTTTCCTGCTTCAGCAAGCCCTCGAGGACGAACTTTCTGGCATCGAACATGCAGTTTTTGACCGCTTGGACATTGTAGCCTCCATGGACGACGACGAGTTGCTGCGAACTTTGGTGGAACTGATCGAGGAAGATCCCGAATTGGCGCAGGCCTGCAAAGAGGAACTGCAGAACCGCAACAAATTGCCGGTTGCGAGCGTGGTTGAAATGCTGCAATTCAAGTTTCGGAGTCAGCCGAAAGTTGCAGAACTGCCTTGGTTCACACGTCCCGTCCTGTTGGTGGCCTGCATTGCACTCCCACCGCTGGGGCTGTTGATGGCGCTTGATATCGTAACCGCCAAAAGCGTTGCGCCAGATGGTTCACGTCATCCAGGGTATGTCGCGAATGTGCGACAAACAGCCGGTGTCGGCATTTTGCTATCCTTGATCTCAACCTCGATTCTTGTTTACATTACCATGAAAGGCTATTGAATCTGTTTTCATGCAATGCAATTCCTCGTCAAATTACCTTAACTTGCTACCATTCAAGGAAATCACAAATAAAACAAGACAACATGAAAGAACTCTTTTCCAGTCCCGTTCCCGAAGATATTGAACCACTCGTGGCCATTCTTCAAGCAAATGACATCGCGTTCGAAATCGAAACCGCTGGCACCGATTACAATCCCAACTTCACATTTGCCCGTCCAACAAATGCGGTCAAACTGATGGTTTCCGAGGCGGATTATCCTGCTGCCAATACCCTGCTGATTGAATATGGCCTGATTGCCGATGTCAACGTCGATGATGCCTACCGTGAAATGCTCGGCGGGCTGGAAAACGATGAATTGCTCGAAATCGCCGTCAATTACCGCGAATATCTTCCGGATCAAGTCGAAATGGCCAAGAAGCTGCTCGCTGAACGTGGAATCGCGCTTCCGAAGGAGAAAATCGAGGAGGAACGTGCAGAAATGCTTTCAAAACAACGCAAACCTATCGAAATCAAGAACTTCGGAATGATCCTTTGGGTCTTATTTTCCATTGTAGGTGCACCGATCGCAAGTGTATTTTCCATTGCCGTGCTCACACTCAAGGGGAAGGACATCGATGGAAATTCCTATCCATTGTATGGAAAGCAAGAGAAACTGCTCGCGAAGGGGCTGTTGTTCATCTCCTTAAGCATCAGCATCGGCCTGTTCGTGAGGAGTTACTACTTTCAGAATTGATCGATTGCACTTTGTGGCTGAATCAATCGAGGCCTATCTTTGCCGCCGATGAAAATTGCGATTTGCACGGTTGGCAGTACGGGCGACATTCAGCCCTATCTCGCACTTGCAGTGAGCCTCCGCGAGGCCGGTCATTCGCTGAAAATTGTGAGCCATCCCTTTCATCAGCAACGCTTTGAGCAATTCGGCTTCGAATTTGCCCCTTGCGGCCCGATCGTAACACAACAGGAGCTCAACGAGATGCTCGACAAGATGCTTGCGATGCGCAATCCGCTGAAACAACTGGAATTGCTCATGCTCGAGGCCTTTTTTGCAGACGGCGAAAGCTATTTTCATTCGGCGAAGGCAGCTTTGATGGGTTGCGACCTCGCCATTTGCCACATGGTGGACTTTTTGGGAAGCGAAGCTGCCGCACAGCTTGGCATTCCCCGCATCGGCGGGATTCTTGCGCCTGCCGGCATTCCCACGGCATTTGGGGCACCGCCGCATTTGCCCAATCTCGGAAAATGGCTGAATCCACTTTGGTGGAAGGCCATGGCCAAAGTCCTTCAAAGCATCGACCGGAAGGCTGCCAGTTTTCTGACACGCGTCGGCGGACCCTCCATCAAGCCGAAAATGTACCACGTGCTTGCCCCCGAGCTCAACCTGCTTGCCTGTTCCCCTACCCTAGGTCCCACTTTCAGTGACCTTCCAGCAAAGATTGAGGTAATGGGACCTTGGATATTGAAGGAGAATGCATTCACCCCGAAAAATGATTTAAAACAGTTTCTCGAAAACCATCCCAAACCCGTCATTGTGAGCTTTGGTTCGATGGGCGGAACGAAAGGGCCGGAATTGACCGGAACGGTATTGGCGGCGTTGAAGCTCAGTGGTCATCCAGCTGTGATCCAAAGCGGGTACAGTGGCTTGTTTGCGGCTGAGGCTCCCGAAAATGTCTTTTTTGCGGATTTCGTGCCGCATGAATGGCTCTTCGCACGCGCGGGCGCGGTGGTGCATCACGCGGGTGCGGGCACAACCACGGCCGTCGCCCGCGCAGGTGTTCCCCACGTGCCCGTGGTGTTTATCGCGGATCAGCCCTATTTCGCCGCGAACCTTCGCCGGCTGGGCATCAGCACCAAGATGCTTTGGTACCATCGGATGCGCCCGGAAAACCTTGCAAAACGGCTCGATGAGGCGATGCATTCGAAGGAAATGCAAGAAAAAGCCAAAAGCCTGCAACCCACGATCCTCGCGGAGGAAGGCAATGCACGTTCGGTCGCGCGAATCGAAAAATTCATGCGAGATTTGAAGCTATGAAATGGGTGATCATCGGTACGATTGTCTTTCTCACGGCCTATTCGATCCGCAAGTTTTGGCAGGAGCGCAAGAAAATGGCTGCCGAGGAAGAAGCGGACAAAAAAGTCACCCTCGAGGATTTCACTGAAATGCCGATGTTGGAACGCGATTACCTCCTGCGCTACTTGCAAATATTTGCCAAAGCCTTGGCTGAGGCGGTTTTCCAGCGCAAAAACAACGAATTGGAAGAAGCATTGAAGACCATTCAGGAGGCATTTGCAGAAGACCGGGAAGCGAAGGCCTTGGTGGACCTTCCGCTAGACCAATTCCTCAACGCCATTGACCACAAGCAGGATTTTGATGCACAGAAGTGGTCGATGGCCGCCGAATTGCTGTTTGAGCGTGCGGAAATCCTGATTCAGCAGCAGAAAAATGAAGCGGCACTATCGGATCGTATCAAGGCGATGCACCTGGCACTGGAAGTGTTGTTGACAGATCCAGAAACCTTCCGCCTGTCTACCAATGACCTTGTGAAGGATTTGCAAAAAGTGGTTCAATTGAGCGAGTTGCCCGACAGTACCTTGGCGCTGTTGGTCGAATTTGAAGGCTCGATGAACTGAATGGCCTACTTTTTCTTCGTCGAACGGGGTTTGAGCAGCAAAAGTCCCATGACTCCAGCGATGGTGAGGCTCACCAATCCTATTCCGAGCATGTTTACCGCATTCGTCAAGATCCCAAAAATCATCGCAGTCAATCCGCTAAGCGTAAGCAAAATAACCAATCCGAATGCAACTTCTGCTCGAAGTCCGATTTTTACTTTTGGGCGGTTGACGGGGGATTGATTTTCCACGAGAATGCGTTTTATTGTTTGCGCTTGCGTTGTAACATCCAGTACTTGTCATCGACTTCGCCGTCCCCATCCATGTCCATGGTCGAGGACAATTCGACCTCATCGCCGCTAAATTTCAGCAAAAATGTCGTTTCCGGCACAGAAAGCATGGGCTCCTTGATGGCAAGGGTATCTCCTTTCAATTGCCAAGTCCCTTCTTGCCGCACGGTATCCCGCGCTTGTCTGCCTTCAAAATCGACGAGAGACACATACATCGAAACATAGCGATGATCAGCAAAATAGGTCATTTGCGGAGCCGTACGGGACATTCTCGTCTCCCATTCGCCTTCACTGACGGTGATCGTTCGGGACCTTTGCGACCTTCCCTCCGTTTGGAATGTCAATTGTGTAGCAACGCCTGTCCAGTCGCCAATCAATGCTTGTTGAAGATCAGGTTTGGCCGACTTTGGATTGGCGCAACGGCTCAAGGACAGGAAAATCATGAGAAAAACCAGCAAGCCAGCCTTGCGAATCGTCAAATGCCCGTAGGATCGCGCAAAATGCCCGCCACGGATTCTTGGAATGCGAAGATGAAAGCCTCCCCTTTTCATGCCACAAAATTAGAAATTCCAACGACCTTTCCGACTAATGGTGACTTCAAGTTTTCCATGCACTTTGCTGAATTTTCGCGGAAAACTTATAAATTGGTGGGGTAAGAATTCAAAGAATCAATTCGGAAACATGAGGCATTTTTGGTCACGACTTTTCATTCTCCCTTGCTGCTTGTTGTTTTCAAGCCTTTTATTCGCCCAATCCTACTCAGACGGCCCCATACAACTGCAGGCGCGTATGCGTGAAATGCAGGTCACACTTGCAGCAAATTCTGACTTGACCCTCACCGTCGGCCCGCTCAATCTTGGTCCTTACAGCGACGATGAATACACCTTCAAAGTTTACGGACGCGACGATTTGGATCTCGATCTTACCGGCTACACGGGAGGTGCTTGTTTGCGTCAAAGCTTTGTTACAGTGCCGAATACATCGGTCGACTTTAACTATAACTTTTTCAACTATACCTATTTGACGCCGACGGTTCCACAATACTTGGACATCAACCTCGATGCCTGGGAAGACGATATCGCGACCGACTTTGTGCCTGTTTCCGGCCTGACGGTCTGCGGGGATTCGAATACCTTCAACCGCTGTACATTCAACCCGCTTTTTTGCTGCGTCAACATTCCGTTTGTTGGCTGCGTGAATGAAGGCGACGATGAACGCTGCAATCCATCGGTGTTTTATGACAATTTGAATTACCGCAGTGGCCCACCCTGTCAATGGTATGACCATGGATTTCTCAACGGAGCTTGTGGTTCGGCAAACTGGTACAAACCGCATATCCAGACATTTTGGCGCTACACCCGTGGAACCGCCTGCGCGAATTCGATTTCCTTGGGAAATGTTGCGCCGGGATTCACCGCATTGACGCATTTTAACTCCAATGAGTGCTACACCAACAACTTCGCCTCCTCGCCGGGAAATGATGTTTTTTATGCCATCAACGTTACGCAGCCTACCGGTTTGACAATTTCGCTTTGCGGTGGCGCTACTTGGGACTCCTACCTCTATCTGCTGAACAGCGCATGTACAACCGTGACGAGTGACGACAACGGCTGCGGAATCAATGCGAGCGTGATCAACTACGGAATTTGTCAGCCGGGTATCTATTATATCGTGGTCGATGGCGCGACGGCGCTGGCGCAGGGAACGTTTACACTTACAGTTTCCGAAAATCCAACGTTGGTACCAACTGCAAATGCAGGTCCTGACCGAACGATTTGTTCTGGACAGAGTACTGCCATAGGCGATTTGATTCCGGTTTCCGGTGGCTTGGGTCCCTACAGCTACAGCTGGACACCCACCACAAACCTTAGCAATCCATTGATTGCCAATCCAATTGCTTCGCCAACCGCCACCACTACCTACACTTTGCAAGTGACCGACAGCCGCGGCTGCGTGGACACCGACGCGATGACGGTTACGGTAAGTTCTGGTCCGACACCAAGTTTGGGGGTCAATCAAACCGTTTGTCCGAGTTCGCCGGTGACATTGAATGCGGGCGCGGGTTATGCGCAGTATTTCTGGAGTACAGGCCAATCGGCGGTTCAAACGATCAATGTGACCAATCCTGGCAGTTACAGTGTGACCGTGTTTGACGTGGCGGGCTGCATCGGGCGTGATACGGTTGTGATCAACAATTTTGTGCCTTCGGTGGTCAATCTCGGGCCTGACAGATCCATCTGCTCCGGTTCATCCACAGCATTGAATTCGCCTGCAGGTATGACCTCCTATACGTGGAGCACCGGCACGACGGGCGTGAACACGATCATTGTCTCGGCCGCAGGGACTTATTCCGTGATTGTCGTTGATCCGAATGGCTGTACCGTGCGGGATACCGTTGTAATCGGTGTCGATCCCCTTCCGGTGGTGAACTTGGGTGCCAACTTCGACATCTGTACGGCAACGCAGACGACTTTGAATGCCGGAACAGGCTTCGTGAACTATGCCTGGAGCAATGGCGCGACCTCTTCCACGGTCAATGTCGGCGCTGGAACCTACTCTGTCACCGTCACTGACATCAACGGCTGCCAAAATTCGGATGCGATTACGATCGGAACCTTCACGCCGCCAGCGGTCAATCTCGGCGCCAATTACGACTTTTGCCAAGGTACCACGACGACATTGACCGGTCCCAACGGCCTTTCCAGTTATCAATGGAATACCGGGGCGACCACACAATCGATTTCGCCAACCTTTCCGGGCGTCTATTCCCTCACTGTAACGGATGGGAATGGCTGCGAAGGGATCGATACAATCAATTTGGGCTGGTATTTCGCGCCTTTGGTGAATTTGGGACCTGATATCAACGTCTGCACAGGAGGTCCGGGCGTCACGGTTTCGGCGACCGCAGGCTTTGCCAACTACCTTTGGAGCACAGGTGCCACGACACAAAGTATCAACGTGACCGCGGGCGGGACCTATTCTGTAATTGCATCGGATGCGAATGGCTGCCAAGCTTTTGATACGATTCTGGCGACGCTGGTGCCCGCCGTGAGCATTTCATTGGCCAATCTAGATCTATGTCCTGGCGAACCGGCATTGCTCGATGCCGGAGCCGGATTCGTGAGCTACCTTTGGAGCAATGGCAGTATCAGTCAGTTCATTCAACCAACTACCGCCGGGACTTACTCCGTGAGCGTGACCGATGCCAATGGCTGCGATGGTACAGCAAGCGCAACGCTGAACTTTTTTGCCGCCCCGACCGTCTCGGCAGGTCCGGCAATTCAGGACTTTTGCCTGGGAGATACCTTGCTGCTTACGGCTTCCGGGGCATTTCCGAGCTATACTTGGTCGAATGGAAGCTTGGGAGCAATGCTGAATGTGACCGCTGCAGGAGATTACAGCGTGACTGTTTCCGATGCCAACGGCTGCGAAGCCTCCGATACGGTAACAGTGAATGCATTTCCAGTCCCAACGGTCTTCTTAGGCGCTGACACGGCACTCTGCGACGGCGGTAGCCTGACATTGGATGCAGGTGCCGGTTTCGGTTCCTACCTTTGGAGCAATGCTGCAATTACGCAGACAATCACAACCTCCGCTACGGGAAATTTTGGAGTGACGGTCACAGACGGAAACGGTTGTGAAGGTGCTGACGAAATTGCCATCTCAATCAGTGCGCCCGTTGTGGTCAACCTTGGTGCAGACACGATTCCGCTTTGCCAGAATGGCGAATTGCTTCTCGATGCTGGACCAGGATTGCAGACTTATCTCTGGAGCAACGGCCAAAGCATTGATCAGTATCTCGTTGTGACCGATTCGGGGCAATATTCAGTCACCGTCACGAATGCAGCAGGTTGCACGGGCAACGATGGCATCGTCGTGACTTTGGTCCCGCTTCCGCCCTTCGAAGTGGAAAGCGTGATCGTCTGCCCCGGCGAAACTGCGACACTGGATGCCGGTTCCGGATTTACCTCCTATGCTTGGAGTACCGGAGCCAACACACAGACGATCAATGTCAGCAATCCTGGCAATTACACTGTGAGTGTAACCTTTGCCAACTGCGAACTCGTGGACGAAGTGGATCTCAGCGACGAATGCAACAGCACGATTGACATCCCCAACGTCTTTTCCCCTAATGGCGACGGCATCAACGACATTTTCCAATTGCGCGGTCAGAACATCGAGTCCGTGGACTTCTGGATCACCGACCGCTGGGGCAAAATGATGTTTGTCGGCAATTCGCTTACCGCCACTTGGGATGGAAAACTGAATGGGAATGACGTGCCCGACGGCGTTTACTTCATCGGATTGCACTACAAGTACGTCGATGAAATCAACTTCCACGACGACGGTATGTCGCTGACGGTGTTGCGATAAGGTCGTCTTATCAACAACTCATTCGGATCAATTAGCAGCAGCCTGCGCCTGGCGCGCAGCAGGATTTGGCTTTTTCTGCGAAAACGGTGATGCTGAAGATTCCTGCGCCGCTTTTGCGGTAGGCAGCCAATTGATTGGCATCCAAGTATTTGAGCAACACTTCGTCAGGAATCTGAATTTCCTTTTCAGCCTTGATCGACACCGATTGGAAATCAAGATCATGGATGATGCCCATGTATTCCTTTTTCTGAAGCGCTCCACTGACACAGCCTGCATACATTTCAGCAGCCTCACGGATTTCTTCAGGTAACTCGCCTTTGAGTACCACGTCTGAGATGCAGAAATGGCCTCCGGGCTTCAAGATGCGGAAGACTTCGGAGAATGCCTTTTGCTTGTCTGGGACAAGGTTGAGCACACAATTGCTCACCACCACGTTGGCAACATTGGCATTCAAGGGAATGGCCTCGATGTCACCCAACCGAAAACGGACGTTGTCCATCTTGAGCTGCTCGGCAAGTGCCTTCGCCTTGTCAATCATGGCAGGCGTCATGTCGATGCCGATGACTTCGCCCAATTCGCCGACGAGCGCGCGCGCAACGAAGGCATCGTTGCCGGCACCCGATCCAAGATCCACCACGGTATCGCCTTTGGAAATCTGCGCATGCTCGACCGGAATGCCGCATCCCAACTTCAAATCCGCAGCTTCAAGATAGCCGGTGAGGTTGGTGTAGTCCTCGCTGAAAATACTGTAATCGAGGGTATTGCAACTGTTAACGCCGCAACAGGAAACTGCATTCTCCCCAGCGGACTGCAAGGCGATTTCGGCGTATTTTTCACGCACCATCGTTTTGGTTTTTTCTGAATTTTCCATTTTTCGTGTTTTTGATTTTCCTAACAACTGCTACAGCAATTCGAAGCTTTGAAGAAGTTCTCCACCATGACCTTGGCCTTTTCCCAGTTTTCTGTATCAATGCAATAACAAACCCTCGGACCGTCAATGGTACCCTTGATGAGTCCGGCGAGTTTCAATTCCGCAAGATGCTGACTGACAGTTGCCTGCGAAAGCGGCAATGCATCCACGATCGAACCACAAATGCAGGCTTGCCGCTCCAAAATGAATTGGAGAATGGCAATGCGCGCGGGGTGGCCCATCGCTTTCAAAATAGTGGCGAGTTCCAAGGTCGCCGGTGAAAATCCTTCTGTCTTCGTTTTGGACATAGCAATCAAATTATTCATCGCAAAAATACGATAAGGATTCTCATCGTACAATACCGATGAAAAATATTTATCGTATTTTTACGATAAGGATTCGAAGACATAAAAAAGCCGCAGATTGTTCACCTGCGGCTCTTTTTATCTTTGAAATTCGATACTTAGTTGTTCTCGCCTTCGAGTCTGGCGATTTCGTCGCGCAATCGGGCAGCTTTTTCGTAGTCTTCGTCGCCAATTGCGCCGTCCATCTCACGCTTCATCCGCACGATTTTGTCCTCGATGGTCTCATCGGCTGGGATTTCCTCGCCTTCTTCCTCACCTTCCTCCTCTTCTGTGAAGTAATCGTCATTCTCTTCTTCAAGATCGCTTTCGCTGACGACAATACCCGCAACGGAGAGAACCGATTCGTAGGTAAAGATGGGAACCTTGAACCTGACCCCAATCGCGACGGCGTCGCTCGTACGGGAATCGATTTCATAATGCTCGCCATCTTGCTCAAACACAAGCTTGGCATAGAAGATTCCTTCCTTCAAGTCGGTAATGAGCACTTCCACCAAACCAATGTTGAAAGTGCGGGCCAATGTTACGAACAGGTCATGGGTCATCGGCCGGTTGGGCTTGATGCTTTCCATTTCCAGCGCGATAGCTCTTGCCTGATAGCCGTCAATGATGATCGGCAACCTTCTGTTCCCTTTGACCTCACCCAGGACCAAGGCAAAATGGCCCACGTCCGATTGGCTTGAGCTCAATCCTAGAATATCTAGTTTGATCTTTTCCAAATTTCCTTGATTAAGCGTGTGCCGCTTTCACTTTTTCTACTGCCGCAGTAATCTTGGGCAATACTTCGAAAAGGTCGCCAATAATTCCGTAGTCAGCAATTTTGAAAAACGGTGCCTCCGGATCTTTGTTGATCACGACGATATTTTTGGAAGAGTTGACCCCTGCCAAGTGCTGGATTGCACCGGAAATGCCGATTGCAATGTAGAGATTCGGTGCAATCTGAATACCGGTTTGACCCACGTGCTCGTGGTGAGGCCTCCAATCCATGTCTGCCACCGGCTTGGAACAGGCGGTACCTGCACCCAGCATATCAGCCAATTTCTCCAGCAAATGCCAGTTTTCAGGGCCTTTGAAGCCACGACCGCCGGAAAGGACGGTATCGGCCTCCGTGATGGAGATTTTGCTGGCGGTTTTTACGATTTCAATGGATTTTGCGCCAAAGTCCGAAGGCTGCGACTGGAATGCAAATCCCTCAATGGAGGCTGATTTTGCATTTTCTTTGAGGCCGTAGCTGTTCATTTTGACAGTAATCACGGACGTAGCACGGTTGGTGCGCACGGTCTCCATTCCTTTTCCGGAATTGCACCCGCGTGTAATGACCAAGCTGCCGCCGTCGAGTGTCGGATTGGTAGCTGCGCCGGAAACCATAGAGGATCCAAGGCGGGCTGCAACGCGAGGTGCAATGGATTTACCATTGTAGGTCTGTGCAAAAACGACTGATTTTGCAGCAATCGCTTTGGCAACTTCGGCGATCGCGCGGGTATAACCCTGATCGCTGAATGTGCTCAAACCGCCATCCGTAATGTTGTGCACCTTGGAAACACCATAGGCACCCAATTTGGCCAACTCGTCATTGCTGACCGGGCCAATGGACACCGCATGAAGTTCCACACCAAATTTGCCGGCGAGCTCGCTGGCGTATCCTGCTGCCTCAAAGACAGCCTTTTTGAACTTACCGTTCCCGTTTTCTGCGAAGAGTAGTACTGCCATAGCCTTAGATCAATCCTTTGTCAACCAACATTTCAACGAGTGAACCTGCATTTTCTGCGTCGATGTAGACACAACCACCTTTTGAGGGTGGAAGTTCGAGCTTGACGGTGGAGACGGCTGCTTCACCTGGAGCAGCAGCGACAACTTCAAGCTTTTTGGTTTTGGCCATCATGATGCCGCGCATGTTTGGAATCCGCCATTCAGCGATACCTTTTTGGCAGGAAACCACCACTGGAATGCTGGATTCGATGCTTTCGTAGCCACCATCCAATTCGCGCTGCAATTTTGCCTTTCCGCCTTCGACGGTCAGGTGAATGCCTTGCGAAACGAAAGGAAGGTCGAGATACTCGGCCACCATTCCTGGCACTTCGGAGCCATTGCTGTCAATGCTTTCCTTGCCAAAGAAAATGAAATCATATCCCTTGCCTTTGGCAAAAGCAGCGATCTGCTCGGCAACGTACATGCCGTCAAGCGGTTCAGCATCAATGCGCACGGCGTCATCGGCACCAATTGCAAGCGCTTTGCGCAGCGTCGGTTCCACATCGGCGCCACCGACACAAAGGACGGTTACGTTTCCTTGACCGGATTGCTCTTTGAACTCGATGGCGCGAACCAAACCGAATTCATCGTACGGGTTGATGATGAAAGTCACGCCGTTCTTGTCGAGTGACTTACCATCGGCTGTATATTGTATCTTTGTCGTTGTGTCGGGCACGTGACTGATACAGACGAGAGACTTCATTTTTACCTCTTTTTCTAAATTTGAAGGGCAAAGTTATGCAAGGTTTTTAGTTATCCAAAGGAAAATGAATCACCAAAGAATCGCTCAACTCAAGGCTTTGATGGCCACTGACAAGTCTGATCCGTTCTTGCCCTATGCTGTGGCTCAGGAGTATATGGCTGCCGAAAATTGGACGGAAGCTGCTGCTCAATTTGCAGAGGTCACCTCGAATTTTCCAGAATATCTGCCCTCCTATTACCACCATGGCCTTGCCTTGGTCAAGCTGGGAAATATCGCGGCTGCATTGGAGGTCCTTTCTATCGGATTCCAACTGGCCAAAAAGCAAAAAGATGGAAAAACCGCCGCCGAAATCGAAGCCTTGATCGAGGATTTGGAGTAGTGGATGAACCAAAATCGACTTGAGGGGATTAAATTTTAAGTAGAAAGGTCTTAAGATTTCATCAATTGCCGCAGGATGGCACTTCGATTGCTTCGCAATCCCAAATGGATTCCTTTTCTTTAAGGTGTATTTCGACTACCTAGAATTTGCGCATGAAAAAGTTGTTGTTGATTGGTTTTGTGCTGTTGGGATGGGTAACTGCCTTTGCGCAAGATCCAGAACTCGTGCGTCTGCAGGCGGAACGCGAGCGCCTCCAAAAGGAAATCGTGGCCATCGAAGGGAAAATCGAGGGTCGCAAACTCGCCAACGTCCAGACCGATCTCCAAGCAAAGGGCTTGCCTGCGCTCAAGGCAGGTGAAGAAGTGGTGATGCACAGCTGCATGGCATTGGTCTATGACGAATCCCACGAACAAGCAAAATGGGTGGCGCATATCGTAACGCCGGACATTATTGAAGGTAAAATCACCCGTAGCAATGACTTCAGGGTGGATCCCGCAGTCAAAACGGGCACAACCGACGAAATTGACTTCTTTGCCAAGACTGCCAAACCTGACGGCACCTTTTTCTACGATGGATTTGGTTACGATCGCGGCCACTTGGCTCCTTCGGCGGACTTTCGGTGGTCATTGACCGCGCTCTCCGAATCCTATTTCTATTCCAACATGTCGCCGCAG
The DNA here is from genome assembly GCA_016718825.1 of Bacteroidota bacterium. Classification (NCBI taxonomy): domain Bacteria; kingdom Pseudomonadati; phylum Bacteroidota; species Bacteroidota bacterium. The sequence continues at coordinate 90,091 of JADKCL010000002.1, read as the reverse complement.
CTGCCGGAATTCAACCGCGAACTCTGGTCGGACCTTGAGGCAAAGGTGCGGGGCTATATTTTCCAGAATCCGACGTCGAAGTTGTTTGTGGTGACCGGGCCGATTATCGATGCAAAACCAGCAGTGATTGAGCGTAGCCCGAAAAAGGTCGCGATTCCGAAGGCCTTCTTCAAAGTCATGGCCGACCTTGAAAAGGGCCGCGCGATTGGCTTCATTGTTCCGCACCAGAATTCGGAGACACCTTTATATACGTTTGCATTGTCGATCGACGAGGTGGAGCAACAAACCGGTCTGGATTTCTTTGCCAGTTTGCCGGATGACCTCGAAGGAACACTTGAGGCGCAAAAAAATCTGAAGGATTGGTTGCCGGAACAATCGTTGGTGAATGTCGAGCCGATCTTCCCTCCCAGCCTGCCCAAAAACCACTTCAACACCGTGCAGGCAAAGCTTTACATGGACAAAAACCAAGAGGTGGTGATTTGTGGCAAAGTCGTCGGAGCGCGCCGGAGCAAGGCCGGGAACATTCTTTTTAACCTCGACAAGCAGTTTCCCGATCAAATTTTCACTGTTTTCATCAAGGAAGAGGACATCCCGAATTTCAGCCTCGATCCCGAAGCCGTGTGGCTTGGAAAAACCGTGGCTGTCAAAGGGAAAGTGATCAACCTCGGAGGTACAGCAGCGATGTACATCACGAATGAAAAGCAAATGGAAGCTTTTGAAGTGAAAAGTGGAAAGTGATGAGCGAAAAGTTCGGTTTTGCCGGGTTTTAGAATTGGCGGGCGGTAAACCAGTCCATGTTTTGTTGGAATTGTTTCTCGAGATTTTGATTGTAGCGCTTGGAGGAAAGGGCACCTGCCCCGATGTTGACGGCAAAAAGTGAGGCGGTCAATGCGCCGAATACCTTAGCTGGAACCACGCCCCGTTCGCCTTGGCGGGCGAAGTTCCAAGTCGCCATGCTGGATGCACCAACCAAAGCGATCATGGCGACGGCTGGACCGAGCTTTTTGTTGTAAGCGAGACCTCCACCGGGAAAAATCGACAAAAGTCCACCCACGACAACCGGGTGATAGCGCAATCGCTCCACAGCGGCCATGACCGGCCGATAGGCCTCCTTCGTTTTGTAAACATGCTGGATTTCAAACCGTTGGTATAGGTTTTTGGCCACGGACCATTGCTGATCGTAAAGCGCAAGATGGAGCGCGATCTGCGTCCGCTCAGGTTCCTTCACTACGATGTCTTCGCCCAATTTCTTGCGCATTCCATCAAAGTCATGCGAAAGAAAGTAAAGCCCGACATATTTACGCCGCAATTCGGTAGGGACATTGGTGGGATGATAACCCCAATTTTCGTAATAAGACACGCCATCCGTATATCGTTTGGCCTTTGCGCAAAGATCCAAAAGGTTGAGGCGCAGGTCAATCTTTCCAGGATTGGTCATGTCCAAAAGCCGGTATTCGTCGATGCGGTGGTTGAGTTGCTCGACTTGTTCGGCACGGTTGGCAGCATACAAGCTATCTTCTCCACCGGTCATTTCTACCCGTTGGGCAACCATGGTGGCTGCTTGGCAAAATGTCAGCGACAGGATCAGTATGAGCCGTTGGAAATTCATCGAGGCTAAATTTCGGAAAATATTTGGAATTGGAAAGCCCTATCAATAGCGCGGCATTTCCGGATCAAAAGCATCCGCCCAAGCGAGGATTCCGCCATGCAAATTGAACAAATTGGGCCAAGATTCGATTGATTGAAGCTTTGCAATGGCCTGTGCACTTCGTTTGCCGCTGCGACAATGTACAATCACAGGTATATCCCTCCGAATCTCTGCTTGCCTTGCCTCCACTTCCTTCAACGGAATCAGCCATCCGCCCAAGTTGGCCAATTCAAATTCGTAGGGTTCGCGGACGTCGATCAGTTGGAACTGCTGTCCCGAAGTTTGCATTTCGCGGAGCTGAAACACTGAAATTTCATGGATTGATGCCGTATTTGAATCCGCATTTGTTGGAATGACCCCACAAAATTGGTCATAGTCGATCAATTCGGTCATCGTTGGATGGCTGCCATTCAACGGATTGGCAGGGTCCTTTCGAATTTTGAGTGTCCGGGATTCGAAGCTGAGTGCATCAAACAAATAGAGCCTTCCTGCGAGACATTCGCCGATTCCTGCAATCACCTTGATCACTTCATTCGCCTGCAGGGAACCGATAATCCCAGGCAATACCCCCAAAACACCGCCCTCAGCACAACTGGGAACCATTCCGGGAGGTGGCGGCGTAGGGTACAAATCGCGGTAATTGGGGCCTCGGGTTCCATCGGGCATCAACATGTTGAAGACGGAAACTTGGCCGTCAAACCGGAAAATGGAGGCATAAACGTTGACTTTGCCAAGCAGAACGCAAGCATCATTGACCAAGTAGCGCGTTTGAAAATTGTCGGTCCCGTCTGCAACGACATCGTAGTCTCGGATGATCTCGAGGGCATTGTCTGCGCGCAAGGCCACTTCGTGCACAATCACATGGATGAAAGGATTCAAATCCAGAATCCGTGATTTGGCAGCTTGGGCTTTGGATTGACCGATGTCCCGCACCCCGAATAGCACTTGTCTTTGGAGGTTGTGATCCTCCACCTTGTCAAAATCCACAATTCCGATCGTCCCGACGCCCGCCGCTGCCAAATACAATAGCATCGGGCTTCCCAATCCGCCGGCGCCGACGACAAGGACCTTGGCATTTTTCAGCTTGGTCTGCCCCTCGATGTTAAATTCCGGGAGAATGATGTGCCGGGAATAACGCGCGAGTTCGGGGTTGGAGAAAGTGGATTCCATCGTCTGCAAAAATCGGGAGAAAATTTCGGATTGCTGCGAATCACGGCTGATTGTGCAAGTCGAAGATTCAATTATAGCCCGTATTCAGAATACCGCGTCCATGCCTCATTTCCAATCCTCCTTGAATTTCCGATGTAGTAAATCTATCTTCGCCCGCAGAATGATTGCAACCAAAAAAGTCCTCGTCACAGGCGGCGCCGGATTCATCGGCAGCCACACCGTGGTCGAATTGCTCAAAGCAGGCTATCAGCCGGTGATTGTTGACAATTTTGCCAATTCCAAACGGGGCGTTTTGGACCGGTTGGCCATCATCTGCGGTGAGGAAATTCCGGTCTTCGAATGCGATTGCCGTGATCTCTCCGAGATGATCCAAGTCTTTGAAAAGGTTGGCGATCTGTTTGCTGTCATTCATTTCGCGGCTTTCAAGGCAGTGGGTGAATCAGTCGCCCGACCTGCAGAATACTACGACAACAACATCGGTTCGCTCGCGCGCCTGCTGATGCTGATGGCCAATTTTGGTCAGCCAGGTTTGGTTTTTTCGTCTTCTTGTACCGTTTACGGTCAACCGAAGGAGTTGCCGGTGACAGAAGATTCGCCGATTCAACCGGCTTCCTCACCTTACGGATACACCAAACAGGTCTGCGAACAACTCATCAACGACAGCGTAATCGCAGATCGCGGCTTGCGCGCCGTTACCCTTCGCTACTTTAACCCCATCGGCGCTCACCCAAGCGGACTGATCGGTGAATTACCAATTGGGACCCCCAACAATCTCGTTCCATTTATCACACAAACCGCAGCCGGCCTCCGGGAACAACTCAGTATCTACGGACAAGACTATCATACAGAGGATGGAACCGCCATCCGTGACTATATCCATGTGGTGGACCTCGCACGGGCACATGTGATGGCGCTTGAGATCCTCAAAAATCGGTCCGAAACGACATTCAACCACGTTGCCAATGTCGGAACCGGCAAAGGTCACTCGGTTTTGGAGGCGGTAAAAGCGTTTGAAAAAGTCTCCGGTATGACGTTGCCCTACTCATTTGTCGATCGTCGACCTGGAGATGTGGAGGCGGTTTGGGCGGCCAATGATGCGACGCGTTTGCCGGGATGGCAGGCCGAATTGACCTTGGAAGAGGCAATGCGCGATGCTTGGAACTGGCAACAAATGCTCGCCCAAAACCCACTCTGATTCCGTGGAAAAGTCAAAAAAGGTATTGGCCATTGTATGGGGCGTCCTGATTGCAGTCGGACTGATCCTCTATTTTGCATTTCCGGAATACCGTTCCAAAGAGGCCATTTCAGGATTCATCCGACAGTATGAAAACCAGATGTTTCTGGTGTATTTGTTGATCTGTCTCGCCCGCGGGGCGTTTTTGATTCCTAGTACAGCCTTCATTTTTGCCGGGGTTTTGCTCTTCCCGGATTCTCCATGGATGGTTTTGGCAATTTCCATGATCGGTGTATTTGCCGGCGCCGCCATTATCTATTACTTCACCGAATTCCTTGGCTTCGAAAAGTTTTTCCAGAAGCGGTTCGCGCACAAAACTGAATTTGTCCAACGAAAAATGGAGCGCTACGGTCTGTGGATCGTCGCCGCATGGGCATTTTTCCCGGTGGTTCCGACAGATTTGGTCGCCTATGTCGCAGGCGTTGTGCGCATGAAGCCTTGGAAATTTTTCCTGGGAATCCTCATCGGCGAACTGCCCTTGGTGAGCCTTTATGTTTTTGGCGGCAATGCGGTAGCTGGGTGGCTGTTTTGAATGGAGAATGGAGAATGGAGAATGGAGAGTGCAGAATGGAGAATGGAGCAGCACGAAGACATGGGAAGTTGGACAAAGCTGCGTAAATCAGCCAAACTTATGAACCGCAATTGGGCCAAACCCCTTTTTGATTTGCCCCGTGGGGGGCGGGGGGGTCTTTTTTGGGTCTTCGTGAGTACTCAGGCGTCGGTGTGCTTCTCAATTGCTTCGCAGTTCTCTATTTTCAATTCTAAATTAGCTTTGCTGATGTGCTTCGCAGTTCTCCATTAATCATTGTAAGGTCGTACCTGTTTGATATACAAGACTCTTTCTGGCCCGTCGAATTTGAATTCCAGGTCGAGTGCGAAGCGGTTGTAGGCATCAAAATCGTCAGCATTTCCGTCAGCGTATTCCATGGAAAATTCTGGTCGGCGCTGGTAATAGTAGCGTTTGATCGCAGCCAACTGCTCGGTCAGCAGGATGACTTCGGCCTCTGAAAGTACGGGTTTGCCATCGTTTTGATTGCCGAGCGTGATGTATTCGACGATGCGTTTGTTTTTGTAGAACTCCAAATCGCTGTCACTGTAGCAAATAATTTGATCGCATTCCACGCCTGCGGGCGGGCTCACGACACTGGTTTCTCCCTTTTGCACGTTGATGACAAAGCCGAAGTAATTCGGGCGGTAGAGGTTTTTGGTAATCGCCACGCCGTTGGCTTCTTCGTCGGGAAAACTGCGGTGCACCAAAAGTCCCATCGCACAATTCAGGTGGCTGATGCGGAAATATTCCCGCTCTTGAAATGCGCGGAAGTTCCAAAGGCTTCCCCACACCTGCCGGATTGCATTCTCGATGGGCTTTTTCGAATCTCCCACGATTCCGGTTTTGCTTTCGTAGAGGCCGGCACCGTTAAACCCTTGAATGTCTTCGGCATTGGTGCTGCTCCGAAACCGCATACGCAGTGTCGGACTCGTGGCGCGCACCTTTTCGTCAATCATCGCCAACAACTTTGGATTCACAGGATGGGATTCGATCTTGGATTGAATGCCGAGCAAACGGTGGCGCAATTGGCGGGTGTCGGCCATGGCTGCGGGATCGGCAAGCAGGGATTCAACCAATTTTTTGGCGCCACTTTCGGTGAAATGCGCCCAATACCAGTGAAATGGAATCGCAAATGCTCCTTCCGGCACACGGAATTTTCCCTTGGATTCGGCCGCAAGCCGCTGCAAAACGGCAAAATTGCTTGCCTTCCCTCCTACGATATCGATCGAATTCAGACCCAAACGGTCCATTGCCTGCAATTCTGTCGGCTTGAGGTTCATTTTGAGCTGCTGCACTTTCTTGGGTCGCTGGCTTTCCCAAAATTTCTGCGCCACCTTCAGATTCGCCGGCAGCAAATGAAAACTGTCTGGAAAGACCTCAAAGAAAACCAATTGATCCTCCAGCGAACGAATCAGGGAATCGTCCCAAATGCCCTTCATGGCGAAATAGGGCGTCCCGCGATTTTTGCAGAGCACATTCAAATGGCTGAGCGGCGTTTGGAATTCGGGACTCATCAAGCCTGCAACGGCAGGAATATCAAGGGCTGGACCGTCCAAGACAACGATGTCGGTCGGACCCGGCGGGGTTGAATCCAGACTGGCGACGGGAATTCTGCGGAGATAACCATAACCCGTTTTGCAGTTGAGTGCTTGGTATGTGAGCCCAGCATAGATTTCGTCGGGAAGGACCACGGGAATACCTTTTGAAACGCCCGCAAGCCCCATCGCCGTTTCCAGCCTTGCGGTATTCAGGAATAGCTGCAATTGTTTGCCGACGAATGTTGCCCGCGCAACACGGTGATAAAGATCTGTCACCAAGGACATTGGAATATTATCGGCGCTGGAAAATTCGAGCGTCCAGCGATCATCGGAGACAAAGTGGTTGATGTTGGCGAGTGCAAACCTACGGTTGGGGCTGTCGCTGTAATTGGCTTCATTGAAGAGGAAATTGCTTTGCCAGAAGCCGAGTTTATCGTGGCAAAAGTCGTAATGCCAGCGCCATTTGTCGCTGGAAACGAAGTAGAGTTGATCGTCACGGAGGTCGAGGACAATTTTGACCGACTCTACCATACCGTATTTTTCGGTCAAGGGTTTGCCTTTAAGCAGGTCGTATTCGGCCTTGGTAGCAATGCGGTGAAGGAACTCAGGATTGACGGATTGAACTTTGGCTTCGCTCCCGCACATCATGAAGACCAACAGCAAGAAAAACTGGTAAGGATGCAAAAATTGAAGTTTTGAAGGCATGATGATTCCCTTTTCAGCATTGAATTTACTTCAAGAACGGGAATTCGCAGAGAAAAGCTTCAAGCCACAGCGGCTTCCGAAATGGATTTGGTGCGGAACTTCAGGAAATCCGACACTGCGAAAAATACGATCGCCGGAAGCACAGCAAAAACAAGTGGATTGGCCTCCCATGCACCGGCAAAATCCAGTTTGAGCAGGTCAATTGAGGCGGTCGTCAAGCCACAACCAGGACAATGGACACCAAAGATGGTTGTCCACAAACAAGGAATACAGACGTCGATTTCGCCATCCGTGATGGCATACAACAACATCGCCACCATTTCATAGCTGAGTAGCAGCATGAGAAAGGGTTTGCTTAGCGCATAGCGCCACAGCAAAGAAAGGACTTCTTTAGCCTTTGATGGGGTTCCCATCCGAGTCTTTAAAGTTTCCTGTTACCAAAATGATGAAGTCGATGATGGTCCAGATACCGCATCCACCCAGGGTCAGCAGTTGTGCAATGCCGATCCCGATATGGCCTGTGTAAAACCTATGTACGCCAAATGCGCCTAGGAACCAGCATAGTAACAGACAGATGATCCATTTGGATTGATCTCCTTGCGGAGCGCCGTTGCCAGATCGGCCTTGATTGTTTTGCGGATTTGCAAAAATATCACGTTGCCTTGCATCACAAGCGGGGCACAACTGCCCTTGGTTTGAAGTTGGCGCGCCGCAAGCAGGGCACGTATTTTTTTCAAGATTCATAGTCTACCAAGCAAAAAAGGGAGAAAAAGAGGGGGCGATTGCCCCCTTTTTTTTTACTTCTCGAGCGGACGACCGTCTGCCATCGGCATTTTGTCTGTCGCAATCATGATGACGTCATACAGGGCCCAGATACCGCAACCACCGAAGGTGATCAGCTGAAGCCACCAGTTGGAATAACCCATCATCAAACGGTGAATACCAAGTTGACCAACGAACAAACCGATGAGGATCATCGTCATCTTGGACTGGACTGGTTTTTGCTCTGCCATAAAATTTTTGTGTCTTTAACTTCTTTTTTGCCTACTCTTTTTTCCGGTTTTCGGCTTCCCCGAAATATGATCCAATATAGGAACAATTTTTACAATCAAAAAAACTCAAAGCCGAACCGAGCAATAATTTGCACGAATCCATTGCCTCAAATCCTCACTAAGTGCCTTATTAGCAACCTGATTGCAATCGTTTTCAGCACCAATTCAAAAAATGAAATCGCTGAAACCAATGCAAATCGGGTTTTCTCTCTACCTCCGACAAAGGTAGAAAATGGTACTAAATCCTGCAAATCTTTTGAATTCCCAACTTGAGAAAACGATTCGGAGAAGGTCTAATTGCAAAACTTCTGGATCAGTTCCTCGGCGCCTTTTTCTCCAAGCTCCTTTGCGCGGGCCAATGTCAGACAACCTTGCATCGACGGTGAGACTTCGCATTGTGCCCACCCGAGCAGCATGAACATGCGCCCATCGTTGGGGCGGCGTTTTGCTGCAAATTGGAAGTCCAACACTGCCTCCTTTTGCCGCTGCATTTGCATTTCAAGAATTCCGCGGTTGATGTGAGCCTCCACATAATTGGTGTCCAACCGAATAGCCTGCCCAAAATCTTCGACAGCCTTGACCTTTTCACCACGACCCGCCTCAATAAACGCCATGTTGAACCAAGCGCCGGCATTGTTCGGGTTTTGGAAAAGGGCCTTTTGATAGTATTCCTCAGCTTTCCCAAGATCCCCCATCAAATGCTGTCTGACCAATCCGAGGCCATTGATAGCCTCACTGTTGTTGGGATTCAACTGCAAAACGAACTCATAGTCCGCAGTAGCTGCTTTGGCATCTCCAAGGTAGTACCAAGCCGAAGCGCGGTTCAAAATCGGCTTTTCCCAATTCCGACGCAGCCGGAATGCTGCATCAAAATCAGCGATTGCCGCTTTGAAGTTCTCCAAGCGCAGATTCACCTCGCCACGTGCATTGAGAAGTTCGGGGTCAGAAGGTCGATGCGTCAGTAACAGCGAAAAGTCCTGAAGTGCCGCGCTATCCCTTTGCATCGAGGAAAGCAGTTTTGCACGGCGGATCAACCCTGCGAAATTGGAGGGATCCACCTCCATTAATACATTGTAGTCCATCAAGGCAGCATCCAAATTTCCAGCGGACTCCAAGAGATAGGCTCGATTTCCCAGGGCAGCCACATTGATGGGATCTGCAGCAAGCAATTTGTCATAGATCAACAGTGCGCCAGCAATGTCTTGTTGAGACTGCAGCTTCTTTGCCTGATCTAAAAGGCTTCCCTTCGGCCCTGCAGCAATCGAATCTGCCAAATTATCGCTCGTGCGCGATGGGGTATGCGGTTCACAGGACATGAAAATCAACAGACAAAGCGAAAAAGCGATCGCTTCTTTGAGCGTCCTTACAGCTGTCAAGTTGGATAAAATCGGAATCGTGGCCTTCACGGAGCAAATATCGTGGATGTGCTGTCAATATGAAGAAGGCAAAAATTTTGAATGAGAAATGATGAAAAAAAGTAAAAAAGAATGCGCGCATCAACCGCATTAATCGCGCCGCTGATGCCTACAATGAAGAATAACAAGGCTTTCAACGTTTTTTTGGGCATTCTCGACCGAATGCTTTTCCGATTTCAGATTTTTGCTAACTTGTCATCGGTTTTAACCCGTTTATCAACTAAAAACTTTATTCGATGGAAGGAATGATTGGCGAAATCCGGCTATTTGCAGGGAATTTCGCCCCCAAAAATTGGGCCTATTGCAATGGCGCTACAATTGCAATTGCCTCAAACACAGCACTTTTTTCGATCCTGGGTACAACCTACGGCGGAAACGGTACCACCAATTTTCAGTTGCCTAACCTTCAAAGCCGCGTCTGTATTGGAGCCGGGCAAGGTCCTGGGCTACAGAATTATGCACTTGGGCAGATGTCGGGAGCGGAATCAGTGACATTGACGACAGCACAGATCCCGGCGCATACGCATGCCACGATGGGAACCTACTCCCCTTTTGTTCAGGGCGGTAGTGGAGATGAAACGAATCCTAACGGAGGTTTCCTCTCAGTTTCGCCCGCGGGCGACATCTACAGCGGCGACCAAAATACCACGATGGGGGCCGTTCCCGTCTCGGTGACAATTGGCTCAAGCGGGGGAAATATGCCCCACAGCAATCAGCAGCCCCTTTTGGGCATGAACTATGTTGTGTGTATGTATGGAATCTTTCCCTCACGCAACTAAATCCAACTTTTACCAAATTTTAGACTAAAACTATCGTTCGTTATGGAAGGATATATTGCAGAAATTAGAATGTTTGCTGCTACGTTTGCACCTCGGAACTGGGCCTATTGTCAAGGACAGGTGCTTTCAATCGCACAAAATACAGCACTTTTCTCCTTGTTGGGAACAACCTACGGGGGAAATGGCGTCCAAACCTTTGCTTTGCCCAATTTCGCTTCTCGTGTAGCTGTTGGCGTTGGTCAGGGTGCAGGATTGTCCAATATTACCTTGGGTGAAATGGATGGCTCCGAAGGCGTGAGTCTGACGGTGAACCAAATTCCTTCACACAGCCATACGGGGGCGGGTTCCGTTAATCCGCGTGCATTTAATGGCGGAGGCGACGAATCCAATCCGACGACCGGGTACCCTGCCAATTCCACGAGTGGCACCGGCAACTTGTACAGCGCAACTGGAAATGGCTCCATGGGATCAACCACGGTCAATTTGACTGTTGGTGTTACCGGCAGCAGTCAACCACACTCCAACTTTCAGCCATCATTGGGCATGAATTACATCATTTGCCTCTACGGAATTTTTCCAAGTCGCAACTGATCAGCCAGTCAAAAGTCGTCCAAATGGACGCATTGTAATTTCACTTTCAACAAGAAAATAAGTTTAGCCGAAATATACTATGGATCCAACCCTGTCAGAAATCCGCATTTTTGCGGGAAACTTTGCCCCATTGTCTTGGGCATTTTGCAATGGCGCCTTGCTTTCCATTGCTGAAAATACTGCGCTATTTTCCTTGATTGGCACGACCTACGGAGGTGATGGCCAAGTAACATTTGCACTTCCAGATCTTCGCGGCCGCGTGCCGGTAGGTACAGGTCAAGGAGCAGGTTTGTCCTATTGGGACCTCGGAGAAGTCGAAGGCACAGAAACGGTCACCCTGATACAGTCGCAACTCGCAGCACATACCCATACAGCAAATGGCGTTGCCACGCCGGCTGCAAATGTATCCGGGGCAGGTGCCGCAAGCACTCCTGGAAATGGCTTCTTCAGCATTTCCTCGAGCGAAATCTATTCGACACCGCACAACCAAGTGGGCGGCGCAACACCGTTTACCATCAATCTTGGTATCACAGGCAGTAATCAGCCGCACGAAAACATGATGCCTTATCTCGCAATGAATTACATCATCGCAGTGGAGGGTATCTACCCAAGTCGCAATTGATGAAATTGCTTTCTTAAAATTCAGAGAGGGGGCTTCGGCCCCCTTCTCATTTTAGCATTGAGCTGAAATGGAAGGTGCTGCGTGCTGATTCACGTGATCGCCCATTCAAGCATTGCCCAAATAGACCACCGTCCATCCAGCACCACCTTGATCCAAAGGTGCATCTTCGGTGCGACGCACTTCTCTTACGGTCGCCAAATACTCCCGGATTGCCATTCGCAGCGCGCCCGTGCCCTTTCCGTGTAAAATCCTTACCTCAGACAGGTTGGCCAAGATGGCGTCGTCAATGAATTTTTGCACAGAAGGAAGTGCCTGTTCGACGCGAAAACCCTTGACGCTCAATTCAAGCGAAATATTTGCCTTTTTGGTGACCATTGCCCCCGCCCTTCTCAAGATGGGTCGGTTGGCGTCCTTGGGTGCCTTGATCTTGACCAAGTGCTTCAATTTTACTGTGATGCGCATTTCGCCCAGGCTCACCACCGCGCGTTTGTCCAAGAGCTCCAACACCTGTCCGTAGGAATTGGAATCTGAAAGCAACACCCAGTCCCCTACGCCGATGGCAGCGCCCGGAATCGTCTCGGGGCTAAGTTCTTCGGGATTTTCTGCCTCATAAGCCGCCTGTTCCTCTGCGATCTCAACAGCCTCCTCCGGTGGCGGGGTAGGAAGCATCTCGGCAAGTTCTCTTCTCAGCGTTTTTGTGCGCTCCCGCTCGGCTTGACTTTCGCGAATTTCACGAATTGTGTTTTCGATTTTGGCGTTGGCGCTGTCGATCAAGTGCTGCGCCTTTTGATGGGCTTCCTTGAGAATAGCCGCCTCCTCCTCTTTGTTACGCTTCGTAAGCTCGAGGTTGCGCCTGATGATCGACAGCAACTCTTCATTCTTTTTCCGGTTTTCAATCAGCAAATGCTCCAATTCGGCCTTTTGCGATTCGAGCTTGAGCAAAAGGTCTTCTGTTTGAAGTTGATTGCCTTCGATGCGTGTGCGGGCATCATCGAGGAGTTCCTTGCTTACGCCAACGTTTTGGGCAATTTCAAATGCATACGATCTTCCCGGAATTCCTACTTCGATGCGAAATGTAGGCGACAGCGTTTCAGGGTCAAACTGCATCGCGGCATTGACAATGCCAGGTTTGCGATCTGCAAAGGTTTTGAGATTGCCGTAATGCGTGGTGACGATTCCATAGGCACCTGAGTCCACAAAACGCTCCAAAAATGCCTCTGCAATGGCCCCCCCAAGCTTTGGATCCGTTCCCCCGCCAAATTCGTCCATGAGAAAGAGCTTGTTTTCCTTGAGCTGATTCAACATCTCCCGCATGTTTTTGAGGTGCGAGGTATATGTGCTCAGGTCGCTTTGGATCGATTGCTCGTCGCCGATATCGACAAAGATGTCCGTAAACCAAGGAAACTCCGAACTTTCATCTGCTGGAATCAGCAATCCCGATTGGAGCATCAACACGAGCAAGCCAACCGTTTTAAGGGTGACAGACTTCCCGCCGGCATTGGGGCCTGAGACGAGGATGATTCGTTGTTGCGGTGAAAGTTCCAACGATAGCGGCATGACCTTGGACTTGCCCAGGTTGGGTTTCAGCAACAGCAAGGGATGCCTCCCTTTGACCAACAGCAACACCTTATTATAGGGTTCAAAGATTGGCTTCACCGCATCCAAGTCCACGGCAAGCCGCCCCTTTGCCCGAATGAAGTCCAATTGGGCCACGACTTCCGTATAGCGCTTGAGCCCGGGCAGATCTTCTCTCAAAGCCGAGGTGAGAACCGTGAGTATGCGTACGATCTCGTTATGCTCCTGTAAAACCAACTGTCTCAGGCGGTTGTTGGCCTCCAATGCAGCCGAAGGTTCAAGGAAGATGGTCTGACCAGACTGTGAAACGTCCTGAACAAATCCCTTGATACGTCCTTTGAAATCTGCTTTCATCGGAATCACCAACCTGTCGTTGCGAATCGTCAGCTCGTTGGCATCGCTCCACCCCTTGTCAATGGCGTTGCGAAGAATGGCTTGCATGGACTTGCGCAAATCGGCACTCTGCTGCGCCTGCTCTTTGCGAAGCTCCTGCAATTTGGAACTTGCATTGTCTTTGATGTTGCCCCGTTCATCGACGATGGCTTCAATTCCTTTGAGCAAGGCCTTGTTCCAACTCAGGTTTTTGACCAAATCTGCAAGCGCAGGGTATTTGACTTGTCGACTGCTAAAGAATGTGATCAGTTCGCGCACCATCCTCAACCAACGCAGGAGCTGGAAAAAATCACGCACTTGTAACCAATTGCCTTGCACTGCGGCATAACCAAGAAGTTCGGTGACGTTTCCGGTATAATCGAGGTCAAAGTCTTCATCGAATTGAAGCAGGTCCCTACATTCCTCGACGCGGGTCAATTCCTGAAGCACCTCCTTGCTTTGACGGTAGGGTCGCAGTTGAATGCACAACTCCTTTCCTTGCTCAGTTGCGGCCCTCGCTTCCAATAGCTTTCGGATCGCGTCATACCCCAGTTTGTTTTCGGTCTGTTCAGTCAGGTTTTTCATTTCAGTTTGCGGCAGGTGCCAAGTTTTGAGGCTTCACATTGCCTCCTTGCTCCAGATTGATGAGGTCGGCATTCAGTTCCAGCACCACTTGTTTCAGAATCGTATCCAACAAAACCGGGTGGGCTTCATACCATTTGTAGCTGTCGAAGAATTGCTTCTTTTCCAAATTGTTCTTTTTCAGGACCAAGCTGTTCATTTCCTCGTACTTGGCGGCGCGCTGTTTGGGATCCTTAACAGTTTGATCCACACCTGCATAAGCAATCTCGAGTTCCTTCAACACTGGAACCATTTGCCCCTCAGGCAACAATGCGTCTGGACGACTTTCCTCTGAACAACCCCATGCCAGAGCAGAAAATAATAGACCAAGAATCAGGGACTTGTATGGAAAAGACTGTTTCATTTCAAAATTAAGAGTGCAAAAGTACCGTTTTTTCCGTGTTGGCGCCGAAATCGTTGATGAACCGTCAAAATGTCTGCCAATCCTGCAAAATTCGGAACTTAAATCGTTTTGAAGGAGAAAATTGCCGGTCAGAGGCAGAAACTTCTTTCCAGGTTGATTTTTTTTTTTTGTCCGAGGCAAAAAAATATTTGCTGATGGTTTTTCAATGAAATGGCTTTGCAATTAAGAGAATATCATTCGCCTGAGCATCTCATTTCAACCTGAATCGTTTTAGTTCGTCGTCAAGAATGGGCGATTCCTCCCGATTTCGGGCATTTTCATCGAAGAAAATCGGTATCTTATCATCCACGATCAACTTAGCCTTCGCATTAACGTATTGTCACTAAAGGCGGATGTTTTCTGCTCTTTTGGTAGATGATTCGACCTGTTCTTTGATTTATTTTCAAAAATTATCGATTCGCTTGTTTTTATTGTGGATCATCTTAGTAACTTGGTATTCCCAAAATTGCTCTAATCGAAATATGAAAAAGTTATTGTCGGTGTTAGTGGTTTTAGTTGCCAGCTTTGGATTGACTGCCTCCGTGGTGGCCCAAGGCAGCAACCGCGGAGCGGACGATTCCAACATGGAAGCCGCACAACGCTCGGTGGAGAACCAGCTTGTGGTGGTCGAAATGGAGAACGCCGGCTTCGAACTCGATGTCGAGGAAGGCTTTGACGAAGAGTGGGAAGAAGACCTCTGGGTCGGTTCCGAGGCTGAGGATGTTGATCCGATTCAAGTGGATCCTTCAGATGCCGAGAAATTTGATTTGGCAGAAGTTCCTGCAGCTGAAGAAATCGAAGAAGGTTGGTCTGAAGAGTCTTGGGAGAATCCTGATCAAGTGATCGATTCGCAAGACGATGCAGAAACAGCTTCTGTCGAGGAAGCAGAAATCGAGGAAGTCGCCATGCGCGGCGAGAGCACAGAAGATGTCGAGGCGTATGATCTCGAAATTGCCGCTGACTTGGAAGAAGAAATTTCCTTGGATGAGGAAATTGAAACCGCTGAGTTGAATTGGTGGGAAGAGGATTCTCAGTGGGATGAGATCATCGATGAAATGGACGGCTACGAGGATGTTGAATTTGAGGACGAAGAAGATCTCGATATGCTGGAAGAACTCTACAATCGCGGATAATTTCCATCAGCGATCTAACAAAAACAGCTTGCCTCGGCAAGCTGTTTTTGTTTTGTATAACCCGGTTCCACCGTCATTCCTCCTCTTCCTCTCCCCTACTACGCACGCGCTTGAGCGCATTGGTGGTGTCCGATTCCATATTGGCGTAAATGCGGCCCTTCAGCTCCCAGTCGCCATATTTTTTGGTTTCCCAGCGATGCGAAAAGGCAAGCTCGCCGCCACCTAATTCAATGGCTTCTGTCGAGAAGTCCCAGATTTTGTATCCAATCACAACGTCCTTTTTCACCAAGGCGAGAAAGTTTTGCAGAATCGTCTGTGAGCTTGCCACTGCCTGACCGACCAGGCTGCTGATGTTTTCCGTGTACTTGCGCACCTCCTCGTCAAAATAGTTCTTGATGGATGCATCGACATTGGCCAAGTCGATCATCTTGGGATCAAACCCTTTGATCACGGAATCGAGCGCTTCTACGACGTATTTGTTGAAGGCCTCATGCCCGGCTTCGGCGCCTGAGCTTGAAACCAAGTTCTGCTCAATCAAAACGGAAACCAAACCTGCGACACCTGACACCTTCGCCTCAAAGTAAGGAATCGTGATGGGGACCAACATCGTCTTCCATTCACCGACTTCCTCAGGAATGGCCACCATCCCGCCACTTTCCAGATTTTTGGCCGATAGATTGCCTTGGCTGCCTTTGCTGAAGTGATAGACCGGCCTACCCTCTAAACGGAATTTGTCATTGAGGACGATACAAGATCCATCGATCTTGAAGAAGATGTTCCAGAGGTAGGGTTCGCCGTTGGACCAACCGTCGGGCTTGTCGTGGCAACGGAGTTGTTGCAGCTTTACCCGGATGTATAGTGTTCGCATTTACCTTTCTCAAAAATTGCACTGAAAATTACGCAACCTAGCCTGCGCTCCCAAATCCACAATGTGGATAAGTGCAATTCCCGCCAAAGATCATGGTTTCCGCTATGGGAATCAGTAAAACTTGCCTTTGTGGAAAATTTGAGGAACTCCTTTTCCTACATCGGAAACCACGACATCGAGCCAAAGCTCATAACCTTGCTGGATTCGGTTGGTCGCTTTAACGATTTCTCCGTGGTCAAGCGCCTTCAAGTAGTTCATGTAGTCAGGCCACACAAGCAATTCGTTGTCAATCTTATAGCTCTCTGGAATGTAACTTTCCAACACAAAAGTTTCCCCTTTGTAATAGGCTTTGAATTGGCGACTCGGAAGCGAATAGGCGATAATGGCGTCGTTCAACTCATACTCCATCGGCGGCTGGGATTCGATTTCGGTGATGATGCCATCGTCAAAGACCATAAATTGACCGTTGCGATTGATGTAAGCCACCATATTGTCCCCTACCTGATAGCTCTTGGGAGAAAAGGGATCAGCTTCGATGATTTCACCTTTGTAGAAAATCTTGAAGCGTCCATAAAAATCAACGTAGGCAATCGTATTGCGCCCACATTTATACTCTTTGGGTGGATTGTTGTCCAACTGATACTTCTGACCATAGAGATAGGCCTGGAATTGCTCCATGTTGTCCAGATAGGCCAATATGTTTTTTCCGGCCTGAAGTCCCGTGACCGCAAAAACCTCCAAAGTCCGGCTGCGGCCTTTGTAATATGCGGTGAAATTGTCGTTCAAATTGTTGAAGGCAACGATGCTGTCACCCGCAACATACTGTTTGACAAAGCTCGCCACTTGCTGCGCCCGTTTGTCTTCGTAGACGTAGAGGTTCCCGCCTACGCCAAAAACGAGCAAATAGTCGGTAGTTGTGAAAAATTCCGGGAGATTCTCAGCGAGGGTTTTGTTGTAGCCTTTGTCATACAATTTGAATTGGCTTTGGTTGTTGACGTAGGCGACATAATTGCGGGCGACTTTGTACTCTTTGACTTTGAGGCCCTCCAATTGCTTGACGATACCGTTGTCAAACACGTAAAAAAATCCTTGGATGTCCTCATAGACGGCATAACCGCCACTTTGGGCTGAAACTGAAAGGCTACTGCCCAACATGAAAAGAAAAAGCAAAAACCGCATTCGGTACATCATCATTGCAAATTGGCTAAACTGAGCGATAGGCAAAATACAGAAATTTTGACATGGCAGCCAATGCAAATTTCATTCCGAAAATGGGCGTGCTACAACACTCAATACCGAATTTCAATCGCATTTTCCATGTCCCAGCTAAACGTGCAACACGGAAGGCGCTCCACCTTGGGTGAGTTTCCTACCGGAGGCATAAATGGATCAAACCGCGAAACGGGTTCCACTAGTCTGAATTCTTCAAATTGCACGTTTATGTCGGTGCCGTTAAACAGCACGGTCGGTTCGTAGGTCAAGCCATGCAAATAAAGCTTGATTCGCTGAAATTCGCCTGGATATGTGCCTTCTTTGCCTTGGATTTGAAGGATGCGGGAGGCGCCATCATGAAAACCACGGTTTCGCGCGAATTCAGATCGATGGGAAGCTGTATTTGCCAGTCCATCATCCTGGAAAAGCTCGAAACTCCGGGATTGCGTGCCGGAATAAACATGCAGTTGCAATGTGCCATCGTGCGCCTCGCCCGTATGTGTAACGGGTGACTGCATGGCAATCACGGCCCCTGAACGGACAAATAGCGGTAATTTCTCGATGTTCAATTCGAGGAGCACTTCGCGTCCTCCATCGTAGGCCACATCGTCATAGAAATCATACCATTGCCCTTGCGGGAGGTAGACCTTTGCCAATTGTTTGTGGGATTCGACGGGAATCACCAAGATTTCCGAACCGAAAAGATAGGCATTGTCGTAGGGCTGCTGATAGATTTTGGGGTCCTGTGGCCATTCCAAGGCAAGGCTTCGCGCAATCGGTAAACCCGAGGTTGCACCTTCAAAGGCTCCATAGAGATAGGGCATAAGCCTGTACCTGAGGCGTATGAAATTTCGGGCAATGTCTTCTACCTCTTCGCCAAATGACCACGGCTCCGAATCGCGGGAATTGATCATGCTATGGGCCCGGAAGAAGGGCGAAAATGCTCCCAATTGCATCCAACGTGCATACAAAGCCGGACTCGATTCGCCGACAAACCCACCGATGTCATAGCCGGCAAAGGCGACGCCCGAAAGCCCAAGGCTGTTCACAAGTCGCACGCCGGCCAGCATGTGTTCCTCTGAAGCTGTATTGTCGCCGGTCCAAACGGCCGCATAACGCTGTATACCTGCAAAACCAGCCCTTGTGAGATTAAAAGGGCGCTTGTCGCCTAGCAATTTGGATGCACCTTCCATGGTTGCGCGCGCCATTTGCATGCCGTACACGTTGCGGGCTTCCTTGAAACTGCTGCCCTCGCCTTCCATGTCAAATTCGATCAGGCCGGGAAGATGCTGTCCCCAGGCTGCCGGCTCGTTCATATCGTTCCAAAAGCCTTCAATTCCAGCCTCCGAATAGATTTTCATCTGAGCACCCCACCATTCTCGCGTTTTGGATGCGGTAAAATCCGGGAAATGACTCCATCCGGGCCAAACCTGTCCTCGGTAAGGCTTACCATCCGGCAGCAAGGCAAAATGCCCTTCAGCCATTCCGGAATCATACGCTGCATACCCCTCTTCCACCTTGATGCCAGGATCCATGATAATCACCAACCTGATTCCCAGCGCTTTGAGTTGATCGGCCAGTGACTTTGGATTCGGGAAATATTCTGGATGCCAGGTAAAAACCTTAAAAGCATCCATATAGTGAATGTCCAAATAAAGGACATCGCAAGGAATATGCTTTTCCCGAAAGGTTTGGGCGATGCGAAGGAGCTCAGCATCAGGATAGTAGCTGTAGCGACATTGTTGAAATCCCAATGCCCATTTTGGCGGCAACGGCATCGCACCGGTCAACGCTGTGTAGCTTTTCAACACGTGTTCGACTCCGCCCTCCAAGCCGCCGTGGAGGTAGAAATAGTCCATTTGGCCGTCGTCGACGGCATACCAGGCAAACCGATCACTCGAGGCACCAAAATTGAACGTGGACTTGTAGCTATTGTTGAGGAAGAAACCGTAGATGCCTTGCGCGTGAACGCCGATGAAAAAGGGAATCGACGCATACAACGGATCAGAATCCGGGCCATAGCCAAAGTGATCGGTATTGTTGTTGACGTAGGCGCGGCCACGCTTGTCTAGCGGTCCCGTCTTTTCGCCCAAGCCAAGGAAGCGTTCTCCGGGTTGAAGGGTTTTGTACACGCTCACCTCCTGCCCCAACCAAGAAATCCCGAAGGCAGGGTCGTCACTGTTTACAATTCGGCCGGTTTCATCCAAAAATTGAATGCTTACAGGCTGCGTTAAGATCCGCACTTGAACGTCTCCCCCGCTCAAAACAATACTCTCAGGTGCGGCTTCCAATTCAACCGAAACCGGAATGCGGGTTGCATTTGGATCCAAAGCATAGGAAAAATCGTCGAGGGATTCACCCATCCGGCCTGCCCGTACCCGCACAACGCCGGGATTCCAAAACTCGATGCGTATCCAGCCATTCTCTGCAAGAATGTGGAGTCCTTGCGAAATCTGGGCATAAGACACCAAGTTTCCGAGGTGAATGTTCTTGCTGCGCCTTGTTCCAATAGATGGGTTCATGCCCGAAATAATGCGTTTGAAGCGAGAATCGGAAATTTGGTTTTGCGCCTGAATGCTCAGCTTACCTTGGAAAGGCTGAACTGCTGATGATAACGCACCAAACCCAGGATCGGCTTTTTCACGACGGAGCCAATTTGGATGCCCATCTCTGCGGCCACTTCGCGCAAATAATCCTCAAAATAGAATGCTATTGAGCCGACGAAGTCCACGGGAACCTGTTTGTGATTGGCAAAACAGGCTACATGTATTTCCAAGAATGCACGCATGCCTTGGCGCACCATCTGCGCGATGTAGGGATGATCGCGATGCTCGGAGCAAAACTTGGACAAGGACGCCAAATAAACATTCGCATGGGGTTCGGCATAAACCTTTTCCACCATCGTATGCATGTTCATGTTGTACTTTTCCTTGAATACAGGGGCCAAATCTGCCGGCATGCGTTTGTAGAAAAAATCAGCCAACAACCGCTTGCCATAGTAGCTTCCTCCCCCTTCGTCACCCAAAATATAGGCCAACGCAGGCACTTCCTCATAGATTTGTTCACCATCAAAAAAGCAGGAGTTGGAGCCTGTGCCGAGAATGCAGGCAATATGCGGCACGCCATCATACGTTGCCAAAGCAGCTGCGTTCAAATCGTGACCGACATGAATTGCTGCATTTGGAAATACCGTCCGAAGTCCACGCTCCACGATTGCTTTGAGTTCCAAACTGCTTGCGCCAGCACCGTAGAAATAGATTTCCAAGACGGTATTGTGATAGGAATGGAGATCAGGCTGGGCCAACATTTCTGCTGCAATCAGCTCTGAATCATGAAAATAGGGATTGAAACCCATAGTATGGCATTCAAACAAAAGTTGTCCCTTGTCGAGCAAGAGCCAATCGCATTTGGTGGAACCGCTGTCAGCAATCAGAATCATCGT
Source organism: Bacteroidota bacterium (assembly GCA_016718825.1). Taxonomy (NCBI): domain Bacteria; kingdom Pseudomonadati; phylum Bacteroidota; species Bacteroidota bacterium. Next base: position 69,161 of record JADKCL010000002.1, on the reverse strand, counting down.
CTTCTTGTGGGAGTTTAAATCGAAAGAATATGCGCGATACGCAACAATTCGTCATCCAGTTCTTGCCCTTTGGCAATGGATTCCTGCAAAGGTGTATAGGCTATTTTGTTGTTGAGCAGGCCAGCCATCACGTCTGTCCTGCCTTCCAGAAGTCCTTCGACAGCCGCGACGCCTAGTCTGCTGCTCAGCACGCGGTCTGAACAGGTCGGACTGCCGCCCCGCTGAATGTGCCCCAGAACGGTCACTTTGGTGTCGTAGTAATTCAACTTCTGATTGACCTCGTTGGCGATTTGAAAAGTGCGGCCGCTTTCGCCAGCTTCGGCTACGATCACAAGACTGAATGACTTGCTGCTCTTCCAGTTACGGTCCAGCACCCGCACCAATTCTTCAATCGAATTGGGTCTTTCCGGGATTACGAGTGCTTCTGCACCGACTGCAAGACCACTCCGTAAAGCAATAAATCCCGATTCGCGGCCCATGACTTCGATAAAAAACAATCGGCCATGCGACGCAGCTGTGTCCCGAATCTGATCGATCGCCTGAACAACGGTATTGGTTGCCGTATCGTAGCCGATCGTATAATCCGTGCCAAAAAGATCGTTATCAATCGTCGCGGGAATACCGATCACCTTGATTCCGAACTCTTCATACAACAAATGCGCACCTGTGAAGCTTCCATCGCCGCCAATGACCACGAGGGCATCGATGCCTTTTTCTTGCATATTTTGCCAGGCAAGCTGCCTTCCCTCTTTGGTGCGAAACTCATCGCAACGCGCACTTTTCAGGATCGTTCCTCCGCGGTGTATGATATTGCCTACCGAACGGGCCTTCATATCCGTGAATAGTCCGTTGATCAGGCCATAATAGCCTCTCATGACGCCTACAGCATCTTTGTGGTAATAGGCACATGCGCGCACCACGGCCCTGATGCAAGCATTCATGCCCGGCGCGTCCCCACCCGAGGTCAAAACCCCGATCTTTTCAATTTCCAAAGCCATCTTTGCGTCGAATTCTACGAAAGCGAGGTAAGTTAGTGTCATATTGACACTATTGCAATATTTATTCGCTACAGACCGAATATTTTTGTTTTTTTGAACTTTGATTGATTCGAATCCCCCACAATTAATCGTTTGATGGCCAATACTTTAATACAAAAATCATCATTAAACCCTCACGTTTCAGTCGATTGCGTGATTTTTGGATTCGGAATGGAGGAACTGAAGGTTTTGTTGATCGAGCGTGGCCTCCCCGATGGACAAGAACCTAGCGCACAACCCACGTTGATGTTGCCTGGCGACCTTGTTTTGGATACGGAAACGCTTGACAGCAGCGCTTTGCGGGTTCTGAAAGCGCTTACCAGCCTCGACAAAATTTATCTAGAGCAGTTCAACGCCTTTGGAGACCCTTCACGCGTGCGAAAAGAAAAGGACTTGGCTTGGCTAAGGTCAATGCGTGAAAATCCGGAAGCAAGGGTCATCACCGTCGGTTATTATTCCTTGGTGCGTATCGATAAGTTCAAGCCGGCACCAGCCTACTATGCCCGCAGTGCCGAGTGGTATTCTGTAAGCGAGGTACCTGAACTTGCATTTGACCACAACGAAATCTTGGAATCCGCCTTGCAACGACTCAAGAACAAGGCACGCGTCGAGCCGATCGGATTTGAGCTTCTACCCAAAAAATTTACCCTTGGTCAACTTCAGAAATTGTACGAGGCCATCTTGGGCGTTCAACTTGACAAGCGGAACTTTCGCCGAAAAATCCTGAGTCGTGGGTTTCTTATCGAGCTGGAGGAAAAGCAATTGGGTGTACCGCATAAGCCGGCCAAGCTGTATCAATTTGACAGCACCCAATATGAAAACCTTAAAGGAAATTCGTTTGATTTCTTGCTTTGATGGACCATCAAATAATGAAAATACAGGCAGCTAAGTGTTTCATTTTAAAGCCAATAAGTTAAAGGTTCAATGATTTAAAAAATTAAAACATTCGAAACTCGACTTTCAATCCGCGAGTACCAATTTTTTAAATCCTTGCATCCCGTCAGCCGTCAACTTACAGAGGTAGGTACCGGCAGAAACCCGCATTCCTAGCGCATTCCGGCCGTCCCAGGTAAGCTGTTGCTCACCGGCGGCACTCTTCGGCAGTTCCATTTTGTACACCAGAACTCCGACCAAATCATAGACCTCCATCGTCACATTGGCAGGTTTGGGAAGCCGAAAAGCAAGTGTCGTGGACCCCGAAAACGGATTCGGAAAGGCCGTCAAATCCATGTCAGAGGGAGCTTCATCTTCCGTAACGCCGACAGGTAACACAGTCACCGACAAGTCGGGCTTGGGCAGCCGTACATCGGTGTAAATCCGGAAATCGCCGGGAAGCAGGGCAATCGTCATGTTCACATCGGTCACTTCGAGGCTGTCGCCGGCCATATAATTGTACCAACGGCCTGTATGTTGGAAGCCGGTGAAGGTATTTTGGCTCACCACGTCGAAATTACCCGCCACGGTGACGTTCATCGCCGTGCTGTTGACATGGATCTGCTTCTGTTTTCCCCAAGCTGAGATATCATAACTTCCTGACCTAAAAGCCTCTGGATACTTGGTCTTCAAGTTGATGATCGCTGCAAATTTCTTGTACAACAATTGGCGACGCGAATCTTGAAGGTAATTCCAACGAATGGGTTTCGGGCAGGTGCGACATCCAAATTCGATAGGATAGTCGTACCCAAGCTCCTGGAATTGCCACATCATTTTGGGGCCCGGCACCGTGGCCCAGAACGCCGCAATCTGCGCCATGCGCTTCAAGGCAACCGTCGTATCGCTGCAATCATGCGCCGGTGTCGACGAATTTCCATACATGATGTTTTGATACATCGCACGTTGCTCGTCGTGGCTTTCGATAAAACCGACCAAATTGTGGTAGGTCCAGCCGCGGTGTTGATGCGAAATGAACCAACTGAAATCCGAATTTTGCTCATAGCCCATGGCGGATTGATAGTAGGGTTCGGAAGCTTTTCCCCAGAGCATCATGCCATAGTTGGCGAGAACGGTTTCCTCGTCATTGCCACCCAAATGCTCCAGAATGATGTATTTTCCGAAGTTGTGCGTCCAAAAATGGGTGGCCAAGCGTTGCAAATTGTCTACACGGCTTTGGTCATATTGGCTCCAAACACCAATATCCTGACCAGAAAAGGTGTTCGTAAAGCCCTTGGACAAGTCCAGGCGCCAACCGTCGATACGGTATTCTTGCGCCCAATAACTCATCGCGCTATCTACCAAAGCGCGCGTAAAGCCGCTGCTGTGATTCAGGTCATACCCTACTCCCAAAGGATGAGGTGCATCGACATTGAACCAAAGATTGTTCCCCGCAGGCTTGCCAGTCCCCCGGTCTTGGTACAATCGAAGGAAAGGGCTCTGCCCAAACATGTGGTTGAATACGCCGTCCATGATCACGGCAATGCCCCTTGCATGGCAGGAATCGATGAATTCCTTCAGTTTATTTTCAGTTCCGTAGTATTTGTCGGGCGCAAAATAGAAGGCCGGGCCGTAGCCCCAGCTTTGATTGCCGTCAAACTCATTGGTTGGCATCAATTCGATGGCATTGATTCCCAAAGTTTTCAAATAGCTGAGCGAATCGATGATCGTGGTGTAGTCGTGCCGGATGCTGAAGTCACGCACCAGCAATTCGTAAATGACCAAATCTCGGTTGTCGGGCCGCTGGAAGTTGTTGACTTGCCAGTTGTATTCTGGTTTGGCGGTTTGGAGAATGCTGACCAATTCGGTGGTTTTTCCATCGGGATAGTCGATCAGGTTGGGATAAACCAAGTTGTTGACGCCGTTGTCGTTGAACGGGTCCAGGACTTTCTCGGTGTAGGGGTCCCCTATTTTGATCTGATGATCTACAAAATACTGGAAGCGGTACTCCTGGGCAGGCGTCAAGCCGCCGAGTTCGAACCAATAGCGAAGCCCGTCGGGCGTGCGATTCATGAGGTAGGCCGGATCCATCTGCCAGTCATTAAAATCGCCGATGACATAGACATAGTCCTTGTAAGGCGCGAGCAGGACAAGGACGACCGTCGAATCATTCATGTAGTTGATGCCATCACGGCTGCCTGTAGGCTGATTGACGACATTCACAGGCGGCTGTACCACATAGCTGAGGGTATCCCGAACGACCGTAGTTCCATTGTCGGCAGTGAAGCTCAAGTCGTAGCGGCCAACCATATTCCCCGGAATCGTCATCGCGAATTGCTGAACAAGCCCTGCGGATTGGCCGATGGGAATGCCATCTTGGAAAACCGTGATCAATCCCGGTGCATTCGCTTGTACGTTCACCTGCAGTTGTGCACCCAAGGCCACAACTTCAGGACGCTCCATCGGGGCTGCAAAAATGGCCGAAAACCCAGATGATGGGTAAATCGGCACGACGATGTCCGTGCCATCTGCATTCTTGCCAGCCAAGGTTCCAGCCTCATTCCGAAAAACGAAGGCAAGCGCACGCACTTCTTCATTCGCCCCGATGCCATAAAATGTCCTGGGCCTGAAGCCAATACGATGCCGATTGCCACCCAATGAAGTCATGCGGATCGTGGAGTCGTCGCCAGAATCCCAAGGACTCTTTTGGTGTTCCCAATCGCCGAGATCCGTGCTGAATTTGTTGATCACGCCCGTATGCGCGTACACCACCGGCACGCCCACGAGTGCTGCGTTGCCCAGGGCAGCATCAAATTCGATGGTGATGCTGTCATCGATCGTCGGATAGTTCGGCGTTACCGACACTATTTGAGCGTTTGTATTCGAGATGAAACAAACGATCATACATGATACAAATAGGCTGACTTTTGATCTATACATGATCTATGATAAAAATCGCCCCTCCGATTCCAGAGGTTTCAGGAGGGGCGTTTGTGTCTTTCAAAACTCAATCAACGCATCAACAGCATCTTTTCGGTGGCGATCATTTGATTGCCATCGCTCATGACCATATAGTACAAGCCATTTTTGCAATTTTGACCTGTAGCGGTACGTCCGTCCCAAGTCAAACGGTGCGAACCGGGCACTTGGCTGCCGCTTGCAAGCGTCACCACCGCTTGTCCGAGTCCGTTGAAGACCTTGACAGAGAAGGCATTGGCTTTTCTCTGGAGGTTGTAGTCGATGTTCAAACGGTCACGGAAAGGATTGGGGCTCATTACAAGGCCGCCCAAATAGCTTGCCTCTTTCACGCCTGCCAGAACAGTGCGTTCAACCGTCACCGGCGCAAATGCCTGATTGTCACAACCCACTACAGTCGGTGTAGAAGTATTGATTCCTTTGATAAAGATGTCGCTGCAGGTATTGTCCTTGCCCGTGAAGCCTCCATCAGAGCTGCGAAACACCAAACCCAACGTATAGGGTGTGGCGCCTGGTTGGTTGAAATAGGTGGTTGGAATCATCGTGATACTCCACTTGTTGTTGCCTTCGAAGGTCATCAAGCCGACGCCGTCGTCCAAGCCCCAATTGCCCACGACATTTTGCCAGATGTTGGAGCCTTGATGACAGATCGAATCGGAGCAAAATTGCGGATCCGATGAACAGAGGCCCGAATGGATGTACACCTTGTTTCCAGCGACGACGCCTTGATTCATCCAACAATCTGGATTGGCCATTTGGGCGACATCGACTGTGATTTTCAATTGAATGGCCTGCGCCTGCGTCATACAAGCTATTCCGAAAGCCATCAAGGAGAGTAAAACAATACGTTTCATAAATTCCGTGTTTTTAGCTGTGTTCCAATATTCTACCTAACAAGAATTCAAATTTTGACGAACGAACGCCGAACTACCTTTCCGCTCTGCACTGCGGCGATATGGTATATTCCGCCCGGCAAAGATTGAATATCGAGTTCTTTTCTGAAAGTTCCCGGATTTTCCACCGAGGATGTTGTCATTAGGATTCTGCCTTGGCCATCCATCAACTGAAAGGTCAAAGCTCCTCCCCTGATGAGGTCCAATTCAAGGGTCACGCGATCCATCGCGGGATTCGGGTACAATTTTCCATCTCCGGCAAATGGATTCTCCATTCCCACCCCACCGATTGTGATTGCTTGGGAAAAAGTGTCGACGCCGCAAAAATTCTGCACAATCAATGTGATCGTGTAAGTCCCCGCCGTCGAATAGGCATGGGATGTCGTGCCGGGAGTCGTAGCGTCCGTGGAGCCGTTGCCATCGAAATCCCAGCGGTAATCACCGCCACCTGTCGATCCGTCGGCGACTTGGACCGTAAATCCAAAAACCGAAGGCGTGAAAAATGCCGTCGGCGCCGTGGCTGAAGGGACATTGACAATGTCGATCCCGGTGCAGCCGACCGAATTGGTCACGGTGACTGTCACCAATGCTGCGGAACTGAGGGTAATGGTTTGCGTGGTTGCGCCCGTGCTCCAGGCATAGGAAGTGAATCCAGCGCCGGCATCCAATGTCACCGGATTACCATCGCAGATGGCAGGTTGGCCCAAATCGATGAAGGGGATCGAACCTAGATTCACTTGAATTGTGTCAGAAGCCATGCATCCCGCGGTATCGGTCATTGTCACCCAATAGGTTCCGGCGGCATTGACAGCGAGTGAGGAACCCGCTGATCCGTCAGACCACAAAAGATTCTCAAGGGCATCGCGTTTCCAGGAAAATTGAATCCCGCCAAAGGCCGATACCGGCGGATCTTGTTGCATGTCGGCCCAGATATCATTGCCGGCATTGTCCTTGCCGACGGCAGTGCCATCGGCATTCCTGAAAACGAAGAAAATGCCGTTGGGCGTGACATTTGCGGGGTAATTGTAATAGGCATGCGGCAAAATCCGGATTCGCCAGCGATTGGCTCCGATATTGGTCATCTGCCCCACCCCGTCGTCCTGTCCCCAATTGCCGACAGTATTTTGCCAACCACCAAAAGGAACCATTTCCGCACCGCTGTGCATGTAGACCTTGTTGGCACCTACAAGGCCGGTTTGACCCTGGGTGGCATCGTAGATGATTTCAAGGGAGTCTTCGAAGGTCGAAATGGCCAGCGAAGGAACTAGCGTGAATGATGCGGCACAAAGCGAGGTATCGGGGCCAAGACTGACCGTGCATTGTGCATGCAACCCATAGCTCGCGCAGCACAGCATCCACCAGATTCCGAGAATTCGCCCAATTTTCATCAATTCTATGTCGTGTCATTTTGACACTCAGGCAAGTTAGCGAATTTTCGAAAAACCAAAAAATGGAAGACAGTGAATTTTAGGCAGGAAGATCTTCGCCATTACCACGGAATGTTGGCCTTGTATTTGGAAAACTCGGCATCGGCAGAGACGATCGTGAGGCCATCGACCATCGCTTGGGCGATCAGCATGCGGTCAAAAGGGTCACGATGGTGCATGGGGAGGCTGTTGATCGCATGCGTATCCAACCATAATTGCATCACATGTATTCTTTGAAGTCCTCCAAAGGCTCATCAAAATCGGGAGCCATGTACATCTCCCCTTTGAGGCTACCAAATTCCCTCTTTGTCTTCGGAGGATCAACTTGAGCTTTCACGTGTTTGAACTTTAGGAAATCAATAAAATCCATCACTTGTTGCTTCATTTCGGGAGGAAGCAAGGAATATTTCAGGTTGAATTCTGCGTCTGACATTCGAAAAAATAAACAAGAATGCCTTCCAGCGCAAGTCCGGTTGGGAGAAAAGTAACCAAACATTCAAACGCAAAAGGGAGAACCGAAGCCCTCCCTTTTGCATTTTATCAAGAAATTCAGCCGATCAAGACTCGCCATGTGGCGGCTCTTTGTGCTGCATCGAGGTGATGTCGCCACCGTGCTTGGATGATGGGTCCTTGTTAAGGATGCTCCTGCTTTTGCTGTAGCCAAAGTAGATGATCATGCCCAAAGCCATCCATCCACCCAGACGCAACCAGTTTGGCCAATCCAATCCGTAGATCATGGCGCCACATACGAGCATGCCCAAAATAGGAACAAGCGGAACCAATGGAGTTTTGAATTGACGTGGAATGTCTGGGCGCTTCACGCGCATGATCCATACGCCAGCGCAGACGAGCATGAAGGCAAACAAGGTGCCGATACTTGTCATATCCCCGACGATGTCACCTGGAACAAATGCTGCAAAGGCACCGACAAACACCAAGAAAATCCAGTTGCTTTTGTACGGAGTGCGGTGCTTGGGGTGAAGGACCGAAAACACTTTTGGTACAAGCCCATCACGGCTCATCGTGTAAAACACGCGGCTTTGGCCCATCAACATCACCAAAATCACCGACGAGAATCCTGCAAGAATTGCCACAGTCACAAATTTGCCCAGCCATTCATAGCCCGGCATGAAGCCTGTGATTGCTGCAGTGACCGACGCCTCCCCGCCCTTGGTTCGGAAGAACTCTACAGGTGCTAGCCCCGTCAATACGTAGGAAAACAATACGTAGAGGATGGTACAGACGGCCAACGAACCCAAAATACCGATCGGCATGTCTTTCTTTGGATTTTTTGCTTCCTGTGCCGCAGTCGAAACCGCGTCAAAACCGATAAAGGCAAAAAACACGACACCAGCCGCACCAAGGATGCCCATGATACCGCCATAATGATGTTCCACACCAGCGCTATCGGTCACCATCGTTGGCTCGGGAATGAACGGAACGTGATTGGCTCCGTCAATAAAGCCCCAACCCAGGATGATGAAAAGGATTACGATCGCGACCTTGGTCACGACGATCAGGTTGTTGACCAACGCCGAACCTTGCGTGCCACGGATGAGCAAGAGCGTCAACAAAAACAAAATCCCAACGGCCGGCACGTTGAAAATACCCTGAACTCCGGTGACACTCTCCTGAAACGGCGAGTGACACCATTGATAGGGAATTTCGTACTGCGGCCCAAAAAACATCAAGAGCTTATTGAAATATTCGCTCCAAGCGATGGCCACGGTTGCGGCACCAACTGCATATTCCAAAACCAAGTCCCAGCCGATAATCCATGCTGTGAGTTCGCCCATGGTTGCATAACTATAAGTATATGCACTACCCGCAATGGGGATCATGGAGGCAAACTCTGCGTAGCAGAGACCTGCCAAGGCGCAGCCGATTGCCGCAACAATAAAGGCAATGGTGACCGAGGGACCGGCATTGTTGGCGGCTGCAGCAGCAGTTCGCACAAAAAGTCCAGCACCAATGATGGCTCCGATACCCAAACCAATCAACGAAGTCGCGGTCAGGGTTCTTTTGAGTCCTTTTTCACCTTCGTCGGCATCTGCGATCAGGTGATCAAGTGATTTTTTTCTCCAGATTGAAGACATGTTTCCTTAGCTTTTTTTTTGCAAGTACTTTGTAAACAATTCTTTTCCAGCAATCTACCGAAATCATCGATCGGAATATGCGATTGCCTTGCCCAAACATAGCCAAAATCATCATTCAATCCAATCTTGATCATATTTTGATTGGATTGTAATTCCACCCAAAACCAATGGCGCGAAACCCGTCCCTTTTCAGAGCTCGGTTTCGCGCCATCCATTGGTATATTCAATCGCTGCGAATTTCAGCATACCGATGCTGCTCGCAGTGGAAACGGTCTCAGTCCAGGGCCTTCACAGTCATCCTGATTTCCTTTGTCGGAACATCGCCAGGCTGGGTTTCGACATTGATCATTTCATCTACAACCTCCATTCCACCGACGACTTCGCCAAACACGGTATATGTTTGATCAAGAAATGGCGTTCCTCCGATTGTTTTATAGACTTCGCGCTGCTGCGGCGTCAGTTTAAACGTTGGCCATTGCGACCTGAAGGCACCAAATTCTTCCTTGATTCTGGCATCAACAATGGCAAAGCTGTCGGGATTGTTGGTCTGCAACGCTTGCAAGTCGATCGTGCGCACCCATCCATTTTTGGGATCGGATTGCCATTGCGCGGAGACATGTGAATCAATCATCATCCCCACTTGCTGTTCCATGCCGTCCATTTCCTCGTCCGTCCACTTTTTACCAACGACGATATAAAACTGACTGCCAGAGGATTCCCAATTCGGGTTGGCTTGGTCCGGCATTCTTGCTGCCGCAAAAGCTCCCTTTTTGTGAAAAAACTGTGACTGGATCTCGCGGGGAAGCGTGTAGCCCGGTCCGCCTTGGCCGGCAGGGCCGCTGTTGTCGATCGTATTGGGGTCACCGCCTTGGATCATAAATTCCTTCATGACCCGGTGGAAAGTGGTATTGTCATAGAAACCAGCCTTCGCGAGCTTCAGGAAGTTCTCCTTGTGCTTGGGCGTTTCATCGTAGAGTTTCACGTAGATATTGCCAAAATCTGTAGTGATTTTGACATCGGCACCTTCGGGAGCACTTTCGCAGCCACTGAACCCGATGACGGATAAGGCAACAATTGCCGAGAGGATAATTTTCTTGATCATTGATTTAGAGGCCATTGAGACCATTAGTTGGACGCTGTTTTTTCCTTTTTGACTTTTGGAAGCTTCGTTTTCGCTTCGATCGTCATCGTAATGTCCACTTTCGGGTGGTCACCGGGACGCTTCTCTACCGCAGCGATTTTATCGATGACTTCCATGCCTGAAATGACTTTTCCGAATACCGTGTATTGGCCGTCAAGCCAAGGCGAACCCCCGATCGTCTTGTAGGCCTCGCGGGCCTCTGCAGAAAACTTGAAATCCTGTCCCAAAACGCCCTTCATTTGGGTTTCCGCGCGGTCGATTTCAGTTTCCGTCATGGGTTTGCCCTGTACAATGTAAAACTGCGAACCGGAACTTTCACGTTTCGGATTCACCTGATCCCCCATTCGGGCAGCGGCCAACATACCTTTCGCATGAAAATACTGCGGCAAAATCTCGGCGGGAAGGGTGTAGCCCGGGCCACCTTGACCTGCTAGCGACTTCTTTGCCGGATCCTTGCTGTAAGGATCGCCGCCTTGGATCATAAAGTCTTTGATGACGCGGTGAAAGGTCGTGCTGTCGTAGAAATGCGCATGCGCCAATTTCAAGAAATTCGCCCGGTGCAAAGGAGTGTCCTCAAACAGCTGAATTCCAATGTCTCCCATGCTGGTATGGATGATCACATCGGGCTTGACCTTTGCAGGTTTCTTGGCCTTCTTTTCCTTTTGGGCAAATACCAATCCCGGCAACACAAACAATGCCAGGAGCAAAATGCCCAAACTGCGGTAGCAAAACTTCATCTTAGATATCATAGATGTCTGCAAAATAATCAACTATGAACGATTTCATGAAAACTTCCTGTGAAAAAATGTCGATGTGCGGCAAATCCATCAACTGTTCCCAATGTGGCCATCCGTCTTGATCTTGATGACTCACTTTGAAGTAACCGCCGGGCGCAAGCACAGCGCAAAGGCCGACGTGCATCAAGTCCACTTTCTGCTCCTTGGTAAAATCATCGGGCATCCTCCCCATTTCGCGTACGCCGATCAGGAAAAGCATCGCTTCCAAGTCTGGCTTCTTACCAAATCTCGTTTTGATGATGCCGCTGAGCAATGCCCAGCGTTCTTGCAGGCGATTGATGTCGTCGCGTTCTGTACTTTCTTCAGCCATGATGGGTGGATAGTTCTTTTGTATAAGCCTCGATTTCCTTCAGCAAAACAAGGAGGCCTTTGATGCCCTCAACGGATTTTACCTCCAAACTCAAATATTTGGGACTTTCCTTGAAGCGTGCACGCCTTGAATTGTGCTGTGTCCAAGACAACAGCATCGGGAAAAGACTTGATGAATAATACGCACTTTTTTTATCCTGCGGAAAGTAGAGCCGTCCTGTTCCTTCTTTCAACACGACCTTTTCAAAGCCCAGCTTCTTGCCAACACGGCGTAAGCGCACCGTGTCAAACAAGCCAAGCACTTCCTCCGGAATCGGTCCAAATCGGTCAATCAATTGCCGGGAAATCTCGCGCATTTCCTCCTCATTCACGCTTGCAGCAATCTTGTTGTAGAAGTTCAGGCGTTCTGATACGACTGGCAAATAACTTTCCGGAATCAGGATATTCTGATCAGTTTCCACAACGGTGTCATCGACGAAGGACCGTTCTTCCTGCTTTTTCTTGATTTCATCGCGGAAAAGGTCTGGGAATTGGTCTTCTTTGAGTTCCTCGACGGCCTCGATCAAGATCTTTTGGTACATGTCGTAGCCAATTTCATTGATGAAACCGCTTTGTTCGCCGCCAAGCATGTCGCCTGCGCCGCGGATGTCCAAGTCGCGCAAGGCGATGTGGAATCCTGAGCCGAGGTCGCTAAACTCCTCGATGGCCTTCAAGCGCTTGCGCGCATCACGCGAGAGCACGCTTTCGTGCGGGGCAAAGAGGTAGCAAAATGCTTTGCGATTACTGCGACCGACGCGTCCACGCATTTGATGGAGGTCGCTCAACCCATAGTTATGTGCCTCATTGATCAGGATCGTATTCGCATTCGGGATGTCGAGCCCTGACTCGACGATCGTCGTACAGGCCAAGACGTCAAAGCTTCCTTCGATGAAGTCAGCCATGATTTTCTCCATTTTTTCCGGACTCAACTGCCCGTGGGCGATCCCCACGCGGGCATCAGGTACCAGCTTTTTGACCAAGGAGGCGATTTCGTCGAGGTCGGCAACGCGGTTGTGCACGAAAAATGCCTGTCCGCCGCGTTTCATTTCGTAAGCGATCGCATCCCGGATTTGTCCCTGATCAAATGTACCGACGATCGTCTCGACCGGCTGCCGGTTGGGCGGAGGCGTTGCGAGCACACTCATGTCGCGCACGCCCATGAGGGAAAATTGCAGGGTCCGCGGAATCGGCGTCGCCGTCAGGGTCAGCGTATCGACATTCACCCGCATCAGCTTGAGCTTCTCCTTCACTCCCACCCCGAATTTCTGTTCCTCGTCGATGATCAGCAAACCCAAGTCCTTGAACTTTACATCTTTGCTGACCACGCGGTGCGTACCGATAATGATGTCGATTTTCCCGGCCGCGAGCCTTTCGAGTGTTTCTTTCTGCTGCTGTGGCGTCTTGAACCGGTTGATGTAATCCACCTCGACCGGAAAATCCTTCAAACGGTCCCGGAAGGTATGGTAATGCTGAAGGGCCAAGATGGTCGTTGGCACCAACACGGCAGTTTGTTTACCATTTTCGGCGGCCTTGAATGCGGCGCGCAAAGCAATCTCGGTTTTGCCGAAGCCGACATCGCCGCAGATCAAACGGTCCATCGGAACGGGACTTTCGAGGTCCTTTTTGATGTCTTCCGTCGCCTTGACTTGGTCGGGCGTGTCTTCAAACATGAAGCTCGCCTCCAACTCCTGCTGCATGTAAGAATCTGGCTGACAGGCAAATCCGTTTTGTGACATCCGCTGTGCATACAAGGCAATCAGGTCGAATGCCAATTCCTTGATGCGGCTCTTGGCCTTTGCCTTTTTCTTGGCCCATTCGCCGGAACCAAGCTTGCTGAGTTTGGGTGGCTCACCATCCTTGCCTGTATATTTTGAGATTTTGTACAGCGAATTCACATTCACAAAAATCTCGTCACCGCCATCGTAAAAGATCTTGACGGCCTCCTGCTCGTGTTCGCCGACCTTGATGCGGTGCAATCCACCAAACTTGCCGATGCCGTGGTTGATGTGCGTGACATAATCGCCCGGCGCGATGTCCTTGAGCTCCTTGAGGGTAATTGCCTGACTGCGAGAAGTCTGTGCCTTGCTCTTGAAGCGGTGATAACGCTCGAAGATTTCGTGGTCGGTGTAAAGCGCAAACTTCAGGCGCTTGTCGAGGAAGCCACGGTGGATGACGGCATTGACGCCGGTGAACATCGCGGATTTGTCGATCGCTGCAAAAATCTCGTGGAGTCGAACGAATTGATTTTCGCTGTCGGCGAGAATGAAATTCTGGATTCCGATCTCCTGATTCTTATGGAGGTGCTCTGCGAGGAGGTTGAATTCCTTCTTAAATGCAGGTTGTGGCGAACCTGCCCATTCGACCAATTGGATGGGGTTTTTGAAAAAAAATCTGCCTCCAAATTCCACACGGGTGAAGCCTTCCATGCCTTTTTTGAAGGCTTTGGCGTCGGTGTAAAGGCTTTCGGGACCGCGGCTCAAGGCTGCTCCCCCACTCTGGGTTTGCAACTCCTGCCAATATTTACTCGCGCGCTCGTATTGGCGATCCAAATCGGCGGTCACGAAGTCCATACCTTGTATATAGACAACTGTGCGGTCACTCAGGTAGTCTAGAAAATGGACTTTTTCCTCGTTGATGAGATTCTTTTGGATGTTTGGGATCAGCGAAACATGGGTGTGCTCGTCCTTGGAAATCTGATCGACCGGGTCGAATGTGCGAATGGATTCGACCTCGTCCCCGAAAAATTCGATGCGGTAAGGGAGGTCATTCGCAAAGGAAAAGACATCCAAGATACCGCCTCGTTTGCTGTAAGTTCCTGGTTCCCAAACAAAATCGCTGTGATCGAATCCGTAGTCGTCCAAGACATCCACGACGAAATCCATTCCGCAGGTTTCGCCTTTTTCAGGTCGAGCGTGTTTTTGACGAGGGAACGTTTGTTGACCACTTGCTCACTGAGGGCCTCGGCAAATGTGATAATCAGCTGCCTTCCAGTTTGTTGATGATTCAGCTGATTGAGTACCTCGGCGCGTTGCAAGACATTGGCATTGTCGATTTCCTCCAGTTGATAAGGCCGCTTGTAACTCGCTGGATAATAGAGAATTTCCTTTTGCGGCATCAAGGTTTGGAGTTCGTTCATGAAATAGAGCGCCTCCTCCTTGTCATTGAGAATGATCAATCCGCTGCGGTGCACGTTTTGAAACAAGGAAACGAGCAAGAATGCCGATTGGCTGCCCGCAAGGCCTTTGATTTGGAAAACGCCGTTGGCATCGTCCTTGATCTTGAGCGCGAGCTCCACCAATTCCGGATGCTCGCGGTAGATTTTAAGAATGTCTTGAATTTTCACCTTGGGCCTTGGGTCAACTTGGGGAATCGTTATTGAGCCCCCTCGAAAAACCGCACAAAAGTAAGTTGGTTTAGGTTCTGTCTGAAAAAAAATGGAGTCAAGGCCATGTCTAGATTGAGACAATCGGCTTTGACTCCTGTATTTGGCGTAGCAGAAGCGTCTTCTACCGCGGTAAAATCTCTATTGTTGCGGCTTGGTGGTCGTCGAATTGACGGGAGCAACCGTCTGCGGACGGTTTTTAAACGAAGGCGCGAGTGAATCTGGAATCGGCCTTATGGTATTTGCAGGTGCAACCTTGGAATTGGAAGGTGCATCGCCGGCCCCTGAACCTGGAGCTTCGTTTGCCTGACGTTGAATGAGGGGGCTACCCTTGCTAGGTGTTTTGCCTTGACGCGCGGCATTGCCGGAAACCGCAGGAGTTGAAATCGATTCGGAGGAGCCCTTTACATCTCCCGTTTGCGCATAAACTGCGGAAAATGAAAGAAAACCAAAACAAAGGGCGGCGAGAAATACTTTTTTCATATCAGTGTTGGGTGATCGTTGATTCTTATTGAAGAGATAAAACCTGCGCTGTTTTCAGTGCAGCATCGCAAATTTATCGCGGGATATCTTGTTTCGGCAATGTGCCATTTGCAGGCTGCACAACTGTCGAGTTATTGGAAGGAAGCGCTTCTGTCCTGGGCGCAAAAGCAGGCTTACCAGGACCACCGAGCGGCTGCATCGTGCCATTGTTGTCGAATGGACCTGGTTTTTCCGCCACTTTCGTTGGGGTAGTATTTACAGTCTTTGACGTAACAGATTGTTCCGCAGGCGCTTGCGCAAGCAAACCGCCTAGCGTGAAGAACATCCCAATCAGAAACAAAACCGTCGTTTTCATGATGCAACAATGCTAATTCTAAACAATTTAGGCAGAAATCTTAAACGAAGCAAATCTATCGATCTGGACAATACTGCCAACCCTTGTCTCAATGATCTTCAACATCAAAACAAAACGTCGAACAAAATTTCCTTTGCTCGACGTTTTGATTTTCAATGAAGGACGGATCGCTATTTGGTGATGCGAACCGCTCCCACCATGCCGTCCTTGTATTTGAACAGGAGAAGATACATTCCGGCGGGTAGCTGCTGCGTATCGATTTCGTCGACAGGGTTGTAGCTTTCCCAGAGTTTTTTGCCATCCAACCCGATGATTCTTACGCACTCAACTTTTTGGCGCATATCCTTGTAATGAATATTCAGCTTATCGGTAACGGGATTCGGAAATACTTCCACGCGTTGGGCGAGTGTTTCTTCATCGATTACACCGTTAAACTGTTGTATCCAAATGGGAAAGTCGACGGTGTCTGGAATCTGCACATTGGGATTGTCACTGTTGGGCCAGATTACAATAATATTGTCACCGCCCTTGTAGCGAGTCCCTCCGAGTGGCCCAATGGAATCCGTAAAAATGATCGTGTCTGTTTGCCCAACCTCAAAATTAAAGGCAAGCCAGGACCACATGATGGTATCCGTTGTCGCCGAATTGTATTTAAATTTGATCTGACACGGAGAAGTGAGCTGATTGTCCCCGATATTTTCGACAACTAGTGTATAGGTGATTGAGCCAGTATTTGGATAATAGATCGTGTCGGGAGGGAAACTTCTGGCCGAATTGATTGAAAGTTTGGGCTGCGCAAACCCCAACATTGGAATCAACAGCATTAAAAGCAAGGAAATTTTACGGTTCAAGTTCTTACTCATCAAATTCATATTTTTCCTATGTCCAAGGTAGTCCCTTTTTTCAAAACTAAATCCTTACTTTTAGCTGATTTCTTACGCAGTCACTAATTTTTTTGAGGCAATGGACATCCTGAATCGAATAGTTGGTTTAATGAGCAAGGAGGAAGTAAGGCACTTCAAGTTGTTTGCAAGCAGAACCCAGGTAGAGGCGGATCGAAAAGACCTTGCATTGTTCGATTACATTCGCAAATCTGGAGAGGATTACAACGAAGGAGAGATTTTTGCAAAACTCTACGAGGGTGACGATAAGAATTCCTTCTATCGGCTGAAGAATCGGCTGATGCAGGACATGAACAAAAGCCTGAACCTACAGCACATGGAAGACGATGAAGTAGTTTACCTATTTCATCTTTTGTCTTTGGGTAGATTCTTTCACAGTCGCCAAAAATATAAAGTAGCAATCCACTTTCTTCGAAAGGCTGAGAAAAAGGCCATCAAGCTTGAACAATTTGAACTTCTGGACCTTTTGTACAGCGAAATGATCAAATTATCACTTGAAATGGTTGCGATAAATCCTGAAGAGTATATCAGGAAACGGAAGGAAAACCATCAAAAATTACAAGCCCTTCGGGATATAGATGACATCCTAGCGGCAGTCGTGCACCGGGTAAGATCGTCACCAAAACTATCAGCGTCGCAGACACCACTTTTTGACCTCCTTGAGAAAACAGTGAATGAATTTTCACAAAACCCAAAGCTCAAAGGAGACTCTAAACTTCGTTTCACGATCTATCATGCTGTAAGTCGCATTCTCCTTGCAAGGAAGGAATACTTGGTGCTAGAAACATATTTGCTTCAAACCTATGATGAGTTTGCCAAAGAAAGCCTGTTTAATCGTTCCAATCACGATACCAAACTGCAAATGTTGGTTTATCTAGTGAATACACTCTATAAGAATAGGAAACTTGAACAATCCCTTCAGTATGCCGAGTTTTTGCGCCAAGGTATGGAAGAATTCCATGGGCTACTTTATCAAAAGTATCTAACATACTATTACAATGCCCTCATTATCAACTACTCCATTCTTGACGTTTCTAAATCCACTCAGATTTTGGAGGAGGTGATAGGCAATCATACGTTTCGTGACACCCCATACAATGAATTCCTAATGATGCTAAACCTTGCGATCTGCTATTTCCGAACTAAAAAAATAACCAAAGCATTAAAAGCACTGGTTCAAGCCTTTATTCACGACGGATACCATGCTGCTAGCCAAGAATTCAAGTTAAAATTGGCAATTTTCGAACTCACTCTTCGCCAAGAATCGGGTGATTTTGAGGTCATGGAAAGGCGAATCGGCGAAGTAAAAAGAGACTATCACGAAATATTGGATAAGCCTACCGTTGTCACGGAAAATAAGCTCTTGTATATCCTGGGCGAAATGAATAAATCGATGGCGATAAGAGCTGATAAACCTTTGATAGAAAACATCAAGCAGTTTCTGGTTAGTACGCCAAAACCAGAACTTGAGGATTTCTCATTCATCGACTACCACGAATGGCTCAGCAACAAAATCGGGTTGATTTGAGGCGACTTCGCTCAATCGGCTGAATTTTCTGCACGAAATCGAGCGCTTGACAGGAGGTCTTAACACCCTGAACGCGTAAGACTATTCTCCATTCTACAAATCCAAAACAAAGATTGAGGACTTTTCAGTGACTTTATCTCATTTCTCCCGCGTAAGAATTACATAAATCCGATTTCCAAACGCAAGATTCTTGCTTCATCTTTGAATCATCAGTTGAAGATGACTGTCTCCAGTTAAAGTTGAATATCAAGATTTAATCCAAGTGGTCGGGGTTATTGAAAGCAGGGGCTCTTTTGGCCCCTGTTCTTTTTTCAAGCTTTACGAAGCAATTTGGATTGAATCATTCCCCCAAAAAACAATTTGGTCGCTTTGGGTTCCAGTCCTGCAAGGTCAAAAGCGGCTTGAAAATCTGGCAAGCGCGTCGCCGGAATGTCGCACCACCATTTGAAAAACCGGTACATCATCCAGATCAAAACCTTCGAGATCCAGGACATGGGCCATTTCTCCGCATGCCTGAAATCCGAAAAATACCAGATTCCATTGTTTTTCAAGGTCCTGCGCAAGCGCCGTACGATGCCTTGCAATTGCAAACCGGCAAACATGTCGAGCAGACAATGGGTGACGACCACGTCGTAACTGCCCTCCTCGGTGATGTCCTCGACATTGCCTTGCACAAATTCGACTTTGCCGAGCTGGCTTGGGCAATTTTTCGCAATCCTCGCCTTGGCGAGTGCGAGCATTTTGGGCGACAATTCGACGTAGAGTACGAATTTGGGCTTGGAGATGCGCAGCAACTGCTCCAAAAACCATCCCGATCCGCCGCCTACTACCAAAACATCTGCATTCGGCGGTAGCGAAGTCAAAAAGCAGGTTTGTGCCTTGCGCAAGGCATTGCCGTAGACGATGCGCGCGAGGAAATCATAGCCTTTGGCGAGTCCGTCGTAACCTCCTGCAATGCGGTTACGGTTCATCGCAAGTAAATCAGGAGGTAGAAAAATGGCAGCATAAAGGCGGCATCGCCCCAAGAACGATAACGCTCAAACTGCGAAAACCAGGCCTTCCGGTACAACAACAAGGCGAGGATTGCCGCCATCAAGCCCAAAATCAATTCGATGCTCACGACCTGCATGGAGTCTTCCAAAATCAACAGCACAACGCCGATTGCAGCCACGATCGCCAACAAAACGCGGATGAGCCGGATCGATTTGACTTTCCCCAATGCCCTGACAAAGGATGTTTGCCCGTCGCGGGCATCCGTTTCGATTTCAAACAAGCTGAATTCCAGAAGATTGATCAAGGCGAGCAACAGAAACTGGACAAACGGCAAAATGCCGATCATTGTTTTCCATTCGCCGGAATTGATCAAGGGCAACCCCCAAATTCCCATGGCATAAACAAAGGCAACGCCAAATTCCTTGATCAGCAGCGGAGATGTACGTTCGCCAACCAATTTGACCAACAGGAGGTGTACCAACACGACTCCTCCCATGATCAGTCCAAAGTAAATGCCTTGGATTCGGAGGAAAATGACCGCCAAAACCAGGCAGGCAATGCCACTCAACCCAGCAAGGATAGCCAAAACAGTAAAATGCTGCACATGAAACCGGTGCCGATCCGTGCTCGCACGCTCGCCAAGGCGACGCGCATCCAAAAGGTGATCCAACGTGTAAATCGTCCAAACTGCCAACGGCAACAACACATACCAAGCCCAGCGCATCGGTTCTTGGAGATAGGCAGCCACCATGCATCCGCCTCCCAAAGCGCCGATCGCCACATCGATGCTCAGCAATCGCAAACGGTCGTAAAACCGTCTCTCACCCGTTTCAGCTTTGGAATCCAATTGTTTCAACGCAAAAAAGACACGATCCCCGCCGCAAGGTTGCAGCAGGCACCTGATTCAAATCAAAGGAAATTCGGAGGGAGAATCAACAAGTTTTTGATGCGCGAAACTCAAATAAAGTCGTTGATATGCAGCACCGTCTGATCACCGTAGCTGGACATGGACAACAAACTCAGGATTTGTTCCGCCACAAAATCGGCCTCGAGCAATCGGCCCTTCTCCTTCATGTCGAGGAAACGCGCCAACTCAGGGAAATTCTCTGGATTCGCGTTGCGGATCTCTTGCTGCATTTCAGTATTGACAACGCCCGGTGCGAAGGAAACGACCTTAACAGGGTTTTTGGCATGCTTTTGTTCGTCGACCAAGCAACGTGTGAACATTTCCAAACCCGCCTTCGCCGCACAGTAGGCACTCCAACCTTCGACCGTATGCGAGGCTGCCCCCGAACTCAAATTCATGATCTTGCGCGGAACCGTCCAGCTTTCGGTTTCCCTTACGAAACGGTCGGTGATGAGCATGGCCGATGTCAGGTTCACGTTGATCGAACGCGAAATCTTTTCGGAGGCGTCGGGTTCACCGATCAAACGGATCGGGTGAATGATCCCCGCATTGTTGACCAACACGATTTCCTCGACATCGTCGGGATCGATGCTGCGGAAAATATCACCCATCATCTCATGGATTTTGCCCGTGTCGTTGAGGTCGATGGCGATGTCGCGCATCGGCCAATGTTTGACGTGTGCCTCGGTCGACAACCGCGGATTTTGATTTCGGGAAATGCAAAACAGCACATTTCCATTGCCCAAAACCTGCTTGGCAAGTGCCTCACCGATGCCGCGTGAAGTTCCCGTGATGATGTAGTATTTTCTTTTCATGAATTTTCCGTCAATGCTGAGTCTGGCGAAATTAAGCAATCATTTCTGAATAATGGCCTTTTGGAATGCAGCTGCGAATGCGAATTTCAGCGCTTCGGCATGGTTTTCTAGCGATCAAATGTCAGGCGCATGCCCAACTTTGAATCGTCCAACAACCCATCACGGTAAGCCAAATGCCCGCTTACCCAGGTATGGGTCACCGAGGCGGGCAGCTTCTCCCCTTCCAATGGCGACCAACCACATTTATATAATGTGTTTTCGCGGGTGACCGTCCATGGACGGTTTTCATCCACGAGCACCAAATCCGCCCAATAGCCTTCGCGAATGTAACCGCGTTCGTGGAGTTGAAAGCATTCGGCAGGTGCATGGCTCATTTTCCGTACGACATCTTCCAACGAAATCTTCCCTTCCTTCCAAAATCGCAGCATCACCGGCAAGGCATGTTGCACCAAGGGGCCGCCTGATGGCGCTTTGGTATAGGAATGCAGTTTTTCGTCGAGCGTATGCGGGGCATGGTCTGTGGCGATGATGTCCAACCGGTCGTCGAGCAAAGCCTCCCAAATCGCTGCCCGGTCCTCGGAAGTCTTCACCGCCGGATTCCATTTGATCAGATTGCCTTTGGTTGCGTACCAGCTTGAATCAAAAAACAGGTGGTGGATGCAGACTTCGGCGGTTATTTTTTTCTCCTTCAGGGGAATGTCATTGCGAAACAACGCCAATTCATCGGCCGTGGAGATGTGCAACACGTGCAAACGCGTTCCAAACGACTTTGCCAGGGCCACAGCCTCTGACGAACTTGCATAGCAGGCCTCAGCTGAACGAATGACGGGGTGCTCCATCACCGGAATGTCGTCGACGCCATGGAATGCAAGTGCTTCAGCAAGGTTCCTGCGAATGATTTCCTCTTTTTCGCAGTGGGTAGCGACGAGCATCGGGGCATTGCGGAAGATGCCTTCGAGGACTTTGTGGTCATCGACGAGCATGTCGCCGGTGCTGCTGCCCATGAATACCTTGATGCCGCAAACCGTTTTCGGATCGGTTTTCAGGACTTCATCCAAGTTGTGGTTGGCCGCGCCCATGAAAAACGAATAATTGGCGATGGACCGCGCCGCGCCGATCGCGTACTTTGCGGTCAGCAATTCCTGCGTCAGCGTCTGCGGATTGGTATTGGGCATCTCCATGAAACTCGTGATGCCGCCCGCGACGGCTGCGCGGCTCTCGGTGAAGATGTCCGCTTTGTGCGTGAGCCCGGGTTCACGGAAATGCACTTGGTCGTCGATCACACCGGGCAAGAGGTATTTGCCTTTGGCATCCACTTCCAAGACATTTTCTTGATTGGCGATCGAGGGGGCAATTTTGGCGATACGGCCATTGTCGATGAGAAGATCGCCTTCGAAAATCTTGCCCTCGTTGACGATGCGGGCATTTTTGATGATGGTTTTGGACATGGGGCAAAATTACGGACGACGAGACGCCAAAACAAGATTTGCTTGTTTCACCTTTTGCACTTTTTCGAACCCCAACTTGAGTTAGCCTTAAAACCCGAAATTCACCACTACCCCGCTCCCGCCCTTCCAGAAACTGGGTGTGACCGACAGGGTGCGGGCGACGTTGTTGCGGTGCAGACGTGGTACAAGGTACCCAACTGCCGCACCGACGGCGTAGCCGGTGAGGACATCACTCAAAAAATGCTTGCCTGCGCGTACGCGCAGGTAGCCGATGCCCGCGGGCGCGAGCGCAGCGACCGTCCATACCCATGGGCGAAGCTTGCTTTGGGGAAAATAATCGTGGAAGAGCTTGGCCCCGAAGAAACATGCCGTCGCAGAAAATGCGGTATGACCAGAAAAAAAGGAAAGCCGTCCGTCGTCAGCCAATCGTTCGTCGAGCGGCGCCGCGGTACCATATAGATAAGGTCTCGTGCGCTGGGCAAGTCCCTTGGTGGTGTTGACGAGGCCGTAGGCCGTGAGTCCGGCTTCAGAGGCCATCAAGGCGATTTTGAGAAAGTCGCGCCGCGGTTCACGGGCTGCAAAAATGGCCACGGGAGCTGCGAATGCAAGTCCGACGCCAATATTGCTGGCCCGTCCGGCTTTTGGCCGCCAATCACCGGCGTTCCAACGGTCAAATGCTGGGATGGCGTTTGGATCGAGCAGAGCAAGGTCAGCTGCCGTAAATCCCTCCACACGATGCTCGACATACCATCCTGCCCCTGCGAAAACAGCGGTCAAGGGTGCTGCCCAAGCTTCGGCGCGCGCAATGCGGTAGGGACTCGGATTTTCCTGAGCCATCGCATTCGTCAGCGAGAAAACGAAAAGGATAAAAAAACACTGGATCAACTTCACAAGCACAAATGACATATATATAATGGAGTTCTCCAACGCTACGTTGCGGGATTCATCGTGAAATCGAGCCTTCAAAACATGTTAAGCCTCCAAGAACAACTCTCCACTTTCCTCTCTCCACTCTCCACCAAAGGATCCTGGTGAATCAAAACCAACCCAGAATGTGGATAGCCGTTCAGCCTCAAAATTTGTCCATTAAAGCATTCGAAGGAGCGAAAACTTGAATTTCCCAACAAAAACAATGAAATTGAACCCATGAAACGATTGGTCCCATTCTTTTTGATTTGCTTTGTTGCCTTCGCTGCTTCCAAGACCATTGCACAAACGACAAGTGTGCAGATTTTGGCAAATTCCAAGGAAGTCACTGGAAATCTGGTGCTTGAGGGGACGCAGCGACTGACATTTATCGTTCACGAATCCGTGGTTGGAGACGAAGCACCTGCCTATGAGTTTGGAGCCATTCAATTGATTCCCAACGATGGTAGTGCATCTGTCGTGTTGCGCGCAGCAACTGTCGAAAACAAGACGAATTCGGTTTATTCATTGAGGCAGAACCTTTTGCAGACTTATCCCCAGGGATTCAAAATTAGAATGGATGGGGTCAAGGCGGTTTTCGAAAACAAAAGGGTCCCACTTGCAATCAACGCTTCGCAATTGGAAATCAAGGTATTGCCCAAATAATCCCAACCTTTCCGCACCATTTTTTCCCAGATCTCGGCAAACGGATCCGTTCGCAGCATGCACGTGCGCATTCTAGATGCGTCCAATTGGCAACCCCTTTTTAGAAGGAGCTAGATCAACCAAAAGCATCCGTTCAGCGTTTTGGGTAGCCATTCAGCAATGCCTATTCCTTGATCAGCGGAATGAAAATTTCAAATTTGGGTGCAAAACCTCTGAATTCTGGAAAGAAGAAGTTGGATTGATAGGCTTGATTGAGCTGTATTTCCAAAGTAGGAACGAATCTCACGCCAAATCCACTTGGCAACTTGTATTGAAGGCTAATCCCAAAATCTAGCCCGAAGAAGGACTTTGTGAAAAAGTCATTGAATGAAACGTATTTGCGGGTCTCGGGCAATTTCCTGCGCGATTGCGCCAACTTACCCAATACGAAATCCATGGTTCCGGCTACCGAAAATCCATCTTTGATATTCGTTCCAATTTCGACCCCAAATCGTCCGGCGACATACCGAGCCTGAATTTGCGTCCATCCCTCCGGATAGCCATTCACCGAATCCGCTGCAAAAAACACCCTCGCCCCTTTTGGCATCCATCCCAGCCCCAGTCGCAGTCCGAATCTTTCACTTGGGCTATAACGCAGGCGGAGCGAACCCTGTGACATCAGCGCCACTTTGTATCCGCGCGTGATCGTGGCCTCACGAAGGGTGATGGTTTCAAAGCTGTGGGCTCCGTCTGCACCTAGATATATCTGTGCATCGGCGGATAAAAACAGGATCTTCAGGAAAAGGATCAAGGCTCCAGCATGGCGAAAGCGTAGCAAGAAAGGGGTGATTTGGAAGGCGCGCATGACCAAATATAGCAATTCCACAGAGAATTCCCGTTGGTGAACACCTTTAGAAGCTCTAATATTCCAAAAAATCATCCTTCAGCCGAATTACTTTAAGTATTGTTCCGCTGAAGTTGCAAACAATCAAACACCCAATCCAAAACACGGGAGTTTCAAATTGAAGCGCAGAAAGCGGGCAGATTTAAACCCATATACACCTCAATATCAGCGTAAAATGCGGAAAATTACGAATACTCATTGGAAGAATGGGTGAAGGCGAACAACAAATCCCCAGCCAACTATGTCCTGAATTCTATGCAGCAATCCTTTCGCTCTGTTGACAAAGACCACCTCTAAAAGGGTCTGACTTGAAAAAAAGTGAATCAAGGGCTTGCATGAATAAAATCAATGCTTAACTTTGCCACTCCTTTTGAATTTAGACGACAAGAGTTCACAATGTACGCGATTGTAAATATCCAAGGACAGCAATTCAAGGTTGAAAAAAACCAGCAGCTGTTTGTCCACCGCCTTCCCAACGCCGAAGGCGAATCCATTTCCACATCGGAAGTGCTGTTGGTTGACAACCTCGGCGCCGTTAAGGTGGGTACCCCTGTCGTAAGTGGTGCCTCTGTGAGCTTCAAAGTGCTCTCACACCTCAAAGGCGACAAAGTCATCGTTTTCAAGAAGAAGCGCCGCAAGGGCTATCAGAAGAAAAACGGTCACCGCCAACAGTTTTCCAAAATTCAAATTGAATCCATCAATAACTGAAACGGGAGCATATAAGTCATGGCACATAAAAAAGGTGTAGGTAGTTCCAAAAACGGACGCGAATCCCATAGCAAGCGCCTCGGCGTTAAGAAATTTGGTGGCGAAGTCGTGATCCCAGGCAATATCATCGTTCGTCAGCGCGGAACACGTTTCCATGCAGGTGTCGGTGTAGGCGTAGGCAAGGATCATACCTTGTTTGCTCAAATGGACGGCGTGGTGAAATTCATCACCGGCAAAAATGACCGCAAGTTTGTGCATGTTGTGACGGCTGAAGCCTGATCAATTCGCTCAACTAAGCAATAACAGAATCCCCTCCAACGAGGGGATTTTTGTGTTTACAGCCGACAGACTTTCGCTATGCGTTTCCATCGTCCTTCAATTTACTTGTATAAACAATCATCTATCCCTATTTTTAAGCAATAGCATATCCAAGGCGTTGTATGAAGAATATTTGCGTTGCCACTCTCGTTTTCTTGCTGCTTCTCCCCTGCCTGACCGTTGCGCAGGGCAATGCTTCCCTCCATTCCAAACGGAAAGCATTTCAACTACCTGCAGGCATTGGACCTGAAGATTATTGGCAATCCAAAATCATCTTCAAAGTCAAGGAACAATACCGGTCGGCATGTTCGGAAAATCAGGTGGCAATTCCTGCGTTGGATCTTTATACCCGTGAGCTTCAAGCTACGGGAATTCAGAAGTCATTCCCCAAGTCGGCACCGCCAAGCGAATCCTTCAACGTCCTTGGAGAACGACTCGCGGACCTCAGCCTGATCTACGAATTGGATTATTCCTTACAGATTGGCATCGAGGATGCGGTCAACCTCCTGCTTGAAACGGGTATCGTTGAATATGCCGAGCCTTCCTACGTTTACAAACCGTTGTTTGATCCCAATGACCCCGATACGGGTTCACAGTATTACCTGAATTTGATCCATGCACGGGAAGCTTGGGACATTAGCAAAGGGGACAGTTCCGTGGTCATTGGCATCATTGACACCGGGTGTTCCTATTTTCACCCGGACTACGCGCCAAAAATCAAATACAACTGGGCAGACCCCGCCGACGGACTCGACAATGACAATAACGGTTATGTCGACGATTACCGTGGATGGGACTTCGGAGGTGATATTTGGGGTTCTTATGGCGACAGCAGCGCCCAATGGGCCGGAATCGCAGCAGGATCCGACCACGGTGTGCTCGTCGGAGGAGCCGCGGCTGCCTTCACGAACAACGGACTCGATGTGGCTGCGATTGGGTTCAATTGCAAATTGCTACCCGTAAAGGTGTCTATCAACGAGAGTCCGCTGATTTACAGGGGCTACCAAGGCATCGTGTACGCTGCCGACATGGGCGTGGACATCATGAACCTGAGTTGGGGCGGCGGTGGAGGCGGTGAATGCCGGATGTGCGAGGAGGCAATTCGGTACGCAACGATCAACAAAGACGTGCTTGTGGTTGGCGCAGCCGGCAATACACCACAATACATCAATTTCTACCCTGCAAGTTATCCAAAAGTGCTTTCGGTCCCTGGAACGCAACAGAACGATGCCTACTGGTCCAGTAGCGCCAATTTCGGGTCTACCTTCAGCTATTTTGCCGATGTCTGCGCCCCATCGCGCGATATCAGGACCACCACAACTGACGTTGGCACTTACGTTGCAACGGGCACTTCTCTTGGTGCACCCATCGTCTGTGGCATCGCAGGATTGGTCAAAGAACACTTCCCCAACCTCAATATGCAGCAAGTGGGCCAAATGGTGAGAATGGGGGCTGATGAGAATGTCTACGTGCTCAATTCCAACAACCGGTTTGAACAAATGGGCAAGGGAAGGTCAGATGCACTGGGAGCACTGACCTATTCAGGGCCTGCGGTTCGTGCGGTCGAAGTGCTGTATGATACCGAAGACGGACAGTTGAATGCAGGTGACACGGTGGACGTTCGCGTGCGGTTCGCGAACTTTCTTGAACCCGTCAACAACCTTCAAATCACAGTTACAACTCCCAATTTTGGAGATTTTGAGATTGTGCATGGTTCCGCCTATGCGGGAACGGTCGGCACCTTGGACACCGTCAGTACTTGGGTTTGTCCGTTTAAAGTTGTGATCCGTTCTACAGCTGCCGTGGGGGTACTTGGCTATTTGAGGTTTGGGTACACAGGAAATGGCTACTCCGATTGGGAATATTACGGCATCAAGGTCCAACCGGCTTATGTCAATCTTGACGCCAATCGCATAGAAACCTCCGTCGATGGGCGAGGTCGGTGGGGATTTACGAGCTTTCCGGCCCTGAACAAAGGTTTGGGCTTGCTGGCGGATGGGGTCGGCAGCCTCATGAATGACGCTGGCTTTTTGGTAGGAAAGGATGCAAGCCATGTTTCCAACAACATTGAAAATGCCTTGGGTGGTGGCGACGTTCACTTCACGAATGTCGATCCGATTCAGAAAACGAATGGCGGGGTGCTCGCTGATGTGGAGGCCCAGACGACCTTCAGTGATGCAGGCGCCGGCGGAAACGCCATCGGCGTGAATGTCACACAGCGCAGCTATCAATGGAGCATGGAAGGCGATGACAACTACATTATCCAAGAATACACCCTCAAAAACACCACCGGTTCCACGCAGAATGGACTTTATGCAGGAATGTATTTTGACCTCGACGGATTCTGGCGCTCTCAAAACAGAAGTCATTATGACCCTGGTTCCCGCACCATCTACAACATGGATACCACGTGGGTGTCTCTCTGGGACATCGGCGTTTCGCTGCTTACTCCCGACAGTCTGCGAGGATTTGCCTGTAATACAACCACTTGGGGATATACTACAGCCGACAAGTGGGCAGCCTTGACGAGTCCGCCGACGGGTGCCGAATTGGGTCCAGCCAATGTGGCGCAATTTGCAGGGGCCGGCCCCTTCAGCATTGCAGCAGGTGACAGCCATGTCGTGGCCTTTGCGATTTTGCTGGGCGACAGTTTGCAAGGCATGCGCAACGCCCGTCAAGCAGCCTTCGACAAGTATTGGTGCGTGGTTCGTGGCGGAATGAATCCTCAGACCGATCTGGGACCTGACATTTTGAATTGCACCAATCCAAATTCGGTCACGCTTGACGCAGGCGCTGGATTCAACAGCTACCTCTGGAATACCGGGGCAACTTCGCAGACGATATCGGCTACGACCGGCGAGTATTGGGTCAAGACGACGAATGGCACGGGTTGCGAGGACTATGACCGCATTTCAGTGACGCTTAGCGCGGCAATTGGGCCAACCTATACGATAAACCCTACGCAAATATTCGTTGGAGATACCGTGACTTTTACCAGCACCAGCCCCGCTGCCATCGAATGGTGCTGGAACTGGGGCGATGGTTCCACGGAATGCCCAATCACGAGTACGGCCGTTCATGCCTTCACCCAACCAGGGGTTTACAATGTCTGCTTGACCGTTGGAAATGGAACCTGTGCTGTTACTGCTTGTTTTTCCGTCGTTGTCGATACGGTTGTGGGCATCGTTCATCCAATCGATTTGGGCAACCTGACGGTTTATCCCAATCCTGCAAAGGATAGGGTGAGGATTAAGCTGGAAAATGACTCCATGGGCGAAATCTCCATCTCCTTATCGGATGTGACAGGTCGCAAGCTGCTGGACGAAACACACCAAAAGCTTGACCACGTTTTGGAATCGACGATGAACCTGAGCAGCATTGCCGCAGGCATGTACATTCTCACCGTCCAAGATGGAGGCGGGATAAGGAGCAAAAAGATTATCGTCGAATAGCAGCTTCTGCTTCAGCAAAAAGAAGGTTCTTTTTCCTCAGAAACCAAGATTCATAAAACGTATAACTCGCCCAGGCAAGGGCCGAGAGCACAAAGCCATACACACAAAACTGAAGTATTCGGATGATGAGATTCTCCGAAAGTGGCCAAATCAATTCCATTGCAAGCAGCAGCGGCCAATGAAAAACATAAAGCCCAAACGAAATTTTCCCCAACCAGCGGGCGGGTCCCCATTCGGTGAATTTGCGGATCCAGAGACTTGGCCCACCGAATAAGACCAGGATCAGAAGGCCGCCGAAGGCCAGATAACCTGCGGTATAGCCCCAAATATGGAATCCATCCTCAACTGAATTCACCGGGAATCCAAGGTGGATTGGCATGGGAATTCCATTCGGTCCTATACTCAAGAAGAGTTGACGTACGATCACGGCAACGGCGGGAATCATCAATGCAAGTCCCCACCACATTGCCTTTCTCTTCCAGGGAGCATTCTTGGCCAAGGCGATCAAGGCGCCGATCGCAAAAGCATCCACCTGCCCAAATGGAAAATAATAGATAAGTTTCCCTTCCGAGGCGACGACGATTCCGAGACTCCTCACCCAATCCGGCTCGTAGAACCGAATAACCGGCGCAGCAAAAATCAACAACAAAACAATGACCGTCAGCCATTTTCTTGGCAACAGCCAAACCACCAATGGCCAAATGAGATAGTATTGCTCCTCCGTGGAGATGCTCCACAAAACATGAAACACCTGCTGCAGGCCTGCCTGATGCTCCAGTCCCATGTAAAAATTGTAGGTGAATGTCGCCAACCATGGGAATTGTTCGCCGACACCACTTGGCCAACCCGTGGCCAAATAAACCAGCGTCACCGCCAACACAAACCCAAAATACAAGGGGAAGATTCGAAGGAAACGCCGCCAATAGAACCTCCCTAAGTATGAGGAAAGCCGCATCTCCTTCGTTTCAAGCAACAAATTGGTGATCAAATACCCCGAAAGTGCAAAAAACAATCCGACGCCGAGCCAACCGAAGCGGAGCAGGCCAAAATGATAAGTCAGCACCAGAAAAATGGCGATTCCCCTAACTCCGTCCAAGGCCGGAATCTTCGTGTCCATCAAAAGTTGTCGTGTCGAACTCGCCATTCAGCAAATTGGTCCTCGCCGCAGCAATGAACCATTGCAAGATAGCAGCTTGTCAGTCCAAAATCTCCACGCGTTCGCCAATCGCAGAGACTTTTCCTTCCGCCGTAAGTCGCACGGAGCGCTTGAATTTCCGGACAGTATCCTCAGGGCTGTCGAGTCCGGACTCGTCCAACGATGTCAACTGGTATTCGAAGTTGAATTTGTAGTAGTCCCCGCCCCTGCCTGAGTAAAGAATCGGTTGTTCGGCTTTTGTTATTTCGAAATCGAAATGGACCAATTCCATTCCGGTTTCCTCTAAATGGGACTGCTCCTCTTCCCTGCTCACGACATCTTCTGCGATTTTGATGAGCGCTGCGTTTTCAAACATGGGCTGCATACATTTCGGAATGATCGAGATTCAATTTAACAGAAGAACAAACTACAAACTGCTCATTATCAAGCATGCATCAACGTACGCTTGCGTGCAATGACGTCGTCCAATATTCGGTCAAGGTCGTATTCGATTTCGAATCCGAGCGTTTCTTTGAGCAATCCGATATCGGCTGTACGACGCATCATGTCCTCAAATCCGCCTCCATAGGCCTCTTGGTAGCTGATATGCTTGAGCACGCTGTTACCGCCTGTTTTGGCAATAATGCGGGTCGCAAGTTCATTCATGGACACTTCGAATGGATTTCCGACGTTAAAGACCCTGCCAATCCCTTTTCCGGTATCCATCAGCCCGCGTACGGCCCGAATCGCGTCATTGACATGCAAAAAGCTGCGCTTTTGCTCTCCGGATCCAAAAACGAGCACTTCTTCACCACGCAACGCCTTTTCAACGAAGTTGGGAATCACCATGCCGAAATTGGAAAGTTGATCAGGTCCAACGGTATTGAAAAACCGCACAATGACGGCTTCGGTTCCAAATTGCTTGTAATAAGCCAATGCCAGGAATTCATCCATGGACTTGGTATTGGCGTAGGCCCAGCGATGATTTTGCGTCGAACCCTCGACGCGGTAATCGTCTTCCTTGAGCTTGCGCGAATGGGTCGGATCGAGCAGGTCCAAGCTACGGCCATAAACCTCTGAGGTAGAGGCCACCATCACCCGCTTCTTGAATTCATGCACAGCCTCCATGACATTGTCAATGCCCCGCACGTTGTCGAGGATCGTAATCACGGGATTGTCCATGATGTACTTCACCCCGACGGGGGCGGCCAAATGGTAGACATGGTCCGACCATTCGATCAATGCCCTCAAAGGATCGCGTTTTGCAACGGTCTCCTCGATAAACTCGAAGTTGGGTAACAAACGAAACGGATCGATATTCTCGATCCGTCCCGTGCATAAGTTATCCAAGACTTTGACTTCATGGCCCTCGGCGAGCAAACCTTTGACAAGATTTGAACCAATGAACCCTGCGCCACCTGTCACTAGTACACGCATTTGCTTTGCGATCTTACTGGAATTCTATTTCAAAAATTGGGTAGTGCTTAGCGACGGTCAAATCCGCCACCACCACGACGGTCTCCACCGCCACCACCACCGCCACGGCGATCACCACCACGGTCGTCACGACGGCCACCTCTGTCGCCACCACGATCACCGCCGCGTTCGCCACGCTCGCCACGTTCTGGACGCTCGACATAGCCTTCAGGCTTTGGCAACAGCGCCTTGGCGCTCAACCTGACCTTGCCAGACTTTTCATCGACACCCACAAGCTTCACTTCAATGTCCTGACCGACCTCAAGCACGCCGTCCATGGACGCGAGACGCTCGTAGGAAATCTCGGAGATGTGAAGCAAACCTTCCTTGCCAGGCATGTACTCGACGAATGCGCCAAAATCCTTGATGGATTTGACCTTCGCCATGTAGACTTCACCGATTTCAGGTTCTGCAACGATGTTTTTGATCATCTTACGCGCAGCTTCCAAGCTTTTCAACTCCGTTGAATAGATGGTTACGACGCCTTTGTTGCCGATTTCCTCGATGTTGATCGTGGCTCCGGTAACACGCTGCATTTCCTGAATGATCTTTCCACCTGGGCCGATCACCGCACCGATCATATCGTTGGGGATTTCGATCACCTCGATGCGTGGCGCATAAGGAGACAATTCCTTCTTAGGCTCAGGGATCACTTTCAACATCTCTTGCAAGATGTGGGCGCGCCCTGCTTTGCTTTGCTCAAGTGCTGTGCGGACGATATCGTAGCTCAGGCCACGAATCTTGATGTCCATCTGGCAAGCGGTGAGTCCATTGGTGGTGCCTGCGACTTTGAAGTCCATGTCACCGATGAAATCCTCGTCACCCAAGATATCGCTCAAAACAGCAAACTCGCCGGTCTTTTTATCGGTGATCAAGCCCATCGCAATGCCGGAAACCGGGCGAATGACTGGAACACCTGCATCCATCAACGACATACAACCACCGCAAACGGAGGCCATCGAGCTGGAACCATTGGATTCGAGAATATCAGAAACGATACGTACCGTGTAGTCGTATCCTTCTGGCATCATCATTTTGAGTGCACGCTCAGCAAGGTTACCGTGACCGATTTCGCGACGGCCTGGACCGCGCAAAGGCTTGGATTCACCTGTGCTGAATGGAGGGAAGTTATAGTGGAGGATGAAACGCTTTTTGCCCTCTTCCGTCACGCGGTCGATGGTCTGCTCATCCAATTTGGTACCCAAAGTGGTGGTACAAAGGCTTTGCGTTTCACCACGGGTGAAAATCGCGCTGCCGTGGCTGCGTGGCAGATAGCCGACTTCGCCCCAAATTGGACGGATGTCTGCAAGACCACGTCCATCCAAGCGCATACGCTCTTTCAAAGCTTTGCCACGAACCACATCTTTTTGGGCGTTTTTGAACACCAGTCCAGCGTGGTTCTTGATTTTGGTCAATTCGTCTTTGTCGGTGATGCCTTCGCTCATCGCCTCGATCATCTCCTTTTTAATCGCGTCGATCTGCGCACTCCGCTCCTGCTTAGGGGCGAGTGAGTCAGTCACCACACGAATTTTGTCGGTGACAAGGGCGGTTGCCTTGGCGACAAATTCAGGGGTTGGATCGTAGGTATCGTAGGGGCGGATCGTCAGGCCAAGTTCAGCGCGGAGCTGATCTTGTACTGCATTCATGGCACGGCAAGACTCGTGACCGGCGATCATGCCGTTCAAGAGGGTTTCTTCAGAAACTTCCTTCATCTCACCTTCCACCATCATGATCGAGTCATTGGTGCAAGCGACGATGATGTCCATTTCCAAACCGGCCATTTCGCTACGGGTAGGATTGATGATGAACTTGCCATCTTTCAAGCCAACACGCACTTCAGAAACTGCATCAGGAAAAGGAATATCGCTTACCATGATGGCTGCACTTGCTGCGAAGCAGGCCAAGCCGTCGGCTTGTTCTTCTTCATCAGCAGAAATCAGCTGCACCATCACTTGCACTTCTGCGTGATAGTCATCTGGGAAAAGCGGACGCAAGGCACGGTCAATCAACCGGGAAGTGAGGATTTCACTTTCGCCCAAGCGGCCTTCGCGTTTGAAGAAGCCACCTGGAATTTTGCCAGCAGCTGCAAAGTTTTCCTTGTATTCCACGGTAAGTGGGAGGAAATCAACGTCTTTGGTTTCTTTGGAGGAAACCACAGTCGCCAACAGCATGGTATCACCACAACGCACGACAACGGCGCCGTCTGCCTGTCTGGCAAGACGACCCGTCTCAATATGAATCTCCTTGCCGTTGGGCAAAGTGATCGTCTTCACTATATGTGCCATTCGATTTTAACTTCGTTGAACTTGGGAGGTACTAAAAAAGAAAAAGGAATTACTTCCTAATTCCCAATTCTTTGATGACGGCACGGTAACGCACGATGTCGTTTTTCATCAAATAGTTCAACAACCGTCTTCTCTTACCTACCAAGCGAAGCAATCCTGCACGGGTGCTAACGTCTTTCTTGTGAGCCTTGAGGTGATCCGTGAGGTGATTGATCCTGAATGTAAACAGGGCAATTTGGGATTCTGGCGAACCGGTTTCAGTCACTACTTGACCGTGGCCGTATTTGCCGAAAATTTCTTTTTTGATCTCAGTATTGAGGTACATACGTCTTTACGTCTAAAATTCTTACTTTTTATTCGAACGGCAAATATAGGGAGATTGGATTATAATCCAAAAAGTTTTTCACCTTTCTCTCATTCACATTCTGCACAGATGTCGAGTTTCTGCTACGCATAGACCCATTTTTCCAATGCATACTTAAGGGTAGAAACCGCTGATTTCAGAAAATACGGGCCTGTTTCAACGGCCATGGAGGGTTCCATATAGCAATTCACGACACAGCCCTGACAACCAGGCAACCGGCCTTCTTCTGCAATTTGGGACTGAATTTCCTGGCTTTTCCACAATTCAAAAAGCCTCCCTGCAATGGGAACTTGTTTTAATCCCAAGTGATAACAAGGCAAAACCAATTCATTTTCCGGGCTGATCACGATTGTTGTGCTGCCAGCCTTGCATATTGGATCATTGATTTGGTTCCCTCCGCGCTTGCGAAGGTCCAAAAATGCGGTATTCAGATAAATGCCAGGCTGCTTTGACCAATCATAAAGCGACTGAAGTGTGGCTTCATCCAGATTTTTCCCCACGGAATTGTATTCAAACATGGGATTGAGAATCACATGCAGCTTTTGCTCCTGTACATATTCCTGATACAAGGCAGGAATTTCCGCGACGTTCTCATCGGTGACTGTAAAAAGAATGTCGGGTTGCTCCCCAAGCTCCTGCGCAAGTGTGATGCTGCGCTGCAAATGGTCAAAACAATCGACGCCTCTCGAGGCATTGTGTTTTGCCCGGTCCACTGAATCCAGCGAAAAATGAAGCATATCCACCAATCCTTGAAGCCGCTCTGCATTTTTGGGATACAACAGCGTGTTGGTGGTGAGGGTGGTGATGAACCCCAAGGATTTTGCAATTCCCAACAAGTCCACGATCTGTCGATGAAGCAAAGGTTCGCCACCCGTGAAGTCGATGACCTTGACCCCGAGCTTCGCAAGATCAGTGAGGTTTTCCCTGGCATTTTCCAACGTGACATATGGAGAAGGCCTTTCCCAAATGTCACAGAAGCTGCAGGTCGCATTGCAGCGGTAGGTCACGTAATAATTGCAGAGTACCGGCTTTTTAAAAAGGCGCATGGCATTTCCCGGTGCTGATCAACGTTATTTCAAGAGTTTGATCAGGGTATAAAGCTTCTTTTTGAGGTCGCGTCGGTGACAAATAAAGTCGAGGAAGCCGTGCTGCAAAAGGAATTCGGACTTTTGGAAGCCCTTTGGAAGGTCCTTTCCAATCGTTTCCTTGATCACCCTTGGGCCGGCAAAGCCGATCAAGGCATTGGGTTCACCAATGTTGAAATCGCCCAGCATGGCAAAACTCGCAGTAACTCCCCCGGTTGTAGGATCCGTCAACAACGAAAAGAAGGGAATATGTGCATCGGCAAGTACGGAAAGCTTTGCACTGACTTTGGCCATTTGCATGAGGCTCAATGCACCTTCCATCATTCGCGCTCCACCACTTTTGGAGATGATAATCATGGGAATACGCTTCTCCAGGCAAATGTCGATTCCCCTTGAGATCGCCTCCCCCATCACGCTGCCCATGGATCCACCGATGAACCGGAAGTCCATACAAGCCACGACAACCGGCTCGTCCTCAATGACGCCTTCGGCGACACGGATAGCTTCCGGAAGATGGGTTTTTTCGATGGTTTCCTTGATCCTGTCAGGATATTTCTTGGAATCCTCGAAATCCAGCGGGTTTCCGGGGGCGAGATTAGCGAAATGAACCGTGAATGGATTGTCACCAAACAAGACACCGAAGTACTCGGCACTTCCGATCCGAAAATGGTAGTCGCATTCCGGGCAAACGTAATGATGCTCTTCCAACGAACGGTGATGGGTGGCCTTCTTGCATTCGGGGCATTTGGACCACATCCCATCGGGAGCTTCGGTTTTATCTTCGGTGCGGGTGAGAATCCCGTCCTTTACGCGTTTGAACCAACTCATATTTCAGATTCTATTCATCTAGAAACAGCAAAAATCGAAATTAAGGAACCTCAGCGGCTTTCTCAAGGATGTGCGGAACTTTACTACCGACAACGTTGCAGCTTATTTTCCTTTTTTAGCCCCTCTTGGCGCACGGCCTTTGGGCTTGTCCTTTTGCTCCTCAAAATATTTTTCACAATCCTCCAACGTAATTGACGCTGGTTCAATCCCTTTCGGAATTTTCAAGTTGGCGCCTTTCATCTTGATGTAAGGGCCAAACCTGCCGTTGAGTACCTGGATTTCAGGTGCAATTTCTTTGATCAGTTTATTTTTCTCTGCATTGCGCTTGTCGTCGATGACCTGCGCGGCACGCTCAAGCGTGATTTCGTAAGGGTCCTCCCCTTTTGGAATCGAGAAAAACTCCTTGCCCAGTTGGATGTAGGGTCCGAATCGGCCGATGTTGGCCTTCACTTTGAGCCCTTCCAATTCGCCGAGGTCGCGTGGCAGCTTGAACAGTTCCACGGCTTCGTCCAAGGTAATGGTGTCCAACAATTGATCCTTGCGCAGGCTTGCGTAGGTAGGTTTTGCACCTCCCTCGACGGTCTCGCCCATTTGGACGAAGGGCCCGTATCGACCGAATTTTGCAATCAAAGCCATTCCTGACTTCGGATGAACGCCCAATACGCGTTCCTTCCCAACTCTTGCTGCATTGTCCTTGGTATCTTTTACCGTTTCGGAAAAGTCGCCGTAGAAGCTGCTGATCATGTTGTTCCAGGTTTTGGTACCTAGCGCAATCTCATCAAATTCCTCTTCGACTTTGGCTGTAAACGAATAGTCAAGGACTTTGGGGAAGTTTTCGGTCAAAAAATCTGTCACAAGCATTCCCAAATCGCTCGGGAATAGCTTGGCCTTTTCAGCGCCAAATACTTCCTTTCCTTCTGTGCTTTTGATTTCGGCACCTTGGAGTTTGATCACCCTGAAGGTTCTTTCAAAGCCTTCGCGATTTTCCTTGGTGACGTATTCACGCTTTTGAATCGTCGAAATCGTAGGCGCAAACGTCGAAGGCCTTCCGATTCCCAACTCTTCGAGTTTCTTGACCAAGCTTGCCTCTGCATAGCGGGGCAAGTGCTTTGTAAACCGCTCCCTTGCAACAATTTCCGTCAGATTCAGGACTTGACCTTTGTTGATCGGAGGCAAAACACCGCTTCCGCCCTCTTCTTCCTCTTCGTCGTCCTGACTTTCCATGTACACCTTCAAAAAGCCGTCAAATTTGATGACTTCGCCGGTTGCGACAAGTTCTTCAGGGTTGGTGCTGATTCCGACGGTCACAGTGGTGCGCTCGGTGACGGCATCCGCCATCTGACTCGCGACCGTACGCTTCCAAATCAGGTCATACAACCGTTGTTCGTTGCGTTCACCGGAAATTTCTGAAGCTGCCATTTCCGAAGGACGGATGGCTTCGTGGGCTTCCTGTGCGCTCGAATTCTTGCTTTTGTACTGGCGCGCCTTATGGTATTCAGGGCCATACTTGCGTTTGATCACCTCCTCGGCTGCTGCGATGGCAAATCCGCTCAGGTTGACGCTATCGGTACGCATATAAGTAATGTGTCCCGCTTCGTAGAGGCTCTGCGCAACGCGCATGGTCTGCGAAACGCCAAAGCCGAGCTTGCGGCTCGCCTCCTGTTGCAAGGTCGAGGTGGTAAAAGGAGCGGCTGGCGAACGTTTGCCGGGTTTGGTTTCAAGTCCGGTGATGGTGAACGTTGCACCCACGCAGCTTTCAAGGAATTTCCTGACTTTTTCCTCTGCGACGTATTTTCCCCGGGTCTCGGCAAGCAACCGTTGACCGGCAGCAAGTCCAAATTCGGCGACGACTTTGAAAGTGCTTTCGGAGTTAAAGGCTTGGATTTCGCGTTCGCGTTCGACGATGAGCCTCACGGCGACCGATTGCACACGGCCTGCGCTCAGGCCTGTACGCACTTTGGACCAGAGGATTGGCGACAATTTGAAACCTACCAAGCGGTCGAGCACGCGGCGAGCCTGTTGTGCGTTGACGAGGTCGAGGTTGATGAGTCGCGGGTTGGCGACGGCATCGACGACGGCCTTTTTGGTGATCTCATTGAAAACCACACGTTTGGCAAGCTTGGTATCCAGTCCGAGGACTTCGGCGAGGTGCCAAGAAATGGCTTCCCCTTCGCGGTCCTCGTCAGTCGCCAACCATACGGTTTCCGCTTCCTTGGCCAATTGCTTCAGCTCTTTGATCACATCCTTTTTGTCAGGAAGGACGATGTATTTGGGTTCAAAGCCATGCTCAATGTCGATGGCGTCATCGGCTTTGGGGAGGTCACGTACGTGGCCATAGCTGGCCTTGACGACAAAATCGCTGCCGAGGTATTTCTCGATCGTCTTGGCCTTGGCAGGCGACTCGACAATCATGAGGTTCTTTTTGGCCATGTACTAAACTTTAGAGGGATTTAAAGAAAAACGGCGCAATTATACAAAAACTTTTTTCTGGCGTGGCAAGGAGATTCTGATACATTGACGCGCACAGCCACGCGATGGCATTCGTTCAAAGCTACGAATGCGAATTCGTTCTTCTACGTCTTGGAGCTCTGAGCTCAAGAAAGAAAGTTACGGCCATTTTCACCGAAACAACTCCAATCGCAACGCAACTTTCAGAGATTATCCAATTTCTTAATTTCAATTTTGTCCTACATATTGCACCCTACTTGGGTAAATACTGAGTCTGAGTAACGGTTTTTTGGGTTGAAACTACCTTGATCAGAATACCTTGATTTTTAACTCGATCGAATTTGTGTTGTTTTTGCCAGCAGTATTCATACTGTACTGGTTTGTACTTCAACGTAGTCTCAAGATTCAGAATTTGTTTCTTTGGGGAGCCGGGTACGTTTTTTATGGATGGTGGGATTGGCGGTTTCTGTTGCTTCTGGCAGCTTCGACCTTCATTGATTACTTTGTTGCCCAACAGATTGGCAAACACGAAGAAGAAGCACCACGGAAGCGGTGGTTGATGGTGTCCTTGGTTGCCCAATTGGGAATGCTGGGTGTTTTTAAGTATTTCGACTTCTTTATCACCTCATGGGTAGATGCCTGGGCCACCGTTGGCGTGACCATGGATGTGCAGACGCTTCAAATCGTCTTGCCGGTCGGGATCAGCTTCTATACCTTTCAAACAATGAGCTATGTGCTTGATGTTTATCGCGGCAAAATGGAACCCTGTCGCGACTTGATATCATTCGGCGCCTTCATTTCCTTCTTTCCACAACTCATGGCCGGCCCGATCGAGCGGGCATCAAGGGTGCTACCTCAGTTCATGAAGCCCCGTGTGTTTGGATATGACCAAGCAATCCAAGGTGTGCGACTCATTATCTGGGGACTCTTCAAGAAGGTAGCCGTTGGAGACAACTGTGGTGTTTTCGTTGACGACGTATTCAGTGCCCCCGACAGTTATTCCAGTTTGACACTCTGTTTGGGCGCCTTGGCCTTTGCATTTCAAATCTATGGAGACTTTTCCGGCTATTCCGACATCGCAATCGGCTCGGCAAAGCTTTTGGGGTTTGAGTTGATGAGCAATTTCAAGGTCCCTTACTTTTCACGCACGATTTCGGAGTTCTGGAAGCGATGGCACATTTCGCTTTCCACATGGTTCCAAGACTATCTTTTCATGCCAATGGCATTGCAGTTCAGGAATTTGCGGAAGTGGGGAGTTGCGATTGCGGTATTTTTGACCTTTCTCACCTCAGGAATCTGGCATGGTGCCAACTGGACCTTTGTGATCTGGGGAGCATATCACGGACTGCTGCTGGTCTTGGAGCAAGGTGTACGCACGATTTTTCCGGGCAGATTGCCCGAAGCTGAGTCCCCATGGCGTTTCCGCCAAATTCCCATGATCTTGGGGACATTTTTCATGGTTTGCCTTGGCTTGGTATTTTTTCGGGCAAATTCTGTCGCTGCAGCCTTCCATTACCTCTCCAATATCGCAAACAATGCGGGTGGATCCAACTATTTCCCGACGACACGTACATTGGGCTACCTTAGTATTTTGTTGGTTTTGGACTGGTGGTACCGCAATGATGAACGATCCCCATTGGCAAGGAATGGCATGCCCAAGTTGGTGAATCAACTTCTTTTGATCATCTTGACCCTGAACGTGATCCGTTGGATGTTTTCCAATGAGGCCTCATTCATATATTTCCAATTTTGATGAAAAAATTCCTTGGTCAAATCGGGTTGGGATTTATAAAGCTTGCAATTGCCTTTGTGGTGCTCGCAATTGGGGCGAGGTTTTTTGAACCGATCAACTGGTTCTTTTTCCAGAAAAACGACCATGATCGTGTCTTCTTCACCCTCATGGAGACCGAAAAGGCGCTTGCCGAAGGCAAGAAGTTTGATGTTTTGATTTTTGGGAGCTCTACTTGCGAAAATGCACTCGACCCAGTTGCCTTTTCAGAACTTACAGGACTTTCTGTGTTCAAGTTTGTGACTGGCGCACAGACGCTTGACATATCCGCAAGGATTGCGACCTACTTGGCCCCCAAATTTGAGCCGAAGTATATCCTTATCGATGGTTACCCGCGTTTAGGAAAAGGTGTCACCGAGGAAGGGATCGAAAGGGCGGTCATCAATGCGCCCGATGCGACGACGGAGTTAACAAGGACAATTTTGTCGGTTGACCCCACCTCGCCTACCACCGATTATCTTTGGGCCGCACGTGCGATCGGAACTGGCATCAAACCGTATGACCAATCCTCGATCAACCCCAAACCGCACGAATTTGTGATGGTCGCCCCCGGATACGCGACCGTAACAGTAGACCCACCGGCATCACCTGGTTCATTTGAGTTTACTCCCTACCCCTACATTGCCACCCAACTGCTCGAAGAACTTTACGATAGCCTCACCAAGGCAGGACACCAAATGATTTTGATCTTGCCGCCGCTTCAAAATGCACTGATAAGGTTTGAATCGGCACCGAAATTTCCAGTGATTACCCCAAATCCGAGGCCGGATACCTGCTTTTTTGACAGGAAGCACCTACGAAAGGTTTGCGCTGGGCCCTACACCCAAGAGCTTGCAGTCCGATTCAACGCCATGCGAAAAGTGCTTCCCAACTTGGACAAATGAGCAGCCGAATGACCACCAAAAGTCTATCTTTGTGAACATGGAACTGGAAAATACCCGAATTGTCCACGCTGAGGAAGATGCCGATTTCGATCAGATTTTTGCCATTCGCGAGGCGGTGTTTGAACGCGAATTGGGATTGGCGGAGGAAAAGCAGATCGACGGCTTTGATCATGTGGCACATCATTATATAATGGTGTACAACGATCGTGCTGTAGGTGTTTCAAGGTGGCGGGTGACTTTGGGTGGAAACATCCGGCTCGATCGACTTGCTGTGCTCAAAGAATACCGCGGCAAAGGCTTTGGCAAGGCGCTCATGCAAAAAATGTTGACGCACATCCCCAAAAACAAAACCACCTACCTGGAATGCCTGGTCGACCAAGCTAGTTTTTTTGAAGACCTCGGATTTCTGGTGGTCGGGGACGAATTCGATTTTCAAGGATTCCCACATTTGCGGATGGAGTTGAAGGCCTGATCCCGTTACCTTGGATGCCTTCTTTTCCAAGTGATAATCATCGAATTTACCGCACAAAGCATCTTTTTGCCTTGATCTTCGCAGAATTTCAGGCTGACCTTCCGTTACCTTTTGGTTGATTTTTCCATTGCGCGCACCTATGCAAGCGCCAAATTTGCAATGCATTCAACCATTAAACGCATGATGATCTACTTTCAAAAGAATCCACTGCTGCTTGTCGCCTTGACCTTTGCTGCGGGAATTGCAATTTCTGCTTTTGTACCCTCGCCAGGATTTTGGGGACTCGCTTTGGCCTTCATTTTTGCAACGGTACTGTTTTTGGGGTCACGAAGGAAACTCTCCCTGAAGGTTCAGAAGGTCTCTCAAATTTCCATCTACACTTGTTTTGTTTTGGCAGGTTGGTGTTTGGGGGAACATGCTGCCGTTGTCCCTGCCATGGACCCTTCCCGATTTATTGGCCAGGAAATCGAAGTAGAAGGTACCGTGGTGGACGATGTCAAGACTACGGCGTTTGGATACAAGACAATTCTGGAAATCACCAACCCCGTCCAAGGGAAAGTGATGCTGTACCTTCCATCCAAGTCAGAGAAGCCTCAGGTGAACGACATTTTGTCTGGAAGGGTCACATTCAATGAACTTTCATCCAAAAACCTCGGATTTGCAAATTGGCTTCATCATCAAGGCATTCATTCGACGGCTAAGGGGCAGGAATTCAAAAAGATAGGCGAAGAAAGAGGTTT
Source organism: Bacteroidota bacterium (assembly GCA_016718825.1). NCBI lineage: Bacteria > Pseudomonadati > Bacteroidota > Bacteroidota bacterium. The sequence continues at coordinate 26,324 of JADKCL010000002.1, read as the reverse complement.
TCTTGCCCAATTGCACAACCTGCGAAACAGCCTTTCCAATCAACTTGCATCGACATTTCCGGATGCAAAAACCGCTGGTTTGAGCAATGCGATGCTCCTTGGCGATCGCACGGCCCTGGACGGTGAAATTCGTAAGGATTTCTCCGCTACAGGTTTGAGCCATATTGTCGCGATTTCGGGAATGAACTTTGCGATCATCTATGGTGTTCTCAATTTGCTCCTCTCCCCAATGCTTTATGTGCGACGTGGGCGTCAAATGCGTACCTTCATCGTGGTGCCACTCCTTGCATTTTTTGCGTTGCTCACAGGCGGAAATCCAGCCGTGGTACGTGCTGCGATCATGCTTGGGATGTTGGACATCAGCCAGTCTTTCTGGAGCAAGAACAATTCGCTGAATGCCTTGGCGACTTCTGCCTTGATGTTTCTGGCCTATGATCCACAATCACTGTTTACCCCTGATTTTCAGCTATCTTATGCCGCTGTGCTGGGGATCCTGCTGCTACAAAATCCGATCTTGCACTATCTGCACGTCAGAATTCCAAAATTTCCGAAGCTAATCTCTTCTGCCCTTTCCGTCACGTTGGCGGCGCAATTGGCTACAACGCCCTTTGTAGCCTGGCATTTCCAATCTTTCCCGACCTACTTCCTGCTCGCCAATCTTGTGGTTTTACCCTTGGTAACTCTGGTGGTGCAAATTGGCTTTGCAGGCTTCGTTTTGGCCTGGATACCCGGTATCAGCACTGCTTGGGGTGGAGTCATGGATTTCCTTCTTTGGTCAATCACGAGCCTCGCCGAATTGATGGCGCAGCTTCCCGGCGCAACGATTTCTGCCATTGACAGCAGCCAAGTTGGCATCTGGGTTCTCATTGGGCAATTGGTCGCGGGTTTTGGAATCTTGGAACGGAAGCGCATTCGGAAATACATCAGCGCGCTGAATGGCCAACCTCGGATCGCCACTCCAATCGTCCAGAACTTTCAGCGTCCCGCCGTTGCTGCCGCTGTCGTTGCCGGTTGTTTGCTGGCTGGATTCTTCGCTTTTTGAGAAATTCTTTGTTCCTGCTGTCTTGAAAGCGCTTGGAAATTTGGGATGATGAAGAATTTGAACTGAATCCGCCGCCAAATGGCTCCGTTGCTTAACTTTCGGGAAAATAGTCCCGATGGAAAAGAACGAATATGTACGTTATGAGGTGATCGATCGCGTCGCCTGGATCACGATCGACCGCCCTGACAAGCGCAATGCCTTGAATTTCACGATGGTTTCCGAGCTGCTGGAAGCCTTCAAAACTGCCGAACTCGACGCAGAGGTCAAGGTCTGCGTTCTCCGAGCCAATGGCAAAGCCTTTTGCGCAGGTGCCGACTTGGACTACCTGAAGCGGTTGCAAGCCTACGATTTTGACCAAAACCTGCAAGATTCCAGCCATTTGAAAAGCCTCTTCGAATGGATCTACAAAATGGGCAAACCCGTGATCGCCATGATTCAAGGTCATGCCATTGCGGGCGGTGCCGGCCTTGCTACGGTCTGTGACTTCGCATTTTCCGTCCCGGAGGCTCAGTTTGGGTACACGGAAGTCCGCATCGGCTTCATTCCAGCGATTGTGATGGTGTTTTTGATCCGGAAGATCGGTGAAACCCGCGCCAAAGAACTGCTGTTGAGCGGCGACATCGTCGATGCTGCAACCGCCGAAAAGTACAACATGATCAACAAAGTTGTCCCCGCTGCCGAAATCGAAGCCCATGTCACCGCATTCGCAGCCCGCCTGTGTAGCCAAAACAGCGGTCAATCCATGGCCATCACCAAGAAAATGATCGGCGACGTCCAACATTTCCCAATTTCCGAGGCCCTCACCTTCGCCGCACGTATGAATGCCCGCGCCCGCGGCAGTGAAGATTGCAAAAGAGGCATTGCGGCGTTCTTAAACAAAGAAGATATTACGTGGTGATGCTCATCCCTGCTGAAGCTGCGTCAGAATCATGAAATTTCCTGCACCGAAGGTTCAATCGCGTCGTTGTAACCAATTCTGGAATTGGGATTATAGAAAATGATCAGACTCAGCTACTCTGAACGCCATCCGATTCCACTGCCGGCGGGACACAAGTTCCCGATCGAGAAGTACAAGTTGGTGCGGGAGCAGCTGGAATATCAGGGCCTGATCAAGCGGGAACAACTGTTTGCCCCTTCGTTCATTGATGATGATGTGATTTGTCTCACGCATGACCCGCAGTGGTGGGCGCGCGCCAAGGCGCATGCACTCGATGACCGCGAGTATCGCCGGATAGGATTCCCTAAATGCGAGGAACTCGTTTCCAGGAGCATATCCTCGGCATCAGGGACCTTGCAATGTGCCCTCAATGCTTTGGAGGATGGCGCTGGCATGAATCTTGCAGGTGGTACCCATCATGCGTTCTTTGACCGTGGAGAAGGTTTTTGCCTCCTGAACGACATTGCTATTGCCGCAAATTACCTTTTGGATCGCGGTTTGGTCCAGCGGATTTTGGTCGTCGATCTCGATGTCCATCAAGGCAACGGAACGGCTAGCCTTTTCGAGAATGATCCAAGGGTGTTCACGTTTTCGGTGCATTGTCGCGACAATTATCCGCTCCACAAGGAAAAAAGCGATCTGGACATCGAATTGCCGGCATTTACCGGGGATGAAGTTTACCTGACGACGCTGCAGGAACATATTCCGCGGTTGATAGAAGAATTCCAACCTGACATCGTTTTCTACCAAAGCGGGGTCGATGTTTTGGCAACGGATCGGCTCGGTAAACTCGGCCTTTCAAAAGAAGGTTGCCGCGAACGGGACCTTTTGGTAATTTCGCAGGCCCATAGACTGAAAATACCTTTGGTGGTCGTAATGGGCGGCGGGTATTCGGAGACTTACACATCGATCGTCAATGCACATTGTGTGACGTATCAACTAGTATTGGAACTTTATGAAAAATCTGGCTTCTATTTTCGGTAAATCCTTGGCAGTCTTGGCATTGTTTGCTTTGACTTACACCTTTGCGAAGGCTCAAGGAAGCTTTGAAGGATCCGTTTCCTACGCAATCCGGGTTACGGGCAAGGATGCGCAGGCATTCCTGGAGAACGAACCTCCAAAGAAAATGGACCTTCACGTGAAGGAAGGAAACTTCATCATCAGCCTGTCAGGTGGTAGAATTGGCCGCACGATGCTTTTCATCGCCGACAGCAACGAAACCTATATCATAGATGCCGCCAACCGCCGTGCATTCAAGGAAACTTACTACTTGGATACCGTCAAAACGGTGCCAACCGCGGTTCCGACAGGCAAAATCGTTGAGATTAAGGGCATTCCTTGCAAAGAATACGTGGTCGACAAACCCAAACTTCAGGAGAAGATCTATTACTATGTCAATGATCAGTACCGCGTCGACATGGCACTCTACGCTGGAAAAACGGAGGCAAAAACCGACTTTCTCACCAACGGTCTCGAAGGAAGGATTCCGCTCCGAAAGGTCATGAAAACGGCCTACCTCACCACGGAATTGGACCTGATGAGCGTCAAAAAGACCACCCATGCCCCCGAAAACTTCCAAATTCCAGCAGGATTCAAAATCAAAAAGAGAGACCCGAGGAAGTGAAAAGTGAAAAGTGAAAAGTTGGGGAAACCTTCATTCACAGTTGGTCGTTTTCTATTTTCATTGAAGCATTCTCAATTTTCAATTCATCATTCTCCATTTTCAATTCTCAATTCTCCATTAAATCATGGCACAGCACAACGAGGTTGGCAAATTGGGCGAGGACTTGGCCTGTAAATGGCTGGAATCTCAAGGATTCCGCGTTTTTGACCGCAACTACAAGGCCGAACGTGCCGAGGTTGATATCGTAGCCTATTGGGAAAATCCTTCCAATCCCGCGGCAACTGCCGAATTGCATTTCGTGGAAGTGAAAACACTGAGCACTTCCAGGTTTACGAATCCGGAGAATGCAGTGGACTCGGCCAAGTTGCGCAACATGGCCAAAGTCGCCCAATTCTACTGCTGGGAAAGGCAGTTGCATAACATTCCTGCTGTTTTTGACGTGATTTCGGTCGTGTTGGAAGATCCATCCAATCCGGAAATCACCCATTTCGAGGATGCTTGGCGGCCGGAGACCAAGTATTGATCGCTTAGAATCGCACTCCCAATACAGCCACTTTGAATTCCGATGATTCGTAAAAGGATCGAAGATATCCGTTCCATGTTTGGATAAAAAAGCGACATTCGCATTTTGAAACGGTTTCAATTCTATGAACACAAGACTTATTCTACTGGCCTTGATCGCATTGATCATGGTCGCCTGTAGCAATCCAGCTGAAAAAGACGGCGGTGGCGCGAAACCTTCATCCGTGGATTCGACGGCAGCTTCTTCTACCGATAAACAAGAAGCAACCTCTCAGGAACGCTACAAAACGGGTGACGACCTTTTTGTCTTTGCGAAATCGGGTCTCACGTTGCGTAAAACGCCGGACAAAGAGGGCGAAAAGGTCTCTACCCTACCCTTCGGTTCCAAAGTCAATGTGGTCGATGCAGACTTGGAATCCGATCCCTACACCACCAAGGAACCCTGTGGTCTCGAGATGACCGGACATTGGGTTAGGGTCAAATCCGGCCAAAAAGAAGGCTTTTTGTTTGATGGCTACTTGCTCACCTTGGATCCTGATGCGATTTTGGACCCCGAAGCCTATTGGACAACAGTTTCGAAAGTCAAAAGTACCAGCGACAAAGGTCCTCACGCCGATGTTGAATACTACGAATACAAAAGCACCGTTTGGGAAAATGGGGTAACCTTCACCGACCAAGGATATGTCGGAGGCAATTCGGCTACGCTGACCCTCCCGAAAAGCTTGGTTTCCTTTCAGGAAGCCTACCTGCTCGCGATGGCGACCTTGCAAAATGACCCTGCCAATCCGATGACTTGCAACTGCGACGTCGACAAGGAGGACCTGGACTGCAGCTCCAAAGACGAAATGCAAGGAACGAGCTTGCGTGTCGACAAGAACGGCGATTACGAAATCATGGATTCGGTGGCGGACTGATTCGCTTTTGCAGAACAGCAGCGGCCACGCGCAATTCAGGCCTGTTTTTATTCGATTGATTCAAGACCGATCATGGTTTCGAAGTGATTGCCCTAGTTTTGCAGCATGGAAAACCTAAATTTCATGCCATTGAGTGTGATGCAAGCGCGATTGTCTGCGCTGAGGAGGTGCCTTTGACATCGTTCAAAGGCGCATCACCGTTTCCGATTTGCAAAAACGCCTCCAAAAACCTGAATTCTGGAATGATGATTCCGAATTGAGGGACATCTTTCATACCCTCAAGACCCACGAATACTGAATAGGTCGCTACGATGCTGCTTCTCGGGCAGTGCAGGAGGCGTTTGAGTGGGCAAAATTTGCAGAAGAAGACCCATCGGCCGAAGCCATTGCTGAAGATTTGCGTGAGAAAGCCGCCACATTGCTGCGTGATTTGAAAGCCATCGTTCCTTGCGCTACTCCCTTTGGAGAGCGGGACTGTGTCATCGAAATGCGTTCAAATAAAGCACAAATTACTGGCTATCAAGCTTCAGTATTCGAAAAATTAGCTAATGGCCATGGGCTTGAAGTGAATTTCCTTGCTAATGAGGAACACTTGTGTATCCTGGAAGTCAAAGGTTGGCTTGCCATGGGGCACTTTGCCCATTTGAACGGTAAAATGAATTTTGTTCCGCCCAAAGCTTGGTTCAATGCGAGCCATCTTATTGGCGAGATTTCACTCACTGTCTATCCGCTGTGGAAGAAAAGAGATTTGGATTTTGATTCGCTCGACGACCTCCAATGGGACAAATATCGGAACCATGGCCATTGTTGCTTCTGTTCCAGCGGCAATAAAAACGGTGTCCGCGTTTTGCATGAGACATCCGGGATCCAAATCGAACTATATGGGCTCGAAAAGGAGTATTTGTTACGGCAAAAAGCATTGCAATTGCTGAAAAGTCAGTTGCGTTACCGACGGTTTCTAGAGGCAAACAATGCCCACTAACCGAGAATCCGTTCGATTCCGTAAAAACTAATGCTTTTACGCACTACATTTGCACTTCAAAATTTGAACTTTTTACACGTTATCAGCAATGACTGCAGAACAATTAAAAGATTTAAGCGCAAGAAAGGAAGCGCTGAGGGGGTACCTTTGACGTCGACCATAAACTTTCTCTGATTGGCGACATGGAAAATCAGGCAGTTTCTGCCGGATTTTGGGACAACCCGGCGGCGGCCGAACGCATTCTCAAGGAAACGAAAACCCTGAAAATCTGGACCGACGGATTCAAAAACGCCGAGACCAAGATTGAGGATTTCGAGGTCATGTTCGAATTCTGGAAGGCTGGCGATGCTTCTGAAGAAGATGCAAAGGAGGCCTACAACGCTGCTGTGGAGGCCGTTGAGGATCTTGAATTCAAGAACATGCTTTCCGGACCGCAAGACAATATGGATTGCGTGATGGAAATCAACTCAGGTGCCGGCGGCACCGAGAGCGACGATTGGGCGAGCATGCTCTTCCGAATGTACCTGCGCTACGCAGACCGCATGGGCTATAAGACCACCATCGTGGACGAAAAAGACGGCGACGTGGCAGGCATCAGCAGCGCGACGATCGAAATTTCGGGACCATTTGCCTACGGCCACCTCAAAAGTGAGAATGGCGTGCACCGTTTGGTGCGCATCTCCCCTTTTGACAGCAACGCACGCCGGCATACGTCCTTCGTTTCGGTGTATGTCTATCCGCAAATCGACGACACGATCAAAATCGAGGTCAATCCGGCCGACATCCGTTGGGACACCTACCGCGCAGGTGGCAAGGGTGGACAGAACGTGAACAAGGTCGAAACGGCAGTACGTTTGCACCACGGCCCTTCGGGGATCATCGTCGAATGTCAGCAAGAGCGTAGTCAGAACCAAAACAAGGAAAAGGCCATTCAATTGCTGAAAAGCCGCCTTTACCAAGTTGAAGTCGAGAAACAAAATGCGGTTCGCGATGCGATCGAAGGCACAAAACTTCGTGTAGAGTGGGGTTCGCAGATTCGCAACTACGTCATGCAGCCCTACAAGCTCGTCAAGGATGTGCGTACAGGTGCGGAAACGAGCAACACGCAGGCGGTCATGGACGGCGACATCGACATGTTTGTGCGCGCTTATCTCATGGAATACAGCGCTTTGAGCAAAGGCAACGTTCAGAAGTAATTCTGTTTTTACATTAGGAAAGGGTGCAAAGTCCACGGATTTTTGCACCCTTTTTCGATTGTAAAATGCGGAATTTCATCGCTTTAATCTCTCAAAAATGCATTCTAAGTTCCCGATCATCCTGCTCTTGTTCGTCGCATTCCTTGGTTCTTATCAAAGTTACGGGCAATTGACGGTGACCGAAAAAATCGGCTGTACCCCTTGCGAAGACTACTACGGCATGGGTGGAGGGCCACCGGCAGCTCAAACGTTGGTGATTGCCGATACCATTCCCGGCAGGTTTTTGCTCATCCACATTGAAGATCCAGACACGAATACATGGTTCATCGAAGGGGATTTTTACATTGATGTCAACAACTACGCGACCGTTCAATCGGGCGATACTGCGGTGTTTCAATTTTCCCAGAATGGGACTTACACCATCTATTTTCAAGGAATTTATGGTATCGGTGGGATTCAATGCTACCACTATGGCAGTGTAACCATTGAAGTCACCGGATTTCCAATGACTGCAGCCCCTGAAGCCATCTTACCAAACGATTCACCGACTATTCAAGCATTTCCAAATCCGACTTCCGGGATTTTCCATGTCGAATGGGATGATCCCTCTGCCAAGAAATTTACCGGCACGTTGTATGGTAACCATGGTCAAGTGATTCGCCGAACAATTCCTTTCACCTATGGAAAAATGGACGTCGATCTCACTTCTTTGGCTACAGGGATTTACCGCCTCACTTTCGATGGACCGACCAAGTTGGAGCCTTTGACGATTATCAAGTATTGAAAGGTTGGATTGCCGGCTTTTCGCTTCCATGCTTTCCAAATCAATCCTGCAGAGGGTCCATTTCAGGACGGAGAATTTTTCATTTCTGAGCGCAAGTCTGTGGAAAAAACAGCATCCAAGATGGTATTGAGCGTTTACAAAGTGTAAACAAGCCACGAAAATGTGGCCTTGGGATAACGTTGAATGCGTTCCGAGGATATCTTTGGTACTCTTCCTGAAACTTGTCATCCAACACAATTACAATGAAAAAGATCCGTTTTCTCCTTCTTCTCTGTTCTGCTTTCGGTATTGTCAAAGCACAAACACCCATTCTGGATTCATGGATCCGCAACACCACCGGCCTCACTGCGAGCTATTGGGAAAATGCCAATGGCAACCCGACGTCCCCGAATTTTGTATTCCATACCACGACTGACAGCGCCAACGTGCTTTCGGTGTGTTACAACAATTCGTGGGTTTATGTGCGTTCCGAAGGAATGACCACCGACATGGGCCAATTTTTGAATCCAGGTTCACCGACATCGCAGGGCTATGTTTTCAGCTTCCCAAAAACGTCTTCCGCCGCCACATCTCCCGTGACTGTGCCGACGACTTTCACCGTTGGTGTACTCATCAATGGCATTCCAGCGTTTGGAAACGGCGATGCGACCTCCTGGAGTGGACAGTCGCAAACCAACACGAATCAAGGTCAACAAGTCTGGAACGTCGATGCATGGTACGGCGAGGGCTTTGTTTTGGACACCGCTTTTGCCGCACATCCGCAACAGGATGGGGCTTATCACAGCCACGCGACACCGCATCGCCTCTACGATTTTCCAAGTACGAGCCACTCCCCGATCGTCGGATTTGCATTTGACGGTTACCCCATTTACGGCCCCTATGGCTATACAAATCCCAACAGTGCAAGCGGTGGCGTTTCTCGCATGGAAAGTAGCTACCAGCTTCGGAGCATGACCACGCGCCAAACTTTGCCTGACGGCACAGTCTTGCAGCCGCAGGAATATGGTCCGACGGTAAGCAATACGCATCCGCTTGGCGAATACATCGAAGACTACGAATACATTTCCAACCTCGGAGATTTGGACGCCAACAATGGCCGCACTTGTATCACGCCAGAATATCCAGGTGGCACCTATGCCTACTTTGTGACCACCGATGCCAATGGCGACCCCGCATTCCCCTATTACCTTGGTGCAGAGTACTATGGAACACTCGACGAAGACAACCTTGATCCACAGGCAACGATTTCCATTCCCGGCGGCGTAAATTGTCTCACCGGTGCAACTTCTATTGTTCAAGCGCATCCAAGTGAAGCGACCATGTCGGTCGCACCAAGTATCGTAGATCAAAGATTTACATTGACTTGGCAAAAGGCCAAGATTGACCGAATCCTCGTTTTGGATGCAATGGGAAGCATTCTTGTCGACCTGCAAAAACCTCAAGGTGACCATGTGGAAATCGAGACGGCCGACTGGGCTGCGGGTGTTTACCATTGCCAATTGGTTACCGCCGAGGCAAATCATGGTTTAAAAATCGTAGTACAGCACTGAGGATGAGCAGTCTGCGAATCTTATTCCTATTCGTCGGCTTATTGGCTTGCCTATACCTCCCTACTGTGGGTCAGGGGACAGGAAGTCGTGACACAGGCTTTGGCTTGAAGGGCGAAGTCAGGTTCGATTTCGCTCCGGACGAAACGTGCGCGCGGCTGCTCACCGATGCAATGGGTAATTTCTATTTTGTTGGGAATACTACCCGCTACGATTCGGTAGCAGACCTAAATTTTCTCATTGGGAAATGCACCTCAGAAGGAAAGTTGGATTCCACCTTTGGAGCGAACGGGATTCTGACGGGTGACTTCGGAACTTTTGGCAATTCTCGGATATTGGATGCTGACCTTCAGGGAAATGCACTTTTTGTCATTGGTGAGGCGAACGATCTCGCCAGCGTCGATACCCAGCAAGTTTTCATCGGCAAACTTGATTTGGATGGGCATTGGGATGCGGGATTTGGCAATGATGGGATCTTTACCAGAAAATTTGTCGGCGAATGGGCATCCGCGGGTGCAATCAGGGTCCTCGACGATGGAAGGATCGCCTTTTGTGGCATGACCACAGACACCAATGCCTGGCATATCGAACTGCCGATGGCGGGGAGGTTGCTACCCAATGGCGTTCCTGATAGCAGCTTCGGAAATACGGGCTGTATTACGTGGAGCCTCGCGCATGGACTCTCCCATGCGCGAGGGCCGCATAGCGATGGTGGAAGGTTTGAGACACTGCTTCCCGTTGGAAAAGGGATGTTGCTTGGAGGCGTTTTTTATACCAGCAGTTACGGAAGGGCCATGTTCATGATGGTGGACGAAAATGGCAATTTAGACGATGGATTTGGCGAAAATGGGCTGCTTTTTCCAGACATCAGTCCTGGATTTACCTGCACCGTCACACATTCTGTCAAAAGAGGCCCCAAGATTTTTCTCGGTGCCAAATTGGATGTTTACCAAGGTGGCGAGGACTTTGCCCTGCTTACCTTAGACAGCACCGGATCCTTTTTGGACTATGATCCCGTGGATTTTGACAGCAACGAAGACCGCCTTCAAGACATGCTGATCGACCACAATGACCGAATCCTAACCTGTGGGCTTTCCAAATCACCTGATAACCAAAGCCCTGGCTATGAAAGCGATGCCTTCGCCGTAGCTGCGTTGGAGGATAGCAGGACATTGGCCTCAGAATTTGCCGAGAACGGTAAATCGATGACAATCATCCAAAATGGCATGGAATCTGGCGCGACCGCGATGTCTGAATCGCCTGATGGGAAACTCGTTGTCGCGGGTTACACCGCTTCATCTGGTCCAGGAAATTATACGGATTTGGTAATCATTCGTCTTTTATTGGACAGCATGAGCCAATCCCCTTCCCTTCCCAATGCTGGATTTGCAGTTTTTCCTAATCCCGTACACGATCGACTTTGGCTAAACGCTGATGCTGCCGAAACCTGCTCCATTTGGGATAGCCAAGGAAAATTGGTGCTTGGGAACGTGGCTTCTGAAGCTGGAATCGATGTCTCCATGCTCACTAGGGGTGTTTATTTGATTGAGGCGAATGGATTTTGCAGGCGGTTTTTGAAGGAATGATTTCTATTCAAAGATTCGGAAATCAGATACGCTTTGGATCACTTGCAGTTGCATTGGTCGGCCAACTTACAGTAACAAGCTGATAATCATTCGAATTCTTGGTATTATTGCAGTTTTCTGCTAGACTAGAATTGATCTTCCCATGAAAAATTTTCTACTCGTCCTGCTCCTTGCTCTTGGGACAACCGCGGCAAACGCACAGGCTCCTGGCTCGGGTTACGCGATCGATTGCAACGTTTCCACGGATTACGTCTCCATTCCCAACCATGCGGCATTGAATCCGACAACGGCATTGACCCTGGAGGCATGGATCAAGGCAGATAGTTGGAGCCCCAACAGCTGGGGAAATGTGATCATCAGCAAGGATGGATGGGGTTCGGGCGAGGCCGGATATACCCTGCGTTGCGGTGCCAACGGCACATTGTCATTTATGTTTGGGACGACGACAAGCTGGAAAGAAGCCGTTTCCACCCCGCAAATGGCCCTCAATACCTGGACGCACGTCGCCGGCACCTACGACGGAACCCGGTTGACCGTCTACATCAACGGGGTTGCCAGTGGCACTTTCCTTTTCTCCGGACCAATGCTGCCTTCGACCTACAACCTTGCCATTGGACGCATCACCTATACCGCCGGTGGCACCCGGAACTTCGACGGAAAAATCGACGAAGTACGCGTCTGGTCCACAGCACTTTCGGCCGCAACGATCCAGCAATACATGACCAAAAAGATCAATCCCGCCCACCCCAACTATGCCAATCTCGCCGGTTACTGGAAAATGGACGAAGGCACGGGTTTGTCCACCGCCGACAGTGGCCCGAACGGCCTCACAGGTACCCGCAACGGAACCACTTGGGCCGTTTCTGGCGCGGCAATCGGAGATGACAATACCGTAATTTACGGTTCACCAACCTCCGCCACGGTCACAAACCTCGATGGCAGCGCATTCACAGCCCAAATCAACAGTGGAAATCCGACAGCATTGCATGTCTATGCCGTACATCAAACGCCCAATTCGACGAATGAAAATCTGACTGGCAGCTTGGAAACAACGCACTACTTCGGCACTTTTCTGGTTGGCGGCACAAATCCCTCCTACACAGCTACCTACGCGTATACCGGCGTAGCGGGCCTAGCTGCAAGCACGCAGGAAGAAAATATCCGTTTGGCCTACCGGACAGACAATGAAGGGATCTTGTGGTCCAGGCTTGGGAATCAATTCCATGTGGATACCCTCGCCAATACCGTTTACCGCTGCGGGATCCTGGGCCGGCGTGAATTTGCGGCAGGATTCGATTCCTTGCGTTTTGCCATGTCACAATCTACTATTTGTCAAGGAGATACACTCTCCTACTTCGGGCAACAATTGACCTCGGCAGGAACATACAGCCACGTAACCACGGGTCCGAATGGTTGCGATTCCATTTCGGGAATTCAGCTCACGGTAACGCCAACGGTATTTGGAAGCGACTCTGCCACGATTTGCAGTGGGGATTCGGTCGTTTTTGGTAACCAAATTTTGCAGACGACCGGGGTGTTTACCGAAACTTTCCAAGCACAAAGCGGCTGTGACTCAACGGTCACGTTTTCGCTCACCGTCAACCCTCCGATGACAATGTCGATCAGCGATACCATCTGCGATGGAGATATTTATACACTTGGTTCGCAATCGCTTACACAGCCAGGAACTTACTCGGAGACCTTTTCGGCGATCGACGGCTGTGATTCCGTGGTCGTGCTCTCTTTGGGAATTCATTTGGTTGATACCAGCGTGACGGTAAACGGAAACACGCTGACTGCCAATCTCAATTCTCCCTCCTACCAATGGTTGGCTTGCGACAATGGCTTTGGCGTGATTCCAGGCCAAACCGGTCAAAGCTTTACCGTCGGTTCGGATGGCAACTACGCCGTCATCGTCTCAGATGGCATTTGCAGCGATACCTCCGGCTGCCATTTTGTATTGGCCGTCGGCGTCACGAATGGAATGGATGCAATCCTTGAAGTTTATCCGAACCCCAGTTCGGGCATCGTGCATTTGCGCCGTACTGATTTGCAAGCCATTGGCCAAGTGGAGTTGATGACCGTCGACGGACGGGTGGTTGTCATCCAACAGGAGACGGATGCAAGCGCAATGGACTTGGACCTTGGAGCCCTTCCTGTTGGTTTGTACTTCCTGCGATTGGAGCTCAATGGTCGATTGGTGGCTTTGAAATTGGCGAAGGAATAGCCTTTTGATCTTAGTTTTGAGGTTGAAAAAAGGAAACCCCGGGGTTGATTGGACCTCCGGGGTTTCTGAGAAATGGTGGTTTAGACTTTTGGGGGTTAGTTGCCGGTTAGGACAAGCTTCCGGTCGATGACTTGCTCGCCAAACTTGGCCCGCACGATGTAGATCCCAGCGGGTTGATCGGTGATGAGTGTGGAAATGTCGAGGGTATGGGAGCCTGCGTTGATGATGCCCGCATCTTGGATTGCCAATTGCCGTCCACTTAGATCGTAGATTTTGAATTCGACTTTGCCGTCAGCGTCCATCGTGCCTCTAAAATGAACCGAATTCGTTGTAGGATTGGGGAACAAGGCAAAATCAACTACTTTTTTCTCCTCTACACCTACAATCGAGCTACAATCGATATCCAATACCAGTTTCGGCGCTTTTGAGGGATCTCCAGAGTTGATGGAATGAAACAGCATCGCATTCTGTTCCAATTCGGTGACAAGCTTGAGCAAAAATCCATGATTGTTTTGAGGAAACGCAATCATTTCTCGTACAGCTTGCGTGACATCAATATCGAGATAATCCTGTGTCGGACTTGTGCTTTGGGGCAAAATCGTGACAAGCGTACCAAGGCTAGGTTGGTTGTCCCAAGTGACTTGTGTTTGGTCCCAAGCGACAGGAACGCGTCGAATTTCAGTAGCATTTGCCGTACCATCGTGCCCTGGAAGTACTCCTGTTGCACCCAAAGCATACAAGTTCAACTTCGCAGAGTTAATGACAGTAGTTGTTGGCAAATCGCTGAGATCAAACCCGATCAATGCGCGGTTCAAATGGCCATTGGTCGTGCCATCGTCAGATGTCATGCAGTAGGCTGCATTTTGTACCGCTCCCACATAATTGTTACCAGAGGTGTTCATCCCAGGGTTGGTACCAATTGCTGCGTCCCTATTGGCAACAACCTCAAGGTCTGGTTTGCAGAAGTTGATATGAATTCTTGGCCATTTGCTAGGATTCGCGTGATCCCTTGAACAAAAAGTTAATGCGCCGTCAAGTTGTTCATTTTCTAAACGCAAAAGAAAGCCAAAATTTTGAGTTGGGTTGTTAATCATGTACCTTACAATCTCCGTTACATCTACTCCCAAATAATCCTGGTCTGGATCAGTTGGAGCAGGTAGGATTGTTGGAAAAAGGTCGGATTTACTATTGGTTGGTTATTCCAAGTCACTGTATTCACATCCCATTGCGCATCAATTCTCCGCAAACTGGATTCACTCACGTTAACATAATGTGTTGGCCAACCACCATTTGCAGAGTAAGAAAACAGATCCATTTTCGCTGATTCGATATAGGTGCCAGGTGCAATTGAGCTGAAATCAAAATGCATCAACGACCTATTGTAATGCACTTCTACTGGATTCGGACCCCAAATTCTATAGGCTGCATTTTTGTCAAGGGTGCTATAATTTGTAAATTGTACTGTCGGATTATTGCTCGTTGTTAAAGCTATGACGGCATCATAGTCTGCAATGAAGGTCTGTATGTTCTGCCCAAATACCTGCGTAAAGGCAAGCAGCATCACTGCCAAAAACTGGCTAAACTTTTTCATAAGGTTCTTATTATTAAATAGTTGCTAAGAAAAAACGGATCAATTCCCCGTCAAGACGAGCTTCCGGTCGATAACTTGCTCGCCGATCTGTGCGCGTACGATGAACATGCCTGCGGCAGCTTGCGACACCAAGGTGTCAAGGTTGAAAATTTGTTTCCCGGCGGATTGTACTCCAGCTTCATGCTGACCAATCACACGGCCTTGTAGGTCAATCAATTGGACCATGACTGCAGATGGCTTTTCCAAGTCGAGGCGAAGGCTCAGCGTTTGAGCTGTAGGATTCGGGAACAATTGCATACCTTCTTCAATGTGTACCACTGCATCCGCAGCTGTCACTTTGCCGCAGGCTATGGTCACCTCTAGCGCAGGAAATTTCGTTGGGTCACCGCATTCGAGGGATTGGAAAATCAATGCATTAGTCTCCACTTCGTTGAGCAATTGCAACATGAATCCATTGTTGGTCAATGGGTTGCCAACCATATCTTGCACTGCTGCCGTCACGTCGATGTTGGTGTAGTCTTGAAGTGGACCTGTGCTTTGTGCCAATGTGGCGACCACAAATCCAGGGGCGGGCTGATTGTCCCAAGTGACCGTTGCATCGGACCAAGGGCTTGCAACCGTCGAAATGGTCGAAGTATTTGCATTCCCGGCATGGCCATTCAGATTGCCATTTTGGCCACGTGCATAGAGCTTCATCGTTGCCGAAGTGACCACAGAATTGGAAGGAATACTGGTCAAGTCAAAATGAATCAAGGCCCGATTGCTGTTGCCGCTCGGCGTTCCATTTGTCGCTGTGACCGAATACGCTGCATTCTGTGGGGCTGTTCCGTAGTTGTTTCCTGATGTATTTTGTCCATCGTGCGTGCCAAGTGCAGCATCGTAATCTGCGATAAAACTGAAGTTGTCATTGCAAAGTGTCACATGCAAAATCGGCCGGATGAGTTGATTGGGATGGTCATTCGAAGCGAAGCAAAGCGCATTTGTCACCACCTCGTTTTGCTGCATCAAGCCAAATCCGAAGTTGGTTTGGGGATTGTTGACCATGTCGCGCACCATGTCCGTGACATCAATGCCGGTGTAGTCTTGGGTGATGCTCGTGCTTGCGGCCAAAACAGCAGGATTGGTATTGGAATAGGTCGGCTGCGTGTCCCAAGTCACCGACATTTCTTGCCAGGCCGAAGTCACCGCCTTGACAAAAGCACCGTTGTTGGCGCCGGTATGCCCTTGAAGAATGCCATTGGGGCCCAAAGCGTAAAGATCAAGCGTGGCCGAAACGATTGTGGTGCCAGGTGTAAACTGACTGAGGTCAAAGTGGATCAAGGCGCGGTTCATGTTGAGACCGCCGATCGCGCCGGGAATGCAGTAGGCCGAATTTTGCGTGGCCGTTCCGTAATTCTGACTCGAGGTATTGTAACCGTCGTGGTAACCAAGTGCCGCATCGTAGTCTGGATACAGGTCAATGGTCTGGGCTTGAACCCCAAAGGGTAAAGCGAGGCAAGCAAGGATTTGTAATAGCTTTTTCATTTTAAAATGCGTTTTTGGGTGAATAAAATCTGTTGGCGGTCACAGTCGGCAGGACATCTTCCGGAATCGGTCCCACTTCCTGTGATCGTCGAGGCAAAGGAGCAACAGATAAAATTTCCAAAACGCCAAATTGGATGAACGGGCATCCTGGCGGATGAACGGGCAGGTTGGATGAATAAACGGGCAATTCGGCGGATGAAATGGCAGGGTGGATCACCTAGCGGCGATGCTGGAGCGCAGAATCGAATGTTGTCAAGATAGCGGCGCCAACCCAACCACCACATGCCAATCCGGGTTGGGAGCGGGCGTTATAGGATGTATTGAAATAGAGCCATCAAAATGACATTGCCAACCCAAACACCGCGTACTGAGAGGGTTGGCACCGCGGGGGACAAAAAATAGCGTTGCCAACCCAAACACCGCGCGCCGATAGGGTTGGCAACGCGATCCAAAAAACTACCCCCAAAAGCTAGCCAAATAAACCAACTCCTCCGCTCCTACCCCGATGAGCAACAGACACTTACCAGCACTTTGTCCGCCAGAGGCGGTCTCACAGGTATATTCCGTTTCCAAAGGCAGGCCGTTGTCGGCGGGGTTGGCGTTGCTGTAGAATTTGAAGCCTTTGGTGGCAGCTAGGAGGCGCTCGATGGCGGCTTGGACGCGTTGGAATTCCTTCTTTTGGACGCGTTCCTTTTCCTTGCGAATGGTTTTAAGGTACCGTTCGCCGATGGCTTCCAAGACCGCTCCAACCTCCGAAGGTTGGCCGGGAATGCGGCGTTTGTGGTCCAGCAGACGCAGTTGCCCGAAGTCGAAGGCTTTGATTTGCAGGGCGTCCACAAAGTCTTCCGCCATCCACTTGAAGTCGGCCTCAGTCGTAGGAGCCGGAAAGGTCATGTGGCGGTAACTACCGCAATCCGGACGCAGTTGTTCGGGTTCAAAGTCGGGTCCAAGCACCTGCTTGATGTCATCCATCTTGTCTTCAAACCGCTGCTGCTGAATGAAAAACGCATCTCGCCCGGCTGGAAAACTTGAAGGAATTTTTGGGAATCTTGCGCGGAGCTGTGCCGGCAAGCCTTCCAAATTCATCGGCTCCTTGGATTTGGACCATTCGACAAACATCGGGGCGAGCTTGGAGGTCGCAAACGAGGTCGGCTTGTAATTGCAAACCCGCTGCACAGGCGGCTCCGATTCGGCGAGAAAATGCAGAAAGTCCACCATCCGCTCGATATAGGCCAGAAATTCAGGGTCTTCGCTTTCAAATTCGAGGTCAAAAACACCTGTCATCCGCTGCGCTACATAGCTACGGAGCCTTTCGAGCATCCATTGATCGATTTCCATTCGCTTATTTCAGGTAATAAAACTGCATTTGGCCGCAAAGATAAGGTTGATTGCATGGAAACAAGCATTGCATATACACAAGGTTTTCAGGGTCTGATGTAAATTCGCCCAATGCTCAAAGTCGCTTGGTCCCCCGTTTATGCCCATCCCCTTCCGGAGGGCCACCGATTTCCGATGGAGAAGTACAATCTGATCCCGGAGCAATTGCTGTATGAAGGAACGTTGACGCAGGCCAATTTTTTCGAGCCCGCCATTCAATCTGAAGAAGATATTCTCACTACCCATTCAGCAGACTACTTCAGAAAGCTGCAAACCCAAACCTTGACCACCAAAGAGGCCCGTAAAATCGGCTTTCCGCAATCCGAAGAATTGGTCTTGCGCGAGCGTATCATCAACCAAGGCACGCTTTCATGTGCGCATTATGCACGGGCGCACGGCGTGGCCATGAACGTGAGCGGGGGCACCCACCATGCCTTCGCGGACCGTGGCGAGGGGTTTTGCCTGTTGAATGACATTGCCACGGCGGCCAACGTCCTGCTTCGGGACCAAATCGCTCACCGCATCCTGATCGTGGACCTCGACGTGCATCAAGGCAATGGAACCGCAGCGATCTTCAACGACCGCACGGATGTGTTCACCTTTTCCATGCATTGCGCCGGCAACTATCCCATGGACAAGGAAACAAGTCACCTCGACATCGCCTTGCCTCCCGGAACCACCGACGAACTGTTTCTCAGCCAATTGAAGGCGACTTTACCAAGGCTGATCGACCAATTCCAGCCGGACTTTGCCTTTTACCTCTCGGGCGTGGACGTGCTCGCGACAGACAAACTGGGCAGGATGGCGATGACCCGCGAAGGTTGCAAACAAAGGGACCGATTCGTTATGGAAACGATGAAATCCACGGGCATCCCGCTCACAATTTCCATGGGCGGCGGCTATAGTCCCCACATCAAAGACATCGTGGAGGCGCATTGCAATACGTTCCGGTTGGCGGCGGAGATATGGGGGTAGAGGGCCTTCGAATGGGTTTCTCTGATCAGCCTGAATTTTGAACGCTCTGCGGGCGAGTCCCAGCGAATGAACAAATTGTCCTTCATTTTAGACCATTCACGCCCTCAATCACCACGCGATCTAAAAAAAGTCCAACTTTTCGATCATCTTTTAACATTAGCTGTTCCCATCATGGTTAAGGCCCTCATTTTCATACTTTTGTTTCCGACCATTCTCGTTGCCCAAAACACGTGGTCGGTGGATTTGCCTGGTTTAGCTCCCATCCGGGAGTCGGTGGCAACGTATGACGGCGGCGTGGTCGTTGTGACCTATCAGCCCAATAACATCATGAAACTGGATGAATCGGGGGCACTTGTCTGGTCCTATGTGATTGACAGTGGCTCACTTCAGATGTTGTTTTCATTGACGGAAACCGAAGACCACGGGATTGTCGCCTTTGGGAATTTCGCAGACTATTCCTCGACTTATGTCGTCAAGCTTGACGAAAATGGCAATAAGCTTTGGGAAAAGGCCTATTCCACGACAGCGGGAGGTTTGACCGCCCAGTGGGCTTGTCCGGCCCACGGTGACGGTGGCTTTTTATTCGGAGGTGGAGAATGCGGACTCAAATTTTACGCTACCCGATGTGATGCGAATGGCTCCGTGATGTGGACGCGTGAATATCAATGGCTTGCCGGACAATTTGGGGGTTACTTGGACTGCATGGTTCAAGCCGCTGACGGAGGCTATTTCGCCACGTTCAACAACTATGTGGCGCCTGATTTGGACTGGGGTTTGATCAAAATCGATGGATCCGGTGCATTTGAATGGGCAAAAGTTTCTGATGATGTAGTGTATAACAACGTAGTGAAGGCCACGGTAGCAACGACGACAGGCGGAGTTGCAGTTTTGGGAGTCAGCTACAATACACAGCTTCCCAATGGTGCACAACAAAACATGACGCTGACCACTTTTGACAGTGCAGGAAACCGACTGAGCCACCATGTCTATGATTATCCAGAAAGTATTCAACCGGAGGGGATCATCCAAACCAGCGATGGAGGCTTCATCCTTACCGGCTGTGTTGCTACGACCATGCGGGTATTGTTGGTCAAAACGGATAGCCTCGGCGGAATCATCTGGCAAAAGGCAGGAAGAGGATATGCTTGGCAATTTGGTATGGGGTTAGCGGCCGCGCGCGATGAGATGTTTTACCTTGCGGGCCATGACGATGTTCATTGGTCCTTTCTCAATATGATGAGTGTAGCCGGTGGGGATGGTTTTTGCGCGGAAGATACGGTGCAACTGACGGTCACAAGTCCAGCGACACCCATCTTGACCGCGACATGTTCTCCGTGGAATGGCACTGTCAACGCAATTCCGATGGCGGATTTGAGCCATACGGAAATGCAACAGCCAACATTTCTCTGTACCAAAGTGAGCAACAATCCGGTGGTCTTGACTCCGCCGCTCGTGGCAAGTCCAAATCCATTTACTTCCACATTGAATGTTGAATTCGGAGACGCGCTGTTGACCGAAGGCCACCTTCGCATCCATGACTTGCAGGGCCGCATCGTTCACGAAGCTATAGTTGCGTCCGGGATTTCCTCATTGGAAATGGACATTCCCCATCTGCCCAACGGAATGCTGCTGTTGACGCTTGAAAATGAAGGAATTGTTAGGACTTTGAAATTGGTGCATGCAGGATTTTAGTCGAAGCAGTCAATCCAGCGGATTCTTCGAAAGCCTCAATGAGAAAAGACACTGCCTGAACGCGATTTCTCGGTTTCCTTGTGGCCGACGCGAGATTCTTTTGCCTGGACAAAGGTGAAAAGCCGCTGACCCCCATTTTTCTCCTTTCAAACGTCAGTCGGTGCTACAGTTGCTTGCAATGCCCAAATTGAACCCACTTTAGAATGATTTGATCCAATGAAAAAATTTCTCCTTTTCTGTTTTCCTTTGCTCATTCCCTTTCTTTCATTTTCTCAAGCGACGTGGAACAAGGAATTGCCCGGCACTGCCTACGTCGAAGGTTGCATTGCGACTTCGGATGGCGGCGTGGCGGTCGTCACCTATTTGCAACACCGCATTCACAAGCTGGATGAAAATGGCGACTTGCTCTGGACATTTGCTGTCGACACTTCGGCCATGGTCAAGTTCTCCAGCATCGCAGAAACCTCCGACCGAGGCCTCATCGCCTTGGGTGCAACAACAGGTTTTGACGGTATTTGTGCCTTCAAACTGGACGAAAACGGCACTTTGCAGTGGCAAAAGCTCTATACCCATCAATTTGGGGACCTCACCACACAGTTTGTCTGCGCGAGCCACGATGGCGCAGGCTTCATTTTTGGCGGTGGCAATTGCGCGCTTCAATTCTACGCTACACGTTGCGACAGCCTTGGCAATATCCTCTGGACCAAGGAGCATTCTGGCTTAACGCAATCCGCCACGGGCTTTTTCTCTGCGATGACGCAGGCTCCCGGAAACAAATATGTCGCCACGTACAGTACGCTGGCCAACGGCGACTTGGACTGGGGCATCCTGAATTTGGACGACAACGGCCTTTTCCAATGGGCCAAAATGATGGACGAAGGGGTTTCGAGAGACGAAGCCTATGACATCGTAAAGACGCAGGATGGCGGCACGGCAGTTTTGGGCATCACCACCAATTACCAAGGTGCAAGCCTGGAATGCATGATGACGCTCACGACCTTTGATGCGACCGGCAACCGGTTGAGCTACCATGTCTATGACTACTTCGAGCAATTGCAGCCCCGCAAGCTGACCCAAACGGCCGACGGCGGATTTTTCCTCACCGGTTCGACGTACGGTCTGGAGGCATTGCTCGTCAAAACAGATGCCACCGGCAATATCCAATGGCAAAAACTGGGAACCGGCGCGATCACGCAAGAAAGTTTTGGCGTCGCGCCCGCTCCCGGGGGCATGATGTACCTCAGCGCTTGGGACTTCACGCACAAGTCCACCATCGCAAAAATCAGCCCGCTGACCGGCGTCGGCATTTGCACGGAAAGCCCGTTGCAACTTTCGCCTGCCTCCTATCAACCCCCGATTGTAACGCCGCAGGTGACACAATTCAACAGCACGATTATCGCCAATGCCCTCAACTACGCCACCTTCATGGAGCCGGGTGAAGCAACGATGATCTGCACGTTTGTCGGGAATGAAGAAGCAAACCTTCCCTTCGAAATGGAGGTCAGTCCCAACCCTTTCAACGACAGATTGCATATCGATTGGGGGATTTCCAGCGAATCGGAAGGCATTTTGCGCCTCATTGACCTACAGGGACGCGTCTTGGCAACGAAGGAGGTGCAACAAGGAATCCAAGCCTTGGATTGGCAATTGCCTGAACTCGGCAGCGGGATGCTGCTCTTGCAATACGAGTCGGATGGCGTAGCACGGGCCGTGAAGCTCGTAAGCACCGGAAACTAAGGTCAAGGTTAACGCTGTTTTCTTGCCACGAAGGCACAAAGACACGAAGCGATAGGCTTCATCTTTGTGCCTTCGTGCCTTTGAGGCTAAACCATCAGCCTCGACAAATCCCAGAAAGTGCGTTCACCCAAGTCGGATGAGTGTTCAAGCCCTCTACAAGCACAACCTCCTCACCGCCAGCGGCTTTGAATTCATCGTTGTATTCGACGCGGACTTCAAAGATGGTTTCAAGACAATCGGAAACAAATGCCGGACAGAAAACGAGAAGGCGCTTTTTGCCTTCCTTGGCCATTTGGTGGATGACTTCGCTGGTATAGGGCTTGACCCAAGGGGTCTTCCCGAGACGTGATTGAAAGCAAACCGTGTATTGTTCGGGACTGAGGTTCAGCTCCTTGGCAAGTGCTTGTGCCGTTGCGTAGCATTGTGCGCTGTAGCAATATTGATTCTTCTCGTTCCAGACTTGGCAGCAGTCTTTGGCCTTCAAGCAATGGTTTTGGGTATCGGCCTTGACCAATTGACGCTCAGGGAGTCCGTGGAAGCTCATCAAGACGTGGTCGAATGTCTCGGGTTTCTCCACCCTTCCCAATTCGGCGAAGGCTTGAATCATCCCCGGATCGGTCGGATAGCTGTTGACGAATTCGACGTCGGGGATGGCTTGCCAGGTGGAAAGCAGGCGCATGACCTCTTGGTGCACGGAGCCTGTCGAGGCGGATGCGTACTGCGGAAACAGCGGAATGATCCGCAATTTCTTCAAAAACTTGCCTTTGAAGCGCTCCAAAGCACTCGCAATTGACGGACTTTGATAGCGCATCGCCAATTCGACCTGATAGTTGTCGCCGAGCGCCTCGGCCACCTTTTCCCGCAACGCGACGGAAATCGTCATCAGCGGAGAACCTTCCTTGGTCCAGATTTCGCGGTAGCTTTTGGCGGATTTCGGAGCGCGGAACGGACCGATAATGCCGCGAACCAACAGATTGCGTTGCAGGGCGGGGATGTCAATCACCCGTTCGTCGGTGAGGAATTCAACGAGGTACTTGCGCACATCTGCCGTTGCTGGACTGTCGGGCGTGCCGAGATTGACGAGAAGAATGCCGGTTTTTGAAGCTTCCAAGGTGCTGCGATAGGAGATAAATCAATCCAACTGCAAAGGAAAGAAAGTGTTTGGAAGTTCATGCGACGAAAACCAATCTATCGTAGAGCGTTCACAAGCCACAGGTGCAAGATCCTACCTCTTGCAATTCGCAAATCACTGCCTAAATTCGTGGAAGATCATTGTTGAGAAAGACTTGAACTACCATTTACCAAAAACCGAAAGGGATCATGAAATCAAAAGCATTTTCTATCGTGGCAATCATCATCGCTTTGGCTTCATGGGTTCAAGGTCAATCCAATCGTCCCTATGTCATCCAAAACGGCGATACCATACCCTGCAAATCAATCTCTTTTGGGTATTCACGCAGAGGGGCGTTGGAATTCGCCCAATACATTGATGTCGAAGGACGCAAAGTCCGATCAGAGGCCGAGCAGGGCCTGCCCAACGTGACCTCGTTTTTTACCAAAGACACTGTTTTTGACCGCGTACCCATTTTCGCGGATAAGACCGATGGCCCTGTTTGGTACGCACCTCGCATGGCAGACGGCAAAATCAAACTCTATTTCGTGAATACCACTTATGTTTATAATGACGCAGGAAACACTGGCGGCTATTACCGCTTTACTTTCCAAATGCCCGACGGTAATTTTTACAAAGTGACCCAAGGCAATGTGAACAAAGTGATCAAGCCTTATGTACAACAATGCAAAAACTTTACGGAACGTTACAAAGGCAATTATAAGGCCGACGAAACCAGTTTTTACGAACTGATCACGATCTACAATGCGCAATGTAAATAAGTGTGCTGCTACCCAGCAAAGCCCGAAGCACGCTGCAGCGGCGCTTCGCGCTGCCTGACTTTGGTAACGAAGCTAAACGCGTAGGCATTCTTCTCGTCGGCCGGATGGCGCTCGCTGTGGTCGATCAGCCAATTTTTGCCGCCTGGAATCTCGAAACGGGTGTCGCCTTCGAATTCGGCATGGACGATCGTCATGTAGATGCGATCTACGACGTCAAGGTCAAAAGCCTTTTCGTAGATGGTGGCGCCGCCGATGATAAACACTTCGTCTTCGCCAATGCAGGCCTTGAGGGCGTCGCCGAAGTTGGAAATGACCTCGATACCATCCGCCTTGAAATCAAGATTGCGGGAGATGACGATGTTGCGGCGATTTGGCAACGGCTTGCCGATGCTTTCGAAGGTTTTGCGTCCCATGATCACGGTATGCCCGGTCGTGAGCTGCTTGAAATAACGAAGGTCTGCGGGCAGCCTCCAAGGAAGTTGGTTGTCTTTGCCGATGACGCCGTTTTCTGATACGGCTACTACTGCTGAAACGATCATACTGCAATCGGTGCTTTGATGAGCGGATGCGGGTCATATCCCACAACCTCAAAATCCTCGAATTTAAAGTCGAAGATGGATTGAACACTAGAATTGAGCTGCATCTGTGGAAGCGGCCTCGGCTCCCGGCTCAGCTGCAGTCTCACCTGATCAAAATGATTGGAGTAGATATGTGCATCGCCGAAGGTATGTACGAAGTCCCCCAGTTCCAAGTTGCAAACCTGCGCGACCATCATCGTCAACAGTGCATAACTTGCGATGTTGAACGGAACGCCGAGGAACAAATCCGCGCTGCGCTGATACAGCTGACAAGACAGCTTGCCATTCGCCACATAAAACTGAAACAATGCATGGCAAGGCGGAAGGGCCATGTGGTCGACCTCTGCCACGTTCCAAGCGCTTACGATATGGCGGCGGGAATCGGGATTTTTCTTGATCCGGTCGATTAATTGGCTGATCTGATCGATTTTGCGACCGTCTGGCGTGGGCCAGCTCCGCCATTGCACACCGTAAACAGGTCCTAAATCACCATTCGCATCTGCCCATTCGTCCCAGATGCTCACATTGTTTTCCTTGAGGTAGGCAATGTTGGAATCGCCCTTGAGAAACCAAAGCAATTCGTGAATGATCGAGCGCAGGTGCACCTTCTTGGTGGTCACGAGCGGGAAGCCCTTGGCGAGGTCAAACCGCATCTGATAGCCGAAAACCGACCTTGTCCCTGTTCCGGTGCGGTCACCCTTGTCGGTTCCATTTTCCATCACATGATGGAGCAAGTCCAGATATGCTTTCATCTATTCCTTTACAAAGGCTTCAAAATTAGCCACAAATCCGCCTCCACGAACGTCCGTTTTCCACAGCAAGGGCGTTATGCGTTGGATGAGGCATATCACCCGTCCAGAATGCGCGTTTCTCCAGACTTCCTGCTAGATTTGCGGTGTAAATCAATGAAGCATGAAATCGAAAAAACCCAGTGAATCCTTTGCCACGATGACCGAACTGGTCTTCCCGAACGATACCAACATTCTCGGCAACCTGATGGGTGGGAAACTGCTGCATTGGATGGACATTGTCTCGGCAATTTCGGCCTCCAGGCATTGCAACCGCATTTGCGTGACAGCTTCGGTCGATTTTGTGGATTTCAATTCGCCGATTCACCTCGCCGAAATTGTCTTGTTGGAGGCCTTTGTGACACGTGCATTTACGACCTCGATGGAAGTGCGCATCGATGTTTGGGCCGAGAACATGCAGCAGGTGAATGGCAAACGCTTCTGCAACAGCGCCTACTATACCTTTGTGGCAGTGGATCAATCCGGCCGCCCGATTCCGGTAATCCCTGTGGAGCCTGAAACGGAGAAGGAAATCAAGTTTTACGAGGGTGCACAGCGTCGCCGGGAGTTGCGGTTGGTCAGTGCAGGACGGTTGAAGCCAACAGAGGCATTGAATCTCAAGGAGTATTTCAACCGCGACTAAAAATCCTATGGCGGGAATCAAGAAAATTCATATCTTCATTTTCCCTTCGATGTTAAGCGGAATGAAATAAATGATAATTTTAGACCGTCTTTCAGTCGATTTCATGTCTGTGGTTTCCTTTTCCCTACAATTGTTCAATGACCACCATCGATAACAATATTGATA